>NZ_JBFAPT010000011.1:0-294715 GCF_040676845.1 Nonomuraea sp. NPDC049504
CGAGGGCTGGCTGATCTCGAGCATCTCCGACAGGACGCGCTGGGAGCAGATCTGGCGGAGATAGACGATGGCGATCAGGACCTTGTCGGCGTCGGACAGCAGTGGGCGTCCGTGGTTGACCTTGGCCTGTTGGCGTGGGCCACCGCGGATTTCGAAGTTGCGCTGCTCGGCCAGGGCGCCTGAGGGAGTGTCAACTTAACGGCTGATCTTGGTTGTTGAAGTGGTCAGAGGTTGGCAGGAGTGAGGCGGCCTTCGAAGGCGATCTGGAAGGCGTTCAAGGGCGCTTTCCAGCGCATGGTCCATCTCTTGCGGCCCTGCCCGGTGGGATCGAGGCTCATCAGGGCCATGAACACGCACTTCAGGGCGGCGGTCTCGTTGGGGAAGTGGCCACGGGCTCGCACGGCCTTGCGGATGCGGGCGTTGACACTTTCGATGGCGTTGGTGGAGCAGATGACCTTGCGGATCTCGACGTCGAAGGCCAGGAAGGGCACGAACTCGGCCCAGCTGGTCTCCCACAGGCGCACGATCGCCGGGTACTTCTTCCCCCAGGTCTCGCAGAACTCATAGAACCGCTCCAGCGCCGAGTCTTCGGTCGGGGCGGTGTAGACGGGCTTGAGAGCGCGTGCGATCTTGTCCCAGTCCTGCCGGGCGGCGTAGCGGAACGAGTTGCGCAGCAGATGGATCACGCAGGTCTGCACGATCGTGCGAGGCCAGACCGTCTCCACCGCTTGCGGCAGGCCCTTGAGCCCGTCGCAGACCAGCATGAGCACATCGTCCACGCCGCGGTTCTTCAGCTCGGTCAGCACCGCCGGCCAGTGCTTGGCGCCCTCGCCGCCGTCGCCGGCCCAGATGCCCAGGATGTCACGGTGCCCTTCGACGGTGACCGCCATGACCAGGTAGATGGGCCGGTTGGCGACGTGACCATCCCTGATCTTCACGTTGATCGCGTCCACGAACAGGACCGGGTACACGCGATCGAGCGGCCGGTTCTGCCATTCGGCCATGCCGTCCATGACCTTGTCGGTGATGGTGGAGATGGTCTGCTTGGACACGTTCGCCCCGTACACCTCCGCCAGGTGAGCGGAGATCTCCCCATGGGTGAGCCCCTTGGCCGACAGGGACAGGACCATCTCGTCCACGCCGGACAGCCGGCGCTGCCGCTTGCGCACCAGCTGCGGCTCGAAGGTGCCCGCCACATCACGCGGCACCCGCACCTCGACCGGGCCGACGTCGGTCACCACGGTCTTGGTGCGGCTGCCGTTGCGGCTGTTGCCGCTGTTCTTCCCGGCCGGGTCGTGCCGGTCATAGCCGAGGTGATCGGTGATCTCGCCTTCCAGAGCCGACTCCAGCACCCGTTTGGTCAGCTGCTGCAGCAGCCCGCCCTCACCGGTCAGCTGCAGCCCCTCACTACGGGCCCGGGTCACGAGCATCGAGATCAGCTGCTCGTCCGTCATCGATCGGTCCGGCTCGGCAGGCAGTTCGTTCATGGACAGCGACTCCACGGCGGTCTCGGACATCACGCGTCTCTTCCTTGATCATCAGATCCGCCGTTAGTTTTACAGTCCCCCTCCAGGAACGCCCCGGCCCATCGAACGTTGACGAGCTAGATGACCATGGTGGCTCCGTGCCGTTCACGTCCCTGGCCCGCCGGGGATGGGGCTGATCCTGGCTGGAGGCCGCGCCCGAGGTGGTGACCACGCGAACGCGCGAGCGTCCGGTGCCGTACGACAGGACGAATTGCGTGATACGTTGAATAAACGTTTACTCAATGGGAGCGGATAGTGGCAAGGACTCGAAGCGAGCAGGCGGTATGGCGCCGGGAGCAACTGCTGGACGCGGCCTTGCGGGTGTTCGCCGACAAGGGTGTGGACGGGGCCACGATCAAGGATGTGGCCCAGGCCGCCGAGGTGACACCGGGCCTGCTGTATCGCTACTTCGACAGCAAGGAGGCGATGGTGGAGACGCTGCTGTCCGAGCGGGGCTTCCTGCCACGGCTGCGGGAGCTGCGGGTACAGCACCACGACACCCGGCCGGCTGTCGTGGTGCTGGCCGAGCTGCTGGAGGCGTTCGATCGGCTGCTGGCCGACAACGCCGAGCTGATGGCCGTGTTCTTCAGCTCCGCCCAGGCCCGCGCGCCGCTGGCGGCGCTGGTCGGTGAGGGCCAGCGGCTCATCGGCGATTTCCTTGCCGAACGGATCGATGCCGGCGAGCTGCGCCCGCACGACACGGTCACGGCCGCCAGGACCCTGTTCGCCACCGTCGCCGTCAACCGGCGGCTGGGCACCCCCGTCAACGTTGCGGCCCTGGTCGGGCTGCTTTTTCCGGAAGAAGGATGAGATGCGCGCACAGTGTTGTGTCGTCGGGGGCGGCCCCGCGGGCATGATGGCCGGGCTGCTGCTGGCCCGTCACGGCGTGGAGGTGATCGTACTGGAGAAGCACGCGGACTTCCTGCGTGACTTCCGCGGCGACACCGTCCATCCCTCCACCCTGGAACTGATCGCGGAGCTGGGCTGGATCGAGGAGTTCCTGAACCTGCCGCACACCAAGCTGCCGCAGGTGTCGGTCAACATGGGCGGCCGGGACGTCACCTTCGCCGACTTCAGCCGGTTAAAGGTGCGCTGCCCCTACATCGCGTTCATGCCGCAGTGGGACGTGCTGGACTTTCTGGCCGGCAAGGCCACCGCGTATCCGTCCTTCCGGCTGCTGCGCCGTACCCGGGCCACGGAGCTGCTCACCGACCAGGGGCGGGTGACCGGCGTCCTGGCCGACACCGAGGACGGCCCCGTGGAGGTGCGGGCCGACCTGGTGATCGGGGCCGACGGCCGCCACTCCACCGTACGAGCCCGCGCCGGCCTCACCCCCGTCAGCTCTTCACCCCCCATGGACGTGCTGTGGTTCCACCTGCCCCGCCGCCCACAGGACCGAGTGCCCTTCTTCCAGGGCGGCAAGGGGGCACTGATCTCCATCGACCGTGGCGACTACTGGCAGATGGCCTACGCGATCCCGGCGAACGCCTTCGGGGAGCTCAAGGCCGCAGGACTGCCGGCGTTCCAGGAGCGGGTGGCGCACCTGGCGCCCGCCCTGCGCGACCGCGTGGAACATCTCCAAGACTGGGAGGCGGTGCACCACCTGAGCGTCCGGGTGGACCGGCTGACACGCTGGCACCGGCCAGGGCTGCTCTGCATCGGTGACGCCGCCCACGCCATGTCGCCCGCAGGTGGCGTGGGCATCAACCTGGCCGTGCAGGACGCGGTGGCCACCGCCAACCTGCTGGGCCCGCTTCTCGGCCGGGGCGGCGAACCACAAGACGCCGACCTGGCCCGGGTGCAGGCACGAAGAGAACGCGCCGCGAGGATCACCCAGGCCTTCCAGCTCGGCATCCTGCGCGACCTCTATCCCAAGGACCTGGGCGACGACACCACCCAGCACGCGCCCCCGATCTTCACAGCGTTTCGAACGCTGCCGCCGCTGCGCCACCTCCTGGGACGTTTCATCGGCATGGGCGTCCGTCCGGAGCACATCGCCACATAGCCGACACCATCCTCTTCCGCGTCTTCACGTGCACAAGGGGAGACGGACCAGGTACCGGCGGTGCCGCGTAGGCGGTGGGTCGTGGCCGCCGGCGCAAGGGCGCCGCCACGAGCCTCACTTCTTCCAAGGGATGGACATGCAGGGGTGGCTGCCGTCCAGCCACTCGCGGTCGATCTCGTTGCCGGTGATCCTGCCGATGAGTGTCAGTGTTGAGGTGATGCTGGTCGCCAGGGCGGGATGGTAACCGTTGAGCGACCACGCATAGAGGGTGGCGAATTCCGGTGGGAGCGGTTCCTGGCCTTCCAGGTCGCCCTCCACGCCCCCGCCTTCCTGGAGGGCGATGAACCACCCCTCGAAGGCGGTCCAAGCCGGCGGCAACTCCGGGTCCGTAGGCCAACCTGAGTCGTCCAGGTCGAAGAGCAGACCCTGGGCGGCAGCGTCCAGGGCGTCAGGGACGCGGCCGGACCGCCGATCGGGGATGGTGACGCTGAACCTGGTGATCTCCTCGCCGTCCACCGCATATCATGATTCCGTACGCCGCCCGGACCCCAGGCCACCCCTACGGCGCGCCCGCCATCGCCGGACAACTCCGCCATGGCCGTGCTGCACGCGGCACCCTGAGGCTCGATGATCTGCAGCCAGTCGTCGTTCAGGCGATCGGCCCAGATGATGGTCGCGCCATCACCATAGGAGTCGAGCAGGATCTGCGAGAGTGCCGCGCGATCGCACAGCCGCGCATCACCGGCCTTCACCCCCAGACGACGCCCCAGACCGGGCAGGTCCAGCTCGGTCACCCACACGCCGCTGAAGTGTTCCGTCCACCCGTACTCGTAGAGCAGGTGCCATAACCGTTCCGATCGTCGCATGATCCACATTCCTTGGGGGGTAGGGACCGCCGGGCGTCAGGGCCTGATCTGCCCGACCTCAAGCGCCTGTCCGTTCCGGACGCGGCCACGTTCGTCAGGGCTGGACGCCGACGACCTCCAGGAGGCGCAGGCGTTCGGCGGTTTCGCTGCCCTCCGCCACGCTGAAGGCCATGATCCGCAGGTCGGCGCCGAGCGCCGCGAGGATGTCGCAGTCGAGGGTGAGTTCGCCGACGCCGGCGTGACGGACCGTCTTGGTCAGGGGTTCGTGCACGCCTACCACGCCGGAGTCCCACAGCGCCGTGAAGTCGCCGCTTCGGGTATGGAGCTCGTCGATCAGTGTGGCCAGTCCGGCGTCCTTCGGGTAGCGGGCCGACGCCGCTCTCAGGTCGGAGACGAAGGCGGTGCGGTGGCCTGTCTCTCTGCTCACGGCCTGCGGGTAGCCGGCAGGCGGTTCCACAAAGGACCACCACACCGTGTTCCTCGCGAAGCCGCGTGCCGCGGGCGGGTCGCCGAACAGCAGTGCCCACAACCGGTTCCACGTGATGAGGTTCCATGCGGCGTCGTACACGCTCAGCGGGGTGCCGGTCAGCCGGTCCAGCAGGCGCTGGACGCCGGCCGGCACATGGTCGGAGATCTGCCCGGGGCCCGGCACCGCCTGACCGGCGAGTACGAAGAGGTGCTCACGCTCCGCCGCCGTCAGCCGCAACGCCCGAGCCAGCGCGGACAGTACCTGGGGGGACGGATTCGTCGCCCTGCCCTGTTCGAGCTGCACGATGTAGTCGACGGACAAGCCGGTGAGCTGGGCGAGCTCCTCACCCCGCAGGCCCGGCGCGTGCCGGCCTCCCTCGTCCGGCAGGCCGACCTCGGCCGGTTTCGTACGATCCCGCCAAGCGTGCAGGGCCCTGCCAAGATTCGTTGATCCGGTCATTTCCCCAGTATCGGGCAACCGCCGGCGTCCCGTCGTGGTACTCCCGGTCCACCGGTTGCGGCGGGCACTGGTTGATGTCCGCGCGTCCGCGGAAGGTGGACGTGCCGGCCGGCGGGGACCACTCGCCGCCGGGACCCAAGGAGCACGTTCATGAAGTATCGCAACCTCGGCCGGACCGGGATCAAGGTCAGCCCTTACGCGCTTGGCACGTTGATGTTCGCCAGCCTGATGGGCAATGATCCGGACGAGTCGGTCCGGATCATCCACAAGGCGATGGATGCCGGGATCAACCTCATCGACACCGCCGACCGATATGGCGACTCCGAGGACATCGTCGGAAGAGCCTTGAAGGGCCGCCGTGACGAGGTGGTCCTGGCCACGAAGGTCGGCATGCCGATGGGTAAGGGCCCGAACCAGCAGGGCGCCTCCCGCCGCTGGATCACCACAGCCGTCGAGAACTCCCTGCGCCGGCTCGGCACCGACTACATCGACATCTATCAGCTCCAGCGGCCCGACCCGGACACCGACCTGGAGGAGACCCTTTCCGTGCTGACCGACCTCGTCAGGGCGGGCAAGGTGCGCGTGATCGGTACCTCGACGGCGCCCGCCTCGATGATCGTCCAGGCGCAGTGGACGGCAGAACGCGCCGGGCTGCAGCGGTTCCGCACCGAGCAGCCGCCGTACTCGATCCTGAACCGCGGGATCGAGCGGGAGGTGCTGCCGCTGGCGCAGGAGTACGGTATGGGCGTCATGGTGTGGGGCCCGTTCGGCCAGGGCCTGCTGACCGGCCGGGTGCGCAAGGGCGGTGCGAACGACCTCAAACGCGTCCAGTTCTCCCGCCACCTGTCGGACGAGCGCCGCATCGACGTCGTCGAACAGCTCATCCCGCTCGCCGAGGAGGCCGGCCTGCCCATGACGCACCTGGCCATGGCGTTCGCCATCGCCCACCCGGGTGTCACCGCCGCGCTCCTCGGCCCGCGCACCATGGAGCACCTCGACGACCTTCTGGCAGGGGCCGACGTCGAGCTGTCCGACGACCTCCTCGACCGGATCGACAAGATCGTCCCGCCGGGCACCGACGTCACCGCGCTCGACCAGGAGTACAAGCCCCCGGCGTTGCTCGACCCCGCTCTCCGGCGTCGTCCCGCCGGGCTCCGGTCGGCAGCCTGAGCCGAGGCCCCGGCGGGAGGCTCGGCAGGAGTGCGTTCACGGCGAACGCAGGAACACCACGATGGTCGCCCTCGGCCCGGTCAGGCGGCGCCAGCCGAGCCGTTCGTAGAGCCTGATCGCGTCGGTCGCGTGCGGGGCGGTCAGCAGCCAGCAAGGGTCGGTACGGCCGCACAGGAGGTCGAGGATTCCTCTCGCGAGGCCCTGTCCGCGCGCGTGCGGGCTCACCGCCAGTTCGTCCACCTCCACCGCGCCGACCAGCAGCGTTTCCACGGCGTCACCGAGTTCGGCACGGACGAGGTCGTAGGCGCGGCCCGTGGGGAAGGGCCTGGGGGTGCGCCATGCCGTACCGAAACCAACGGGTTCGCCGTCATCCCTGGCCAGCACCGCCGCGAATCCGGGGCGGCGCGCATCGGCTGTCAGGCGTGCGGTGAAGGCGGCGGCGGCGCGCTCGTCCTCGTGCCAGGGCGGGCCGCCGAACGCGGCCCGGTAGATGTTCGCCAGGTGGGAGGTGCGGGCCAGGGTCTCCTGGCCGGTGAGACGTTCGAGGGTCACGCGGTCGGCCTGCATGTCAGCGTCCCACGGTGCTGCGCAGGCGGGCTATGGGGACGAGCATGAGCAGGCCGAGCACGCCCAGCGCGCTGAAGGCGAGGGTGAAGTCGCCCGTGGCGTCGCGCAGCGCGCCCACCAGAAGGGGGGCCAGCGCGGCGCAGCCGTAGCCGACGAAGAACGCCATCGCGCTGATCCGTCCGGCCTCGCCGGGGTCGCGGCCGGCCAGCACGGGCAGGGTCAGCACCAGCGTGAACAGCCCGCCGTGTCCCACGCCGAGCGCCGCGATCCACACCCACGTCGCGGTGTCCGGCGCGTACGCCAGCCCCAGGAAGCCGGCGGCGGTCAGCGTCATCGTGAGCGCCAGGCCCGCCCATGGGCCCTGGCGTTCTCCCAGCAGCGCCGGTACGGCCAGCATCGCCACGACCTGAATGGAGATCATCACGGTCAGCATGCCTCCGGCGGATGCCGCGTCGCGACCGGCGTCGTCGTGCAGCAGCGGCGTCACCCAGGCCAGCTCGCAGTAGTACAGGGCGGAGTTGACGGCCGACAACATGGTGATGTGCCAGGCCACGCCGCTGCGCCAGGGCATCTGCCGGGTCACGGGCCCGGCGGGGGCGGGGGCGTCGTCCAGGCCCAGGGGCCCCTTGGCGGCCGACCACAGCGCGATGCCCGCCAGCGCGAGCACCGCCCACGACGCGAGCGCTCCCGGCCAGGAGCCGAGGGCGCCGGCCAGCGGCGCGCTCACTCCGGCCGCCACCGCGCCGCCCAGGCCGAGCCCGGCGGTGTAGAGGCCGGTGACCAGCCCTGCGCGGGCGGCGAAGCGTGTCTTGACCACGGCGGGCAGCAGGGTCTGGGCGATGGCGATCCCCGCTCCGACGATGGCCGCGCTGCTCAGCTGGAGCCAGGTGGACTCGCCGAGCAGGCGCGCCGCCGTGGCGAGGGCGATGATCACGAGCCCGGCGAGCACGCCGGACTGCAGGCCGTACCGGCGGCCCGCGTATGCGGCCAGCGGCGCGCACACGCCCATGGCCAGCGTCGGGACGGTGGTCAGCAGCGACACCCCGGTCGCCGACAGATCCAGGTCGGCGCGGATCTGGTCGACGAGCGGCGAGACGGCCGCGATGGCCGGTCGCAGGTTCGCCGCCGCGACGAACAACGCCAAGGCCGCCACTCCCAGCGAGGTGCGGCTGGATTGCCGTGCTGTCTGCGTCATGGGCTACTCCGCCCCTTCTTCTCGGATATTTGCTATCCGAGTTCATATCACAACTCGGATATCTGTTGTCCGGGATGGGTAGGGTGGGGGACATGAAGATGTCGAGCGGGGTGGAGTGGGCGTTGCACAGCTGCGTCACGCTCAGCCAAAGCCACGAACCGGTGCCGGCGGCACGACTGGCCGAGCTCCACGGCACGCCGCCGGCGTACACGGCCAAGCACCTGCAGGCGCTGTCGCGGGCCGGGATCGTCCGCTCCACCATGGGGCAGGTCGGCGGCTACACCCTCACCAGGCCCGCCGCGGAGATCAGCGCCCTGGAGGTGGTGCGGGCCATCGACGGGGACGAGCCCGCGTACCGATGCGCCGAGATCAGGCAGCGCGGCCCGCTCGGCATCCCCGCCGAACAGTGCTCACGACCGTGTGCGATCGCCCGCGCCATGGCCGCCGCCCAGGACGCCTGGTCACGCGCACTCGCCGAGATCTCCATCGCCGACCTGGCCGCCGACATCGACGCCGACAGCGACGGCACCGCCATGTCCGACGTACGCCGCTGGCTGACGGCCACCAGGAGCTGAAGCGCTCAGGCGTGCCGGCTTTCGACGACGCGTCATGCGGTGCTGGACGATGACGGGCGCAGGCCGTCGAGGGCGGCGGCGAGGTTGCGACCCCGAGCTTCCGCGCCGCCCAACGGCCGCACGCCTTGATCGAGCGCATGCGGGCGACCGACCAACCGAGGGCGGCGGCCTCTAAGCGGTCTTCGGGAGTGCCAGCATCACCACGGCCGTGATCAGGTAGAGCGCGGCTGAGGCGAGCAGGACGACGGCGAGGGCGTGGCTGAAGCCGTCCGGGCCGGCGGCCGCGGTGAAGAAGACCGTGCCGAGGACGGCGATGCCGGCGGCGCCGCCGAGCTGGGTGACGGTGGACAGGACGCCGCCCGCCGCGCCCGCGTTGCGGCCTGGGACGCCGGCCAGGACGACGTTGACGAGGATCGGTGCGGCCAGCCCGAGCCCGAGACCGCCGATGAACAGGGCCAGGGCGAGCAGCCAGTAGCCGGGGTCGTCGCCGTCCTTGACGACGTACCACAGGACGAGGTGCGAGGCCGCGATCGTGAGCGAGCCGGCGACCAGCAGCGTTCTGCCGGCCCTGGCGGCCAGCGCGACGCCGAGGCCGGAGGTGACCATCGAGCCGAGCGCGTACGGCAGGATCACCAGGCCGGCCTCCAGGGCGGTGCGGCCGGTGCCGTTCTGCAGGTAGACCGAGAGGGTCAGGAAGTACGGCCCGATGCCGCCGAAGAACAGCACGGAAGCGGCCAGGCCGACGGCGAAGGCGCGGATGCGCAGCAGGGCGGGGTCGAAGACGGGCTCGGCGCCGCGGGCGGTGAGGCGGCGCTCGTACGCGAGGAAGATCGCGAGCACGACGACCCCGGCCGCCAGGAGCGCGTAGGAGCCCCAGCTCCACGTCTCGGACTGGATGATCGGCAGCAGCAGGAGCAGGATGCCCGCGGCGGCCAGGAGCGCGCCCGCCAGGTCAAGGCGCGCGGTCGAGGCGGAGCGGGACTCGGGCAGCACCTTCGCGCCGACGACGAGGGCCACGACGGAGACGGGCACGTTGATCCAGAAGATCGTCCGCCAGCCCAGCCCGAACAGGTCGGCCTCGACGAGCAGCCCGCCGAGCAGCGGCCCCGCGACCGAGGCGAGACCCTGGACGGCCCCGTACGCGCCGAACGCCTTGGCCCGCTGCTCCGGAGGGAACGAGGCCCGGATGATCCCGAACACCTGCGGCACCATGATGCCGCCGGTGAGTCCTTGCGCGGCCCGCATGCCGATGAGCATCGCCGGGTCGGCGGCCAGCGCGCACAGCGCCGAGGTGACCATGAACCCGGCCAGGCCGATGAGGAACAGCCGTTTGCGGCCGTACTGGTCGCCGAGCCGGCCGCCGGTGATCAGGCCCGCGCCCAGGGCGAGGGTGTAGGCGGCGATCGTCCACTGGATCTGGGCGTCGTCGGCGCCGAGGTCCCGCGAGATCGCCGGCGCGGCGACGGTGACGATCGTCGCGTCGAGCAGGTCCATGAAGGACCCGAACAGCACCACGAGCAGCGCCGCCATGGGTACGTACGAAGTCCGATGAGCAGTCATGACCCGGAACCATGGCGGACCTAGTTGCCGCCGAGTGGCAACTACTGGGGAGAGAATCGGAGAACCATGGCTGCCACCTCCGCGCGTACGCTCAAACTGCTGTCCATCTTCGGGATCGGCGCGACCCTGACCGCCCAGCAGCTCGCCACCCGGCTCGGCACGTCGGTGCGGACCGTGCGCCGCGACATCGACACGCTCAGGGAGCTCGGGTACGAGATCGAGGCCGTGCGCGGCACGGGCGGCGGTTACCGGCTCGGCCCCGACGCGCGGCTGCCGCCGGTCGTGTTCGACGAGGAGCAGGCCGTCGCGACGGCGGTCGCTTTGCAGACCGTCCCCGCGGTGCTGTCCGGCATCAGGGAGAACGCGGCCCGCGCGCTCGCCACGCTGCACCAGGCGATGCCGGCGCGCAGCCGCCTGCACGCCGAGGCGTTCACCGTCTCATCGGCCCGTAATTACTGGGAGTTCCCCGCTCCGCCGATCGACGCCGAGACCGTCCGCGCGGTGGGCAGCGCGATCAACCGGCGGCACCTCGTACGCGTCGACTACACCGGCGACGGCGAGCGGCCCGTCGCGCTCACGCTCGAACCCCACGACCTCGTGGTGTGGGCGGCACGCTGGTACCTGGTCGCCTTCGACCTGAAAGGCAGCCGCTGGCGGGCCATGCGCATGGACCGCATCCAGGCGCACGCTCCCACGCACACCCCCTTCGACCGGCGCGACATCCCGCACGGCGATCCGGTCGCCTTCGTCATGACCGCGCCCGACCGGGGCGACGCCCTCGCCGACTGGCCGTGCCGGGGCTCGGCCACCCTCGCGCTGCCCGCCGCCACCGTCGCCCGCTACGCTCCCGGCGGGTCGATCGTCACCTCCGTCACGGAGACCACCTGCCGCCTCGCCCTGGGCGCCTGGTCCTGGCCGGGCATCGCCGGCCTGCTGCTCACCTTCGACGCCGACCTCACCGACATCGAGCCGGCCGAACTCCGCCAGGCCCTGCACTCCTTGCGCGCCAGGATCGTCAGAGGGCTCGGCTAACCTGGCGTGATCCTGCGCAGTCCGAGGGGATAGGTCGTGTCGTTCACCGAGGAAGAGATCGCTTTCCTGCGGTCGCAGCCGCTCGCCAGGCTCGCCACCGTCTCAGCCGATGATCAGCCGGACGTGGTTCCGGTGGCCTTCGAGTTCGACGGGAGCCTGTTCTGGGTGGGAGGTTCGGGGGAGTCCGTCCTGCACACCCGCAAGTTCCGCAACGTCGGCCAGGGCCGTACGAAGGTCTCCCTCGTCGTGGACGACATGGTGTCCTTCGACCCGTTCGTGGCGCGGGGCGTGCGCGTCTATGGGGAGGCGGACGGGCCGGTGGAGCGGGTGGGCATGGTCGGGCCCGGCCACTACCTGCGCATCACGCCCACGATCTCGTGGAGCTGGAACATGGCGGGCGAACCGGTCGGCGAGACCTGGTACGAGGCCCGCCGGGCCGTCCATCGCTAGGTCAGGTGCCGGGTGAAGAACCGGATCGAGCTGTCGATCTCGAAGGCCGGCACCCGGAAGTGACCGCCCGGGTTGGCGTGCAGGGTCTTCTCGGCGGAGCCGAGCGCCTCGAACAGCCTCATGACCGACGCGCGCGGATTGCCGTCGTCGTCCCACTGGAGCAGGAACTCGACCGGGATCGTGATCCGTGCCGCGGTGTCGATGAGCCAGTCGCTGCCGACGAGGCCGAGGACGGCGGCGGTGATGCGGGGCTCGGCGGCGACGAGGCGGATGCCCATCTCGCCGGCCGCTGACAGGCCGTAATAGCCGACCGGACGGCGGTCGCCGACGTGGTCCAGCTTCCGCAGCGCGTCCAGGGTGGTCCGCCAGTCGGGGATGAGCTGCGCCGCCACGGTCTCGTTCAGTGCGGGCCAAGCCGGGCCGAAGGGCAGACCGGCAGCCTCGCGTTCCTGGATCTCCGCGACGAGCCGCCGGATCTCCGGATGCTCGGGCCGGTCGCCGGTGCCAGGGGCGTCGATCGCGGCGACCGCGAAGCCGCAGGTGGTGACGTAGGGGAAGGCGCGGGAGACGACCTCCCACCCCTTCTTGTGCTGCCCGCCGCCGTGCCCGATCAGGACCAGCGGACGGGGCCCTGAGGCGCCGGCGGGCGTCCACAGCACCCCGGGGATCTCGCCGATGGTGAACGACTGCTCGCGGATGCCGTCGGTCACGGTGTCCGAGGTGATGCGCATGGCAAGGATTACATCGGCATTGCGCCCGGGCGGCGAGTCATTTATCCCGCGAGGCTGATCAGGGTGGCGCCGGCGACGATGACGGCGGCCAGGGGGTACGTCCACCACTTGGGCGCCGGTCCCCGCGCGAGCACCTTGACGCCGAGAGGGATGAGCGCGACGCACAGTCCGGCCGCGGCGATGATCGACGTCACGCCGGTGCCCTTGAGCACCCCGACCGGCATGGCCGCCATCAGCGCCAAGGCCACCGACTGCACCCGTCCGAGCGCGCCCGAGCGCCACGTGCCAGCGGCGAGGACGACCCAGCCTGCCATGGTGGCCAGGTTGATCGTCTGGAAGACGTGGAAGGAGCCGTACTGCTCGCTGATCGCCTGCTGGGCCGTCCGCAGACCTTGGACGTCCACCAGCTGGAAGGCCAGATGGGAGACGCCGGCGTGGAAGGCGCGGGCGAAGAGCCCCGCCAGGGTGAGGGCCATGCCCCACTGGGCGAGCAGCGGGTGGGTGGCGGCGATCCGCCTTGCCAGGCCCAGGACGGCGGCCGCCAGCAGCACGACTCCGGCGGCGAAGCAGCTGTAGGCGGCCGTCAGCCGGCCGGGGCTGCCGGCGAAGGCGGCGAGCTGCTCGGGGAAGAACGCGTCGTACCCGAGTTTCAGCAGCACCCCGCCCATCACCAGTGCAGGCCCCGCGACCAAGCCGACGCCTTCGATCCACCTGCCGGGAAAACCCTCGTTCGTCATGCTGAAGATCCAACCGGCGCGGGCCGGCGTGCGCACGGGCGGACGGGCGAGGATCGAGGGTGGTCCTGGCACTAAGAGCGCTTCTCCGTCCACCGTTCGTAGGTCTCGTCGCCGGGGAGCACCCACGTCGCCACGTTCGGCCGCTTGATCTTCTTCAGCGGCTGCACCGCGCCCGTCTTGCGCGAGACCTGGTAGACCGCCACGCCCGTCGCGGTCTTCGACCGCACGACCAGTCGCTCGGAGCGGTCGAAGTCGACGTCGTCGATGTACTGGCCGCGCGGCAGCTTCACGTTCACCACCGCGCCGGCGCGACCGGTGCGCAGGTTCAGCAGGCGCAGCTGCCGGTACTTCTCGGGCTTGCCGACCAGGACGGCCGCGGTGGTGTGGTCGCCCGCGAGCGCGCTCGGCGACAGCCGCGTCTTGAGCCGCAGGCGGGAGCGCAGCTCGCGGTCGAACACGACCACCCGCTCGGCGCTCAGCAGCAGCCGCTTGCCGTCCGGGCTGAACCCGAGCAGGGCCCACGCGTCCGTCTTCTCCGGCGGCCCCATGGTCTTGCGCGTGCGCAGGTCCGTGAAGTCGCTCAGGCCGGGCCCCGAGGTCTGCATGATCACATAGCTCCCGTCAGGGGCCACGACCGGCCATTCCTCGCCGATCGCGTACGCCTTGATGCTCTTGGCGACCACCCGCTCCTTGCCGTGGACGGTCCGCTGCACGAACAGGCCGTCCTTCTTGCGGTAGTAGAACAGGTGCCGCCCGTCGCCGCTGACGAGGAACGGCGCCCGCGCCCCCTCGTGGACCGCGTCCTTGGGCGCCTCGGTCAGCGCCTGCGGCACCTTCACCACCTTGCCGCTGGTCAGCACCACTTCCCAGCCCTTCGCGCGCTGCGCGTAGGCGATGGTGGCCGGCGCCTCGGCGAGTGCGGGCTGGGCGGTTGCCGCGAGTGCGGTGACGGTGAGTGCCGCGAGTGACGTCCGATATTTCATGATCTATCGGATGCTGTCGGTACGCAGAAAGTTGCGCCCCTGACCACCTCCGCCACTCTTCAGCTACGACGCGGCCGCCGACCAGGTCCGATCCTGAACGTCCCCGCGCGGATGCAGCTCACCGGCGATCACCGCGTTCGGCTTCCCCTGGCCGACCGCCAATGCCACCTCGCGCTCCCGCTCGCTCAGCCGCCCGGCCGCCCGCCACGCCGGCCTCATGGACGAACCGAAGGGCGGCCGGCGTGCCGCGTTGCTGCTGGCGGTGGTGGCGCTGCGGGTGCCGGCCGGCGTACGAACGCAAACGCCCGTCCCCGTGCCCTGGGCGGCCGGAGCGCTCGGGCTGGTGGCCGGGTTCGGCTACCTGGCGCTGCTGTTCCCCTTCGGCGGGCGTTGACCGGCCACACCGCCTTCGGCGTGGTCGCCAACGCCGCCACCCTCGCCGACAAGCTGGAGCTGTCGGCACTGGGCCTGCTCGTGCTGATCCTGCTGGCGCTGCTCGCCCGCCGCAGGCCGCTCAGCGCAGCACGGCCGTGAGCAGGTCGCTGCCGAGGGCCGTGAGGTCGGGGACGTTCACGGTGTAGCGGACGTAACGGCCGTCGCGCCGGGACGTCAGCAGGCCGGCGCGGCGCAGCACGGCAAGGTGACGGGAGACCTCGGGAGGCGTGAGCGCCCAGGCGTCGGCCAGCTCGCCGGTCGTATGGGGGCCGCGGGCCAGGGTGCGCAGCAGCCGCAGGCGTACGGGATGAGCGAGCGCCTCCAGCCGCTGGGTGACCGTGTCCAGCGGGACCGGCTGCGTCGTGCGCGCCACGGGGTATTGGACCACCGGCTGCCACCCCGGGGCGTGGATCACCACGAGGTGCGGGTGGCCGAAGACGGTGGGCAGGAAGGTGAGCCCGCCGCGCGCGGTGGTCGCGTTGTCCTGCAGCTTGTCCACCTCGATGCGGTCGCCGCCGGGCGCCAGGGTGAGGGCTTCGGAGACCGAGGCGAGCGCCGCCGCGATGCCCTGGCGCCTGAGCAGGTCGTTCTTCAGGCGCAGGTCGGTGGCGAGTCGCACGGCGACGTCCGCCCAGGCGGCGTCGAAGAAGGCGTCCGCGCACTGCTCCAGGGTCTGCCGCACCCGGGCACGGACGGCGGCCGGGTCCGCGAGCAGCCGTTCCGCGAAGGCCTCCTGGAGCGCGCCGCGGGCCTGGGCCAGGTCGAGTGCCCGCTCGCGGGCGGTCGCGTCGGTGAGCGGCGACGGCGCGCCGAAATGCACCCGGTTGCTGCCGCAGGTGGTGACGAGCGCCGCGGTCACGTACGTCTCGTCGTCGATCAGGTCCACGTCGTCGAGCTCCTCGGCGAGCGTCGGCCGTGGCCGGGCGGGGACGAGGAAGTCGGCACGCGAGGACCGCCACAGGAACTCCGCCTCCCTCAACCGCTCGGCCAGCTCGGGCCGCAGCCCGGCCCAGACGTCCGCGGCCCGGCCGGCGAGCTGCGGATGGTGCCCGGGCTCGGCGAGCACGTGCAGCATCGCGGTCAGCTCGGCCAGCGGGGAGGCCGCGAACCGCAGCCGCTCCGCAGGCAGGCCGCTGATGTCGATCCGCACTGTCATCCCCTCATCATCGCCGGTCGCCCCGCTCCGGCCCGCACCGGTTGACGGTTTCCGTCAATCGTCGCGGGCCGGCCCGGCGGCGGGACGCACCGTGGACGCCATGGCGACCACCACCACGATCAAGCCGCGCGACCTCATCCGCGCCTCGGGAGGCCCGCGCTACGCCGTCGCCCTTGCCGTGGACGCGCTCGGCACCGGCCTGCTGCGGCCCTTCCTGCTGCTGTACGGGGTGCTGGTGCTGGAGCTGCCGGCGGCGGCGACGGGCGTCGCCATGACGGCCGGCACCGTCATGGGCCTGGTGTGCATGCCCGGGGTCGGCCGGTGGCTGGACCGGGGCGCGCGCAGCACGGTCGTGGCGGCGTCGATGCTGGTACGGGTGCTGGGCGTGGCGCTGCTGACGGCCACGCCTGCGGGGAACGCCTGGCTGTTCGGGGCGGCGGCGCTGTTCCTCGGCATCGGCAACCAGGCGTGGCCGGCCGCCCACGCGGCCCTCATCACGACCGTCGCGCGCGGCCGGGTCCGCGACGCCGCCCTCGCGGCGGGCCGCTCCCTGCGCAACGCCGGTCTGGGCGCCGGTGCGCTCATCGCGACCGCGTTCCTGGCGGGCGGCGTCGCCGCGTTGCAGGTGCTGGCGGTGGTCACGGGGCTCGCGTACCTCGCCGCGGCGGCGCTGGCGTGGTCGGTGCACGTACGCGCCGAGCCGGCCGAATCCACGGACGAGAACGACGAGCCCGCACCCCGGATGGCCGCCCTGCTGGCCGCCAACGTGGTCTACGCCTTCTGCCTCAACATCCCCGAGATCGCGCTCCCGCTGGTCCTCGTCACCCAGGTGCACGCCTCGCCGGTGTGGCCTGCCGTCATCTACGTGACCAACACGGTGCTGGTGATCACGTTGCAGGTGCCGGTCACGGTCCTGATGTCGCGCTTGTCCCGGCGTACCGTGCTGGCGCTGTCCGGGGTGCTGCTCGCCGCGTCCTACCTGGGCTTTCTCGCGGCGACCTCGCTGGGATCCGGCTGGGGCGCGCCGGCCGTCGTCCTCGTGTCCGTGGTCTGCACGATCGGCGAGATCCTGTACGCCGGCAGCGCCACCGCGCTCGTCGCCGCGACCGCTCCCGCGCAGGTCGTGGGGCGCGCGCTGGCCCGCTTCCAGCTCTCCACGGGCTTCGGCCTCGCCGTCTCCCCGGCGGTCATCACCGCGCTCGCCGCCCACGGCCCGGCCGCGCTCTGGGGCGGCCTCGCCGGCGCGACGCTCGTGTCCGCCTCCGCCGTCGCGAACTACTCCGATCGGAGTAGCGCGTACGGCGAACGGAGCACGGCCAAGTGACGATCAACGGATGACGCGCTCCCACCGCCGCCCGGCCTAGCGTTGCTCGTCGAGTTGATCGGCCGAGAACCCGGAGGAACCAGCATGAACAGGAAAATGACCACCGCCATCGCCGGGCTGAGCCTGACGGCGGGTCTCCTGGCCGTGGCCGGCGCACCGGCCGGCGCCCAGGCGGGCGTGGCCGCCGCGCCGAAGCCGCCGAAGGGCGCGCGGGCCGTGGTCCAGGTCAGCCCCAACCCCACCACCGAGCGCGGCCAGGAGGTGACGATCACCGGCCACTGCGGCGGCGGCAAGGGGCTCAAGGGCGTGCTCGCCGGGCTCGACAGGAAGAACCCGGTGCTGCGGAACATCCGCATCGTCAAGGACGACCCGAAGGGGTTCGTGGCCAAGGCGAAGCTCGACTCCAAGATCGGCAACGGGGTCGGTCCCGTGTTCGTCGACTGCGGCGGCGAGGCCGGCGTGACCCTGCTCGTCACCCACGTCTGACCCGGGACTGGTAGACACGTCCGGAGCCGGTCGTCGCCGGCCGGCTCACCCGTCACCTTCGAGAATGAGCCCCCACATGGCCGAGCCGCCCCCGCGCCGCGAACCCGCGCCCCTCCGGCACCTCGCCGGCATCACCGACACCACGCTCGCCGTCCTCACCCTGGTCTTCTTCGTCGCCGTGGCCCTGGCCACCGGGGTGCGCGACCCCTGGGACGGCACGATCCCGCTCGGCCTGTTCCTCGGAGGGCTCCTCCTGGTCAGGCGCCGATGGCCGATGACCGTGCTGCTGCTGTCGGTCGCCGGTATCTTCGCCTATCACCTCACCGGGCACTGGCCGCCCGCCGGGTGGATCTGGCCGGCCGCGGTCGCGTACTTCACCGCCGCCACCACGCCCCGCGTCCGCTGGGTGGCCGCCGTCGGCGTGGCCCAGCTGGCGTACTCGGCGTTCGACGCGCGCGTCATCATCGACCGGAACCTGGCCCGCTACGTCATCCACGTCGCGGGCGAAGGAGTACTGCTGGCGCTGCTCATCGCCGCGGGCCTCACCTACGCCGCCGCGCTGCGCTGGCGCGAGCGGCTGCGCGAGACCGACCGCCGCGCGCACGCCGCCGAGGAACGGCTGCGCGTCTCGCACGAGGTCCACGACGTCATCGCGCACACGCTGGCCGTCGTCGGCGTGCAGCTCAACGTCGCCGCCGACGTCCTGGAGGAGGACCCGGAGGAGGCCGCCGCCGCGCTGCGCGTGGCCAAGGACGTCAGGAACCGGGCGATGGCCGACCTGCGCTCCCTCATCACGATCCTGCGCGACAGCCCGGAGGGCACCGCGCCCCAGGCGGACCTGGCCTCCCTGGACCTGCTCATCGCCGACGCCCGCGCGGGCGGGCTCGACGTGCGTCTCGACGAGGACGGTGACCGTACGGACGTCCCCGCCGTGACCGCCATCGCCGTGCACCGCATCGTGCAGGAGTCGCTCGCCAACACCCTCAAGCACGCGGAGGCGGGCTCGGCCACGGTGACGATCGGCTACCGGCCGCACGCGATCACCGTCGAGGTCGCCGACGACGGCCGCGGCGTCCCGGACGGCGCCGAGATCGCCGAAGGCCACGGCCTGGCCGGCATGCGCGAGCGGGTGAGCGCACTCGGGGGCGCGCTCACCGCCGGGCCCGTCCCCGGGGGCGGCTTCGCCGTACGGGCCGAGCTTCCTGTGGCAGGCTCGACGGCATGACGATCACGGTGCTGCTCGCCGACGACCAGGCCCTCGTACGGGCCGGTTTCCGCAGCCTGCTGGCCCGTTCGCGGGACATCACGGTCGTCGGCGAGGCCCAGGACGGCGAGGAGACCGTACGCCTGGCCGCGCGCACCCGCCCCGATGTGATCCTCATGGACATCCGCATGCCGGGCACCGACGGCATCACGGCCACCCGCCGCATCGTCACCGACCCGGCCACGTCGGGCTGCCGGGTCATCATCCTCACCACGTTCGACACCGACGAGCACGTCTTCGCCGCCCTGCGCGCCGGGGCCAGCGGCTTCCTCACCAAAGAGGTCGAGCCCGCCGACCTGCGCCGCGCGGTGGCCGCCGTCGCCGGGGGAGACGCGCTGCTGTCGCCGGGCGTGACGCGGCGCGTCATCGAGCAGTTCGCCCACCGGCAGGTCGCGGCGCCCGGCGCGGACCGGCGGCTGGCCGCTCTGACCTCGCGGGAGCTGGAGGCGGTCAGGCTCGTGGCGCTCGGCCTGTCCAACGGCGAGATCGCCGAACGCCTCGTCATCAGCCCGCTCACCGCCAAGACCCACATCACCAGGGCCATCGCCAAGCTGAACGTCCGCGACCGGGTCCAGCTGGTCATCCTCGCCTACGAGAGCGGCCTGGTGCGTCCCGGCACGTGACCGGCGGCGTCAGAGCGTGCGGCCCGGCCCCGTCGGCAGCCACGGGACCGGGGGCTCAGCTCAGGGGTAGAGCGTGAAGGTCTTGGTGTTGTTGCAGACGATCGTGCTCGGCATGCAGCGCTTGGCCCTGATGGTGATGCGGTCGAGGTTGGTGCGGCTGGTGGAGAAGCTGAAGTCCTTCGTGCCCTTCTTCCGCCCGGCCTCCTTGTAGCCGCCGTCGATCTCGTCGCCGTTCTTCTTCTTGAAGGAGACCTCGACGACGGACGTCCAGATGTCGCTCTTGGTGTCCCGCACGGTGCCGCTTCCCTTGCCGAAGCCGTTGGTGCAGAGCTCCAGCCGGTAGCTGACGTTGCCGTCCTTGGTGCTGATCTTGCCCGACGCGATGCGGCACCCGGCCGAGGCGGCTGAGGCGGTCGTCGCGGGCGCCATGACGCTGAGGGCGGCGGCGACCCCGATGACCGTGACGAGCGCCTTCGGGGCGGAGAACTTCGGCATGAGTGATCCTTTGCCAGTCGATGTGAAAGTGCGGTGCTCCGCTGCGCGGAACAACGCCTGAAAGGCTAAAGATCGCCGGTATGCGCGGAGTATGCCCGCCAAGCCGCGGGTGGGATGGTCAGGCCTGCAGGTAACGCAGGACGGCAAGTACCCGGCGGTGGTCGTTGTCCGACGGGGACAGGCCGAGTTTGGTGAAGATCTGCGTCACGTGCTTCTCCACCGAGCCGTACGACAGGAACAGCGCGGCGGCGATGGAGTTGTTGGAACGTCCCTCCGCCATCATGGCCAGCACCTCGCGTTCCCTCGGGGTGAGCGCGTCCAGGGTCGCCGCGCGGCGGCTGGCGCCCATGATCTGGGTGACGACCTCGGGATCGAGGACGGTCTGTGCGGCCGCGATCTGGTCGAGCGCGGCCAGGAAGTCCTTGACGTCGGCCACGCGCTCCTTCAGCAGGTATCCCACGCCATGGGCGCCGCCGGCGAGCAACTGCGTCGCGTAACGCGTCTCGATGTACTGGGAGAACACCAGCACGCCCACCTCTGGGTGAGCGCGGCGAATCTGGATCGCGGCCCGCAGGCCCTCGTCGGTGTGGGAAGGCGGCATGCGTACGTCGACCACGGCGATGTCGGGACCGTGTTCCGCCACGGCGGCCAGCAGCGCGTCGCCATCGCCCACGGCGGCCACCACCTCGTGGTCGCGGGAGGTGAGCAGCATGCACAGGCCCTCCCGGAGCATCACGGCGTCCTCGGCGATCACGATGCGCATGCACTGCTCCGTTCAGATGTGCAGGGGGAGTTCGACGGTGATCACCGTAGGTCCTCCGGCCGGGCTGTGGATGTCGATCACGCCGTCCAACGTCTGGACCCGGGCGGCCAGTCCGCCCAGTCCGGATCCGGTGCCGATCGCCGCGCCGCCGGTGCCGTCGTCGCGTACCCGCAGGGTCAGCAGTCCATCGTGCGCCCGTGCCTCGACGGCGGCGTGGCTGGCGCCGCTGTGTTTGACCACGTTGGCGAGCAGTTCCGTCGTGCAGAAGTAGGCGATGGCCTCGATGACCGGAGCCGGCCGCTCGGCCAGGTCGGCTTCGAACCGGGCGGGGATCGGGCTGCGTGCGGTGAGCGTGGCCAGGGCGACCTCCAGCCCTTGGTCGAGTGCCGGCGGGTGGATGCCGCGGATCAGGTCACGCAGCTCGGCCACGGTCTCCTTGGCGCTGCGGTGCGCGCTGTCGACAAGGACGCGGGCACGCTGGAGCCGTTCGGACTCATCGGCCTGCTCGAGCTCGTCCTGAGCCATGCCCAGGCTCATGGCCAGCGTCACCAGCCGTGCCGCCGTCCCGTCGTGCAGGTCTCGCTCAATCCGGCGGAGCCTGGCCATCGCGTCCTCTGCGGCCAGCGCCCGTGCCTGCTCCAGCCGGCGGATCCGGGTCTCGCCCGGCGCGGGCCCGAGCAGCGTACGGGCGAGCATGCGCTCGGGAGCCAGGGCGAGGTGGACGCCCTTTGGGGCGAGGAGCAGCAGCGCCAGTCCGGCGGCGCTCGCCGGCGCCGCAACCGGCCACCCGGGGGGCGACAGGTGCGCCCAGGCGGAGAACTGCCCCCACAGGGGACAGCCGAGCAGGAGCAGTCCGCCTCCCCACAACCCGGCGGCAGCCGCGCAGGCGAGCCCGGCCGCCGGCAGCCGGAGCAGGCCATGGATGACGGCGCGCCATCCCGTCACGTCACCGAGCGCCGCGCCGAGCCGGTTCAGCAGGCCCGGGCCGGCACGGAACGGGCCTGGATCGGGCACCCGCACCCCGGCCCACGCTCGTGCCAGCCGTCGATTGGCCGTGCCGAGCCCTCTGGCCGCCATCACGCTCAGGGCCAGCATCGGCACTCCGACGACATTCACCGTCAGGATGACGCTCAGCAGCACGAGAACGAGATGGACCAGGCCGGCTCCCACCATGAACGGCACCATCAGCACATAGGCGAGCTCACGCTGCGACCGCTCCCGCACCGGAGCAGCGATCAGCACACGCCACCTCCCTGCTTGCCTGTCCACGCTCCTCCTCGCCAGACGCCGCACGCCGTCCAGCCTGACGGACACACTCGCGCGAGAACACCCGGACAGCCCGTGGGGGACATCCCGAAACCAACACGGAGGACGTCCCGGTGGTGGGCATCGGGCCGGTGTCACAGAGTCATCACCATGATGACGACCAAACAGCGGCGCAGACGCGGCAGGACCAGAGGGCTGGTCATCGGTGTGATGGTGGCGGCGCTCGCGGGAATCACCCCGGCGGCCTCCGCCGCTCAGGACGCGCGGCCGACCTGGCGGGACTGCGCCGGCCAGGGCATACCGGCGGGCATGCAGTGCGCTGCGATCGAGGTACCCGTGAACTGGGCCAAGCCGGACGGGCCGAAGGTCGAACTGGACCTGGCCCGGCTGCCGGCCACAGAGCCCGCGCACCGGATCGGCAGCGTGCTGGGCATCCCCGGCGGTCCCGGGGTCAGCGGGATCGAGGACCTGAAGCGCGCCGCGGCCGACCTCACCGAACTGCGGCGCAGGTTCGACCTCGTCGCCTACAAGCCGCGCACCACCGTGTGGCGTGATCAGATGCCCTCATCCTGCATGCAGCCTGGAACGTCACTGTTCGAGCCCCAGAGCCGCAAGCAGTACGAGGCCTTGGCCGCAGCGATGACCAAAGCCTTCGAAGCCTGCCAGAGCGCGGACAAGACCGGCCTGTTCGCCCACATGGACTCTCTGTCGGTGGCCAGGGACATGGAAGCGGTTCGCGAGGCCCTGGACGAGAAGAAGCTGAGCTTCATGGCCAGCTCCTACGGAGGAGTGGCCGCCGGCGCCTATGCCCGGCTGTTCCCGCAGCGCATCCGCGCCATGTACCTCGACGGCACGATCAACCAGGTCGACGGCTGGCCCGACCAGACGCTACGGACCCTGCCCGTCCTGGAACGTGTCTTCACCCGATTCACCACATGGTGTGCGGACACCCCCGCCTGCGCGTTGCACGGACAGGACGCCGGGGCCGTCTGGCACAAGCTCATTCGAGACGCCGATCGCAGGCCGATCCCGGTCACGTCGTCCGAGTTCGGCAAGGGGAAGCTGACCGGATGGCATCTGCGGAGTTTCGGCTTCATCGGCGACCCCGGACCGGACAGCTCGCGGTGGCTCGCCTTCGCCGCGGCGGTCGACAAGGCTCAAAACGGGGACGGGTCCGGTTTCGCCGATTTCGCTCTCGGCAACGCGCGGATCTGGGCCGCGCCCGGAGCGCTGGCGATGACCTGCGCGGATGACCGTGGCTACCGCAGCTACGCGCAGCTGCAGAAGTTCCGCCGTCAGGCGCGGAAGATCTCGCCGAACTTCGGGGGAGCCGCATTCGACGCGCTCGGATGCACCGGTTGGCCGCTACCGGTCGCCAACCCGTCCCGCCCGCTGCCGACTCGCGGCCTGCCGCCGTTCCTGGGAGTCGGCAGCACGTGGGGCGACTACGTACTGACCGAGAGCTTCACCAGGATGATCCCGGGATCAGTGACCGTCGGCTACGACGGGCCCGGCCATGTCATGTACCTGTCGGGCAAGAAGTGCCCCATCCAGCACGCCACCGCGTACCTGACCGACCTGAGGCCGGCCAAGCCGGGCACCACCTGCCCCCCCGAATGAATCGTCGCCCCGAGCGCGACGCCGGGCGCGTGACCGTCTTTCACGAGGTCGGCCCGGAGAGGTCGAGCCGGTCGAGGTTGAGGAAGTTCGAGCCCATCTCGAGCCGGATCAGGTTGTATCCCCGCGCGAGGGTGACGCCGTCCAGCACGGCCGTGCTCCACGTACCCCAGCCGCCGGTGGACGGGAACGGCTGGCCGGCGGCGACCTGAGCGCCGTTCACGAGGACGCGGCGGGTGGCGTCGCCCGCCCCCGCGGCGTACCGGAAGGTCAGCTTGTGCGCCCCGGCGGAGGCGACGTTCACGTGGAAGGTGAGCGTCTGTCCTGAGCTGTTCCAGCCGGCCAGGTAGCCGCGGCCGCTGTAGCCGGGCTGGCTGCTCTCGCCGCCGATGCCGGCCGGCACCGCGTTCTCGGCCTCGTAGACGCCGTTCTCCGGCTGGAGCCCGGCGTTGCCGTCCGGCTGGACGATCTGCAGCGTGCTGACGGCGGCGGCCGCGGTCAGGCTCTGCAGGTACGTGCTCGGCGCCGGCGCCGACCAGTCAGGCCCCACCAGGTTGTCCGACCTGCGGCGGTGCTGCCACGCCTGGGTGGCGTTGCGCTGCAGGAACGGCAGGTACCGGCGCTGGCCGTGCTCCTTGACGAGCGTGTTGAGCCCGCGGATCAGCCGCGCCTTGAACCCGCCGCCGTCGTTGACGCCCTCCTGCATCACCGTGCCGCCGTTGGTGAGGTAAGTGGTGACCCAGTCGGCCGCCGCGCGGGCGTCGGCCAGGTAGGACGCGGCGCCGGTCGCCTTGTGCAGCGCGGCGGCGGCGCTGATGTAGGTGCCGAAGTTGTAGCTGAAGTCCCATTTGACGAGGGTGCCGGAGCCCTCCAGGTGGTCGTACACGTGGCCGTTGTCCTGGAGGTTGGCCTTGATCCAGGCGAACAGGCCGCGCGCCCGCTCCAGGTAGCTCGCGTCGCCGGTGGCGGCGTAGAGCTTGGTGGCGGTGAGCGCGGCGGGGGCGTTGGTGGCGACGTTCTTCTGGTCGCGCACGCTCCTGCGCCACCAGATGCCGCCGCCGTACGTCGAGTCGTGGAAGGCCCAGATGCGGTCGAACAGCTCCCGCGACCGGTTGAGGTACCTGGCGTCGCGGGTGATCTCGTACGCCCGCGCGCTCGCCAGCGCCCACCAGCCGAGATCGTCGTTGAAGTCGTTCTCGAACTCCGGATAGGCGGCGACGAAACCGGCGTAGACGTCGTCGATCATGCGGCGGTACTCGGCGCTGCGGGTCCGCTCGTAGGCGTCCATCACCAGCTCCCACAGTTGCGCCTCCCACCAGAAGTCGGTGTAGAGGCCGCCCTCCGGCCCGTGCGCGTGCTCGTGGATGCGGCGGTCGCTGTTGGTGTAGAAGTATTTCTTCGCCGGGTCCCAGAAGGTCGTGACGAAGGCCCGCATGGCGGCGTCGGCGTCCGCGGGGACGTGCCGGACGGCGGCTTGAGCGGGCAGGACGGGTTGGACGAGAGCTGCCGACAACAGGACACAGGCAGCCGCGAGTCGTGATCTCACCGGCGCTTCCTTAGTTGAGGTTGTTGTCCTTCAGGACCCGGTCGCCCTGCTGCTGTGCCTGGGCGAGGGCCTGTTGTGCGCTGACCTTGCCCTCCATGAAGAGCTGGAGGTTCGGGATGACCGCCTCCTCCTCCATCGGCGGGTAGCCGGCGCATGCGGGACGGATCTTGGCGTACTGCAGCGTGTCGATGACGGGCTTCCAGAACGGGTCGCCGGAGAAGAACGGATCCTGCGCGGCCTCGACGTTGCCGGGGATGTTCAGGCTGGTCTTGGCCCACAACATGGCGTTGTCCTTCTCGGCCGTCCACCACTTGACGAACTCCCATGCCGCGTCCTGCTGCTTGCCGGCGCGCGGGATCACCAGGCCGAAGCCGCCCATGAGGCTGGCCTGGTCGCCCTGCGGGCCGCTGGGCGGCGGCACGATGCCGAAGTCGAGGTCCTTGCCGTACTTCTTGTACGTGGTGATGTTCCACGGCCCGGTCAGGATCATGGAGACCTTGCCGGTGGCGAAGGCGTCGGTGCCCTCGCCGAGCCCCTTCTCGAAGCCGCTCTGGTAGACGCCCGCCTTGATCATCCGGCTCCACAGGTCGAGCGTCCGCAGGCCCTGGGGGCCGTTGAAGGCGGTGCTGGAGCAGTCGTCGGTGACCATCTGGCCGCCGGCCTGGCGCAGGTACATGCTGAACAGGCCGGTGTCGTCCATGGACAGCCCGGCCCGTACGAGCTTGCCGTCCTCGCGCCTGGTCAGCTTGACCGCGGCCTTCTCCAGCTCGTCCCAGGTGCGCGGCGGCTCGATGCCGGCCTCCTTGAGATGGGCCTTGTTGTAGAACAGCGCGCGGGCGTCGACCGTGAGCGGCAGGCCGTACAGCTTGCCGTCGTGGGTGAGCTCGCGCACGGCCTCGCCATAGAAGCGCTCCTTGGGGATGCCGTCCTTCTTGAGCAGGTCGTCGAGCGGGAGCAGCACGTTCTTGGGTGCGTAGCTCGCGGTGCGCCAGCGGTCCCAGAACATCACGTCGGGGGCCTGGCCCGAGGTGGAGGCGGTGAGGAACTTGGTGAGGATGTCCTCCTGGACGACGTACTCGACCTGAATCTTGGGGTGGGTCTTGTTGAAGGCCGCGGTCATCGTCCTGAACTGCTGCTCGCCTTCCCCCGACCAGTCGCCCCAGAACTTCAGCTTGATGACGCCGTCCGCTGAGGAGGAGGTGGTGCCGGAGGAGGCGCAGCCGGTGGTGATCACCGTCGCGACGGCGAGGGCGGCGGCCGCCAGCCGCCTGGTCAGGGTCGCGTGCATCGGCGGCTCATTCCTTTCGTGAGAGTCATGTCATTGCAGGCCGGAGCCGGTGAAGGCCAGACCCCGGGTGAGGTGGCGCTGCGCGAAGGCGAACAGCAGGAGCGTGGGCGCCATCGCGACGATGGATCCGGCCATGAGCGGCCCGTAGTCGGTCTGCCGGTTGAAGGAGAAGGCGGCCAGGCTCATCTGGATGGTGTTCATGTCGGGGTCGTTGAGCACGATCAGCGGCCAGAGGAAGCCGTTCCAGCCCGCGACGAACGTGAACACCGCGAGCGTGGCCAGCGCGGGCCGGCACAGCGGCAGGTAGATCTTCCAGAAGATGCGGAACTCGGGGCAGCCGTCCACGCGGGCCGCCTCGCCGAGGTCCTTGGGCAGGGACAGGAAGAACTGCCGCATCATGAACACCGCGAACGCGCCGACCGCGCCCGGCAGGATCACCGCCCAGTACGTGTTGAGCAGCCCGATGCCGCCCTGCCCGGCGAGGTCGTTGCCGCCCGCGAGCGGCATGCTGCGGACGATGACGAACGACGGCACCAGCGTCACCACGGCCGGCACCATCATCGACCCCAGCAGCAGCCGGAACAGCACCTTGCTGCCACGGAACGGCAGCCGCGCGAAGGCGTACCCGGCCATCGCCCCGAGCAGCAGGTTGGTGACCACTCCCGCCACGGCCAGCAGCATCGAGTTGGCGAAGTGCCGGGCGAACGGCACCGCGGTGAACGCCGTCCAGTAGTGCTCGAAGGTGATCGAGCTGGGCAGCCACTTGATCGGCAGCGCGATGATCTCGTCGTCCGGCTTGAGCGACGTGCTCAGCGACCACAGGAACGGCAGCAGCATGAACGCCCCGACCACGGTGAGCACCCCGTAGAACAGGGCGATCCTGATCCGCCTGGTGATGGTCATGTCTCGTCACTCCGGTTGATCCGCATGTTGATCACGGTGACCGCCACGATGATGAGGAACAGCGTGAACGCCTGCGCCGAGGCGTAGCCCATCTGCAGCCGGTTGAAGGCGGTCTCGTAGATCTGGTAGACGGGTGTGAGCGTCGAGTTGCCGGGGCCGCCCTTGGTCATCACGTACGCCTGGTCGAACAGCTGGAAGGCGCCGATCAGCGACAGCGTCGTGACGAACAGCGTGGTCAGCCGCAGCTGCGGCCAGGTGACGTGGGCGAACGTCGCCCACCGGCCGGCGCCGTCGAGTGCGGCGGCCTCGTACAGGTGGGCCGGGATGTTCTGCAGCCCGGCGAGGTAGATCAGCATGTTGGAGCCGACGCCCTGCCAGAGCGTGACCAGCACGATCGAGACCATGGCCGTGCTGCTGTCGCCCACCCACGCCGGGCCCTGGATGCCGAAGAAGCCGAGGATCTCGTTGATCGGGCCGTAGTGGCTGTTGAGCATCCACGTCCACACGGTCGCGGCGGCCACCGGCGAGGTCACGACGGGGATGTAGTAGATGGTGCGGAAGACGCCCATCGCCGGCAGCCTGCTGTTGAGCGCCACCGCGAGCAGCAGCGAGGCGGCGATCATCAGCGGCACGAACATCACGCAGTAGAACAGGATGTTCTTGAGCGTGACGAAGAACGTGGTGTCCTCCATCAGCCTGGCGTAGTTCTCCAGGCCGGCCCACGACGGCGGCGTGAACACGTCGTAGCTGGTGAAGCTCAGGCCGAGCGCGCCGGCCACGGGCAGCACGGTGAAGATGACGAACAGCACCATCGGCGGCGTCGCGAACAGGATCCCGGCCCGCGCCTGGTGCCGCGACAGCAGCGAGCGCCCGGGCTTGGCGTGGCCGGGGGAGGCCCGGCCGCCGACCGCGGGCGGGCCGGCGAGCGTCTGGGTCATGGCAACGCCACCTCCATGGCGAACTGCGCGTACAGGCTGTTGGCCCAGCCGAACCAGGGGCGGGTGAACACGCCGGGGTCGTCGGGGTCGAAGCTCTCGTGGATGTAGCCGGTGCCGGCCGTGGTGGCGGCGAGCATGGTCAGCAGCTCCGCCTGCTCGGCCGCGTCGGTGCTGGTCAGGCCCTGCATGGCCAGCGACATCGGCCAGACCTGGCCTGGCTTGGTGTGCGGGCTGCCGACGCCGCGGGCGTGCCGGCCCTCGCTGTAGTACGGGTTGCCCGCGCTGAGCACGAAGGCCCTGGTGTTGCGGTACGTCGGGTCCGTGGCCGGGCGGTAGCCCAGGTAGGGGATGGACAGCAGGCTCGGGACGTTCGCGTCGTCCATCAGCAGGTGGTTGCCGAGGCCGTCGGTCTCGTACGCGTAGATCGGGCCGTGGCGCGGATGGTCGACGATCGCGTACCGGCGGATGCCGTCCTCGATCTGGGCGCGCAGCGCGGCGGCGTCGTCGGCGAGTGCCTGGTCGGCGTAGAAGTCGCGGGCGAAGGCCGCGACGTGGCCGAGCACGGCGACCGCGAACATGTTGGCCGGGACGAGGAAGCCGTGGGTGCAGGCGTCGTCGCTGGGCCGGAACGCCGAGCGGACCATGCCCGTGTAGCCGCACGCGGGGCCGCGTCCTTCGTTGACGAGCGTGTCCGTGGGCTGCTCGGGGTGCGGGCGTTCGAAGCTGTAGGGGGAACTGTCGGGGTGCTGCTCGGCGCGCATGGTGGCGACCGCGACGGCGAGCATGCGGTGCACGTCCTCGTCGAAGACCTCGGTGTCGCCGGTGGCCGTCCAGTAGAGGTGCAGCAGCCTGAGCGGGTGGCACAGGGAGTCGAGCTCCCACTTGCGCTCCCAGACCCAGGGCGTCAGCTCGGTGTGGTCGTCCTGGTGGCCCTGGCCGTCGGGGGTCTCGTTGAAGGCGTTGGCGTACGGGTCGAGCGCGACGTAGCGTGCGTGCCTGCGGATCACCCCGCGGACCATGGCCCGCAGGTCGTCGTCCGCGGCGGCGTGCCGGACGTACGGCTCGATCTGGGCGGCCGAGTCGCGCAGCCACATGGCCGGGATGTCGCCGGTCAGCACGAACGTGGTCCCGTCAGGGAGCCGTTTGACCGTGGTCTCCAGCGTGTTGAGGAAGCACTGCCGGAACATGGCGGCGGCATCGGGGAACCGGGGCGCCAGCAGCGTGCGTACCTGGTCGGCGACGTCGAGCAGCACAGTGGGGACGGCGTTCACGCGTTTCCCTTCGTGAGGTGCGTGAGATGTCATCTGAGGGAAACGTAGGAATCAAGTTGTCATAAGTCAATATGTTTGATGTATCAATCTATAAGATGATATATACCTAGACACGGTGACATACCAAGTGGTGAAGGGGAAGAGTGGCTGCGAGAGGCCCGCTCCTGTACGAGCGGATCATCGATTACCTCCTGGACGAGCTCCGGCGGGGAGCCCTGGCTCCCGGCGACCGCGTCCCCTCGGAGATGGAGCTGGCCGAGCGGTTCGAGGTCAGCCGGATCACCTCGAAAAAGGCGCTGGAGGTGCTGCGCCAGGCCGGTGTCGTGCACCGGATCCGCGGCAAGGGCTCGTTCGTGGCCCAGCAGCCGCCCGACCTCGACGCCCTGGTGCTCTCCCCGGCCGGCGCGGCGGTCCAGGAAGGCGAGCGGGTGCCGGGGACGATCGCCATGATCTATCCGGACGCGTCCGAGGCGTACGGGCTCGAGTTGCTCTGCGCGGTGGAGGAGCGCTGCGCCGAGCGCGGCATCACGCTGGTCATCAAGCGCACCCGCGGCAGCCAGGAAGAGGAGGAGAAGGCCATCGAGTCGATGGTCGACGCCGGGCTCGCCGAAGGGCTGATCGTCTTTCCCGTGCACGGGGAGTACTACAACGCCGGGCTGCTGCGTACCATCCTCGACGGCTACCCGCTCGTCCTCGTCGACCGCTATCTCGCCGGCATCCAGGTGTGCGCCGTGCACACCGACAACGTGGCCGCCGCGCGGGCGCTGACCGAGCGCGTGCTCGACCAGGGGCACCGGCAGGTCGCGTTCGTCTCGCCGCCGCCGGAGAACACCTCCAGCATCGAAGAACGGCTCGAAGGCTTCCGCGCCGCCTTCGCCGGACGCGGCCTGTCCCTCGACAACGCGCGCCAGCTGACCGGCCTGTCCAGCACGCTGCCCGGCGCGTTCACCCAGGAGAACGTGCTCGCCGACGTCGAACGCATCCGCGCCTTCCAGGCCGGCGAGCCCGAGGTGACCGCGTTCGTCGTGTGCGAGTACAACCTGGCCCGCGTCATGAGCCGGGCCATCGCCGGCGCCTCGCCGCGCCCCCTGATCGCCTGCTTCGACTCGCCGCTCGACCCGATCGCCGGGCCGGAATTCCTGCACGTACGCCAGGACCAGCGGGAGATGGGCCGGCAGGCGGTGGACCTGCTGCTCGCCCAGATGCGCGGCGAGCCGGTACCGCCGCGCTCCATCGTCCCCTTCTCGATCGTCGAGCCCAGCTGAACCACGGAGGACCTGTGACGCCCCCTGCCCTCTGGAACGACCGCGCCGAGCTGGCTCAGCGCAGCCTCGACCACTACTTCGCCGCTCCCGGCGACCAGCTCTTCCACAACTGGCACCCGCTGGAGCCGGGCGACGACGACGTCTTCAACTACTGGTGGCTCGCGCACGCCATGGACGTCCGGATCGACGCCTACCGTCGCTCGTCGGACCCGGCCCGGCTCGACCAGGCCACCGCCATCCTGGCCGGCCTCCGCCGCCGCAACGGCGGCGCGCTGTTCAACGACTACTTCGACGACATGCTCTGGCTCGCGCTCGCCACCCTCCGCCTCGCCGAGGCCACCGGCTCCGCCGACCTGCGCGGGGACGCCGTCATGATCTGGCAGCACGTGCTCGACCACGGCTGGAACGACCACGAGGGCGGCGGCATCGCCTGGCGCGTCCAGCAGCCGTACTACAAGAACACACCCGCCAACGCGCCGTTCGTCATCCTGTCGGCCCGGCTGCACCGCGCCACCGGCGAGGCCCGCTACCTCGAGTGGGCGGTCAGGACGATGGACTGGCTGGAGGGCGCGCTGGTGCGGCCCGACGGGTTCGTCGAGGACGGCGTCAACCGGCAGGAGGACCACGCCATCGACGTGCACTGGCGCTTCACGTACAACCAGGGTCTGTACGTCGGCGCGTGCGTCGAGCTCGCCCAGGCCCTCGACAAGGACGACCACCTCGCCCGCGCCGCCCGCACGGCCGAGACCGCGATCACCGAGCTGGCCTCCGACGGCGTCTTCGCCGACGAGGGGGACGGCGGCGACGAGGGCCTGTTCAAGGGCATCTATTACCGGTACGCCCACCTGCTGGTCTCGGTGCACGACGTACCCGACGTCCGCGACTTCCTGCTGGACAGCACCGAACGGTTGTGGGGCTCGTGCGTCCGCGACGGGCTCCTGCTGGCCAGTCAGGACTGGAACCGGCCACCCGGGCCCAAGGTCTCCCTGTCGGCGCAGCTCAGCGCAGTGATGGCGACCGAGGTGTGCGCCGCCCTGGCCACCGCCACGGCCGGCTCAGCGTAGGTGACCGGTGATGATCCACAGATGCCCGAACGGGTCCCGGATCCGGCCCGACCGTTTCCCGTAGGGGCGATTCTCGATCGGAACGACCACCTCGGCGCCGTGAGCGATCATCCGCTCGCCCACGGCGTCCGCATCCTCGATCTCGACCTCAATGAGAACCGGCGAGCCGCCGAGGTCTTCGGGTGATCGCCACCCCCAGGCCCGCACGGCCGGCGACACCCGAAACGATCCCCCCTTGACGCGGTGCTCGATCATGCTCGGCCGGCCGTCCTCGGCCGGGGGAGCGGCGAACACCTGCTCCGCCCCCAGGGCCGCCTGGTAGAAGGCGGAGGCACGAACGGGGTCGGGGACGATGAGACGTGGAGAGAGCATCATGCGTCCATCGTCCTCGCGGTCCGGATCAGGGTCTTGAAGATTTGGGAACGCTCCTCGGCGAACCCGCCTTCCGCGGACCTGGTAGGGCTGGTGCATCGTCAGGCGGCCAAGCCTTCGGTGCGGAGCCACTCCGTCGGGGTGCATCCGGCCATGGCGCGCCACTCCCGCGTGAAGTGTGCCTGGTCGGCGAAGCCTGACTACGCGGCGATCGTCGCCAGGCTGATCGTTTCAGTGCGGGCGGCCGTTGCGAGCGCGCCGCGTGCGGTTTCGAAGCGCAGGAGCCGTTGGTACTCCTTCGGCGTCACACCCAGAGCGGCGCGGACCGTACTGCTCAGGTGGCGGCGGGAGCATCCCAGGAGGCCGGCTGCCTCTTCCACCCTCGCGGTGCTGGACAGCGCCTTCAGCGCGGCTAGATCCCGCCCGTCGGCGTGCCTTTGGTGCCGGGCCCAGCCGGTGAGCAGGGCGTTCTCTACCAGGGTGCGGCGTTGCGGCCACGAGCGGCAGGCGGCCAGTTGCTCGGGCAGGTGCGCCATCGCCGGGGACACGTCCGCGAGGTCCGCGATCTGCCCGCTCAGCTCCGACGCCGGTACGCCCAGCAGTGCTCCGGCTCCCAGCGGGCTGAGCGTGAGCCAGACGCCACGCGTGCCGCCCTGCTGCCGCAGCTCGGCGGCGTCCAGGTGCAGCCCGGCGACGGCGGCGCTGAACCGCTGCGGTGGTTGCGGCCGCTCTAGCCAGGCGATCTCGACCGCGTCCGACTCCGGGATGGTGACGGTGATCGTGGACGAGGGCAGCCCGCGGTGCGCGCTCGGGCCCAGCTCGTACGGGCTCAACGCCACCACGAACGGGGCCAGGGCGTGAGTCATCGCTCCACAGTACGGGTTCCTCGTCGGTGAAAGGATGGGGACATGTACGTCGATGAGGTCGGAAACGCGCAGGCACCGCCCCTTCTGTTACTGCACGGCGGCGGGGTCGCGGGATGGATGTGGCGGCCCGTGGCGGAGCGGCTCGGCGCGAAGGCCCGCATCATCGTCCCCGACCTTCCCGGCCATGGGAACAGCGCGGCAGAGCCGTACCGGTCACACGAGTCCACCGCTCAGGCCCTGGTGAAAGTCCTGGAGGAACGCGCTCCGCACGGCGCCACGGTCGCCGGCTTCTCCCTGGGCGCGCAGCTCACGATCCTGCTCGCCGCGACCCGTCCCGACCTCGTCACCAGTGCCCTCGTGGTGAGCGCGCAGGCGAAGCCGCTGCGGTTCCCCGGGGCGACGCTGGGGCTCCTCGCCGCCACCGCGCCGCTCGCCAGGCAGGAGTGGTTCACGAAGCTGCAGGCCAAGCAGTTGTTCATCCCGGACGAGCTGCTGGCCGACTACGTCCGTGACAGCGCGCGTACGAGCCGGGCGACCCTGCTCGCGAGCGTCGGCGAGAACATCCGCTTCACCCTTCCCGCCGGATGGTCCGAGTTCAAGAATCCGGCGCTGGTGATGGTGGGGGAGCGCGAGCGCGGGTTGATGCACGCCTCCGCCCGTGCCATCCACTCCGCCGCCCCCGGCAGCCGGCTGATCACCGTACCGGACTGCGGCCACGGCATCCCCCTCCAGCGCCCGGACCTGTTCGCCGACCATCACCCCTTCGGCCCGTAAGCCGTCATGAGGACGTACACGACAGCGAGAACTGCGATCCAGACCAGAGCACGCCTGGTCGGCGGCGGCCCGGCCCGCAGCAGCGAGAACCCCAGGGGGATGAAGGCGACGCAGAGACCGCCCACGGCGAGGAAGGACTGCGGGATCTGGGTGCCTTTGAGCGGCCCGAGCGCGAGCATCGCCATCAGACCGAGCGCCACCGACCGCCCCAGCCCCAGGGCACCGGACCGATAGGCGCCGACGGCCAGCACGACCCAGCCGAAGAACGCCGGCCCCGAGATGGCCCTGAACGGATGCCACCGCGTCTCGCCCCAAGCCGTGTAGTAGGCGTCGACACCGTCGAGCATCGTCCGCAGACCGAGACTGTCGGTGAGATGAAAGGCCAGGTGATCGGTCCCGAACTGGAAGATTCTGGTGAACAGACCCACGAGCACCAGACATCCGCCCCACATGCCCCATAGCGGACTGGTGGCGGCGATCCGCTGCGCCAGCGTCACGACCCCCGGCCACAGCATGATGAACCCGGCCGCGAAGCAGGTGTAGGCGGCGGTGATGAGCGCAGGGTGCTGACTGTAGGCGATGAGCTGCTGCGGGACGAAGAAGTGAAACGGCGAACGCAGCAGCGTCCCCGCCATGATCAGTAGAGGCCCGCCGATCAGCGACACCGCACTGACCCACCGCCCAGGGAACGGGTGCTGCCTGCCCAGGTTGGCCTCGGCGTTGGCCTCCCGCCGTTCCCCATCGCTTCGCCGCCATCGCGCCACACGCCGTTGGATGTCGGACACCATTCGATTCCCACCCGTCCTGTCGCTGCCTCCCGGCACGAACGGCCGGGTCCAGCAGCATCGTCGCGAGCAGGGCGAGGTGCGCGCGTCTGCCCCAGGTCGCATCTTTTCCGCCGTTCACAAGCCGGCGCTACGACCCCGGTCAGACGTGAGACCCCCGTCATGGTTCCAGCCGAACCCGTATGGACGCGAGAGGTCGCACCGCACAGGTGACCGGTGGTCGGACCACGGTCGGATGCGGAAAGTCCGACCGTGGTCAGATGCCGGGCCCGGTGCGGGGGCGATACGGTCCGGGCATGAAGTGGGGCGGGCAGCGGCTCGATGGGTGGATCGTCACCGACGTGGTGACGGCGATCGTCGTGGCGCTGATCATCAGATACGCCGTCGCCGATCCTCCGGGGCCGTCGTCGTGGTGGCCGGCGTGGGCGGCGTGGCCGGTCGGGGCGGTCCTCGCCCTGCCGATCGCCCTACGGCGGCGCACGTCGCGTGCCGTGCTCGCCTTCGCGGCCGTCACGGGCGTGCTGGCGACCGTGACCGGTGCCGTGGCGGCGGGCGCGATCTGGGTGACGTACGTGCCGACCGCGCTCGTCCTGTACCTCGTGGCCTCCACGACCTCGCTGGCCTGGTCGGCGGCATACCTGGCGGCATGCGTGGCCGGCGCGGTCACGGCGGTGCTGATCTTCTACGAGCAGGTGTTCCCCGGTCTCGAGCCCGCGGCAGGGCCGAGCGAGCTGCCACCCGCGTGGCCGATCGAGATCGGGGTGATCTCGGTGCTCCTGATCACCGCGGGGGCCGTCGGAGCGGCCGTCCACTGGAAACGGGAGACGACCGCCCGCCTCGTCCGCCACCTCTCCGAAGCGGTCGTGGCCGACGAGCGCCGCCGCATCGCCCGGGAGCTGCACGACGTCATCGGCCACAGCATGAGCCTGATCGCCGTCAAGGCCACCGTGGCCAACCACGTCGCCGACGCCCGCCCGCAAGAGGCCCGCGCCGCGCTGGCCATCATCGAGCAGACGAGCAGGAGCACGCTGGCCGAGATACACCGAGTGCTCGGCCTCCTCCGCTCCGACGGCGACCCCCGGCTGACCCAGGAGGAGACGCACCTGCCCGTCCCCGGCGTGGCAGACCTACCCGGGCTCGCCGACCACGCCCGCTCCGCCGGAGTGGAGGTGGACCTCACCGTCCACGAAGAAGCCGAACTCCCAGCCGCGGTGGCGATGTCGATCTACCGCATCGTCCAACAAGCCCTGACCAACGTCATCACCCACGCCGCACCCACCCACTGCTCGGTAAGCGTGCACATCAACCCCCGAGAAACCACGATCGAGGTCCTCGACGACGGCCCCCGTCACGGCCGCCCACCCCGCACCGGCCCCGGCGGACACGGCCTGATCGGCATGCGTGAACGAGTCAAACTGTACGGAGGCACCTTCAGCGCGGGCCCCAGGCCGGAGGGTGGCTTCCGCGTGGCAGCCCGCCTCCCGTACGACGAGAACCCGACCGCGACATGACCGGCACAACACCTCCAGCAGCGATATGGCCGGCGACGGCACGATCAACGATGACGCGGACGGCGACCACATGGCTGGGGATCGCACGACCAAAGGTGACATGGACGGCGACGATTTGGGGGGCGCGACGTGGGTGGCGACGAAACGATCGGTGGCGAAACGATCGGTGGCGACATGACCGATGGCGAAACGATCGGCGGCGGCATGACCGGTGACGCCGTTCCGCACGAGTCGTCACCGACCATCCGGGTCCTGCTCGCCGAGGACCAGGTGCTGGTGCGTGACAGCCTCAAGGTCCTCATCGACACCACTCCAGGGCTGGCCACCGTGGGCGAGGCGGGCACCGGTGCCGAGGCCGTGCGCCTGGCCCGCCGGCTGCGCCCCGACGTCGTCCTCATGGACATCCGCATGCCCGATATGGACGGCATCGAAGCGACCAGCCGCATCTGCGCCCACCCCGACGGCGCCGACGTCCGCGTCCTCGTCCTCACCACCTTCGACCTGGACGAATACGTGTACGGCGCGCTCCGAGCGGGAGCGAGCGGCTTCCTCGTCAAGAACGCCACAGCGGAGGAGCTCCTGGCCGCCATCAGAGTCGTCGCCGCCGGCGAGGCCCTGCTCGCGCCCTCGGTGACCCGACGCCTCATCGCCGACTTCCTGCGCGGCTCCCGCTCCACCCCAGCCGTGCGCGACCTGGGCAACACCACCCAACGCGAACGCGAGGTGCTCACCCTGATAGGCAGCGGCCTGTCCAACACCGAGATCGCCGAGCACCTGCACCTCACCGTCGGCACGGTCAAGACCCATGTCGGCCGCCTGCTGTCCAAACTGCACGCCCGCGACCGCGCCCACCTGGTCATCGCAGCCTACGAAGCCGGCCTCGTCACCGTCCCGGACGACCACCAATGACCAGCACGCTTCGGAGGCGCACACACCACCACCCCGGGCGGGCACCGTGACACAGCCGGTTTCAGGAGGCGGGTCATGGTCCGAGACGGTCATCAACGACCTGCCCAGCCCAAAGGGGCCCGGCCCTACCCGGCCCAAAAAGGCTCGACCCTACCCAGCCCGAAGGGCCCGGCCCGAACGGGCACGTCCTGCTCAGTCGCCCGAGCTGGTCACCGAGCAGGTATGAGTGTCGGTGACCTGCACAGTGCGCGGTGGGCTCGCCGCCGTTCCAGATGCACCTCCGCGACCTGCCCACCGCTGTGGCGGGATCGTCGCGAGTCCGCAAGATCGCCGGTGGCTCGCATGAGCTGCGGCCCACTGGCCGACCCGGGCAGGGAGCGTCGGTGGCTCGCCGATCGGTGGCGGGTTTGCTGCCTCCGGGCGAGCGCCGCTGATCGCCTGAGCTGAGCCCGGTACGGTGCGTTCCGGTGGTGGTGGTGGACGCTCGAACTTCGAGGGCCGTTCGGTGCGGACTAGATGTGGACTTCGCCGCCGTCCACCACCAAGTCGGCGCCCAGGATGAAGCTTGACTGGTCGGAGGCGAGGAAGGCCACTGCGTCGGCGACTTCCTCCGGGCGGCCCACTCGGCCGATCGGGATGCCCGTGGTGAAGTACTCCCTGGTGACTGGGCTGTTCTTGTCGGCCACGGCGCCGTCCAGGCCCGGGGTGTCGATGGTGCCGGGGGAGATGGCGTTCACGCGGATGGTGCGGTCCTTGAGTTCGTTGGCCCAGGTGCGCGCGAAGGAGCGGATGGCCGCCTTCGAGGCCGCGTAGACGCCGAAGGCCACGACGCCGTCTCCTGCGCGTACTGAGGAGTTGAGGATCACCGAGGCGCCGTCATTCAGGAGCGGGAGGGCCTTCTGCACCGTGAAGAGGGTGCCCTTGACGTTGGTGCCGATGATGTCGTCGAAGTGGTCCTCGGTGACCTGCTCCAAAGTCGCGAACGAGGCGGCGGCGGCGTTCGCGAACAGGATGTCCAGGCCCTGGCCGCGCTCTCGTACGGCGGTGTAGAGGTCGTCGAGATCAGTCAGGTTGGAGATGTCGCCCTGGACGGCGGTCACCGATGCCGGGCCGATGCTCGCCACCACCTCGTCCAGGACGACCTTTCTGCGTCCCGTGATGAACACGTGGGCGCCCTCGGCTGCCAGCCGCCTGGTGGTGGCCAGGCCGATGCCGGTGCCGCCGCCCGTCACTACCGCGGTCTTGCCTTCGAACAGCTTCATGGCTTTCACCTCATGAGAAATCTGTACCAATCGGTACTTAATGGTGACGATAGCACTTCCGCACCGATCAGTACACAACGGTAGGATCGAAGTCGTGCAAAGCCAGGGGAAGGCGCCGGTCGGCCGCCCGCGCGGGTTCGACGCCGAGAAAGCGCTCGATCGGGCCATGCGGGTCTTCTGGGAGCAGGGCTACGACGGCGCCAGCCTCACCGACCTGACCAAGGCCATGGGCATCAGCCGCACCAGCATGTACGCCGCGTTCGGCAGCAAGGAAGATCTGTTCAACCTGGTGCTACGGCGCTACACCGATGGTCCGGCCTCCTATGGGCGGCGGGCCGTCCAGGAGCCGACTGCGCGCGAGGTGGCCACCGCGTTCCTGCACGGCGCGGCCCTGGCCACCACCACTCCCGGCGCGCCCGCCGGCTGCCTCGGCGTCCAGGGGTCACTGGCGGCGGGGGAGCCCAGCCGGGGCATCCGCGACACGCTCGCGGCCTGGCGCGACGACGGCGTCGCCCTCCTCGCCGAACGCCTCCAGCGCGCCGCCGACGAGGGCGACCTGCCTGCCGGCCACGACCCCGAGCTGCTCGCCCGCTACCTCATGGCCGTCGCCAACGGCATCGCCGTCCAGGCCGCCGGCGGCACCCCTCGCGACGAACTTCGCCGGGTCGCCGACCTGGCCCTGCTCCAATGGCCGAGCCCATAAGCAAGAAACACTCTCCCTCTGCCGACTGGACAAATTCTGCGAATTGTGGCCCGTGACGCGATGGGCGGTCCGTTCTGACGAGAATTGAGATGTCTCTCTCGTTGAATGCAGCGGAGTTTCATGCCCTCGCCAGAGCCAAAGCGCCACCCAAAGCCCTGCTGACCTGCGGCGAAGCCACTTTCAACGAAGCTGCCAGGCGGCCATTTCCGCTTCTCCGGAAAACGCCGACGACACGTGTCGGGATCAGCATTCATGGCAAGCCAATAGAGTCCTCCGCCATGGATACGAAATACCAGTCGGCCGAAGAGCTGGCGATCGCTTTGCGGGCCGGGGAAGTGAGCTCAGCAGAGCTGACGGACGACGCGATCGCCCGGATCGAGCGGGACGACGAGGTGACCAACGCGATCTGCGTACCGGACTTCGACCGGGCGAGAGCAGCCGCGCGAGACGCCGACCGGGTGCGCGCCCGCGGTGCGGAGCGGCCGCTGCTGGGCGTCCCGGTGACGGTCAAGGAGTCGTACGACGTCGAAGGGATGGCCACGACCTGGGGCATGCCGCAGCACCGCGCCTTCATGCCGGCCGAGGACGCGGTCCAGGTGCGGCGGCTCAAGGAGGCGGGCGCGGTGGTGCTCGGCAAGACCAACGTGCCGCTGGGCCTGCAGGACATCCAGACCTTCAACGACCTCTACGGCACCACCACCAACCCCTGGGACCGCGACCGCACGCCGGGCGGGTCGTCCGGCGGTTCGGCGGCGGCGCTGGCGTGCGGGTTCGGGGCGCTGTCGATCGGCTCCGACCTGGCCGGTTCGCTGCGTACGCCCGCCCACTTCTGCGGCGTCTACGCGCACAAGCCGACGCTCGGGCTGGCGGCGACCCGCGGCATGGCCCTGCCGAAGGAGCTGCCGGCGGAGCTCGACCTGGCGGTCGTCGGGCCGATGGCGCGTACCGCCCGCGACCTCGCGCTCCTGCTCGACGTCATGGCGGGGCCCGACCCGCTGACGCACGGCCTGGCGTACGAGCTGAAGCTGCCGCCCGCCCGCCACGACCGGCTCGGCGACTTCCGGGTCCTGGTCCTCGACGAACATCCGCTGCTCCCGACCGGCTCCGCCGTGCGGGCGGGCGTGCACCGGGTGGCCACCGCGCTCACCGACGCAGGCGCCCGCGTCGAGTGGCACAGCCCGCTGCTGCCTGACCTGGCGGAGGCCGCGAGGCTCTACATGCAGCTGCTGATCTCGGGTTCGGTCGCGCGGTTTCCCATGGAACCGCACGAGCAGCACCCGGACGACCAGAGCCTCGAGTCCGTACGGCTGCGCGCCCTGACCTTCAGCCACCGCGACTGGCTGAAGGTGAACAACCGCCGCGAGGCCCATCGGCACGGCTGGCGGGCGTTGTTCGCCGAGTTCGACGCCGTGGTCTGCCCGGTGACGCCGACGCCGGCGTTCCCGCACGACCACAGCCCCGACCCGATGCGGCGGCGCATCGACATCGACGGCACCGAGTACCCGTACTTCGACCAGCTCGTCTGGGCCGGCCTGGCCACCATGCCCGGCCTGCCCGCCACCGCCGTCCCGGCGGGCGGATCCCCCGAAGGGCTGCCGGTGGGCGTGCAGCTCATCGGCCCGATGTTCGAGGACCGCACCCCGCTGCGGCTGGCCGAGCTGCTGGAGCAGGAGATCGGCGGCTTCCGTCCCCCGACGGAGCGGTAGCGTCGAGGACATGATGATCGAGCTGGACGTTCACGTGGATGGGGCCCGCACGCTGCACGTCTACGACACCGCTCCAGGCGACGGCGTGCGGTTGCCGGTCATGTGGCGCCGGGGCGGGCCGTGGCGTCCGTCGCCGGTGACGCGGCGGCGGTCGCGGACGCGCTCGGCATCGGCAGGTTCGCCCGGCGCGAACTTCGCCTACGACTGCGAGTTCAGCCGACCTGCGGCTGCTCCCCGGCGACAGCCACTTCACCGTCGTCACCCACGCCGAAGCCGGCCTGGAGTGGCTGTGCGGCGTGGCGTAGGTCACGCCGCCGCCATGTCACAACGAGCGGGCCGCCGGCATCTTCTGCTCGACCGGGAACAACCCCGGTGTGTGGAAGGAGCACCATGAACGCCCTCTTGGCCACCACTTTCGGCGGCGACGTCATCGAGCCTGGCACGGCCGGCTACGGGGAGGCCGCTCGCACGATGCTGGTCCCCGGCAGCCCGGCCTACGTCCTGCGGCCGGCGAGCGTGGCGGACGTGCAGGCCGCTGTCCGGTTCGCCGCCGACGCGGGTCTGGTGCTGTCGGTACGCGGCGGCGGCCACGCCTTCGCCGGTTTCGGCACCAACGACGGCGGCGTCGTCCTCGACCTCGCCAGGCTCGCCCACGTCGAGGTCATCGACGAGGAACGCCACATCGTCCGCGTGGGCGGCGGCGCCACCTGGGGTCGGGTCGCGGACGCCCTGGCTCCGCTGGGCCTGGCGATCTCCTCGGGAGACACCAGGAGCGTGGGCGTCGGCGGGCTGACGTTGAGCGGCGGCATCGGCTGGAAGGTCAGAAAGCACGGCCTGACCCTGGACAGCCTGGTCGCCGCCGAGGTCGTCACCGCCTCCGGTGCGGTGCTGCGCGCTAGTGCGGAGGAGAACCCCGAGCTGTTCTGGGCACTGCGCGGAGGCGGCGGCAACCTCGGCGTGGTGACCGCCTTCGAGCTGGCGGCGCACCCGACGACGGACGTCTTCTTCGGCGCGGTCACCTTCCCTGCCGCGGAACTCGCCGAAGTACTCCAGGGCTGGGCGGCCTACCTGCGAACGGCCCCGGACGAGCTGACCTCCATCGCGAGCTTCGCCAACCCCTTCGAGGGCGGCCACGAAGCGCCGGTGAAGATCCAGGTCGCCTTCGACGGCGACGACCCCGAGGCGGCCGCGAAGGCCATCGACCCGATCCGCGCTCTCGGCACGGTGCTGAGCGACGACGTCACGCTCCAGCCGTACGCGGACATCCTGGAGGAGGGCCAGGCCGCGCCGCCCGGCATCCGGCTGCTCACCCGCAGCGCGTTCGTCGAGGCGGGGTCGGTGCGCCAGGTCCTGGAGCTGCTGGCGGAGATCGGGGCGGCGCAGGGCTCACCGTTCATCTCCGTCCGCAGCGTCGGAGGCGCGGTCGCCCGGGTCCCCGACGATGCCACCGCCTACGCTCACCGCCAGGCGGAGCTGATGTTCGTGACCACCGCAGCCGGGCCGGAGCCGATCGTCGAGGCGGCCCGCCCGGCTCTGGAGGCGATCTGGGCCAGGCTCGCGCCCCACGTCAGCGGGGCGTACGCCAACTTCCTCACCTCCGCCACGCCGGACGACGTGGCCGCGGTCTACCCGCCGCCGACCCTCGGGCGGCTCGCGGCGGTCAAGCGCCGGCACGACCCCCGCAACCTGTTCTCCCGCAACCACAACGTCCGCCCATGAACCGGATGGACCCGGCCACCGAGGACTTCGTGGCCCACAGGAACCTGCTGTTCACCGTGGCGTACGAGCTGCTCGGCTCGGCCGCCGACGCCGAGGACGTGCTGCAGGAGACCTGGCTGAAGTGGGTGGGCGTCGATCTCGGCACGGTGCGGGATCGGCGGGCGTACCTGATCAGGATCGTGACGCGGCAGGCGCTGATGCGGCTGCGCACGCTCGGCCGCCGCAAGGAGTCGTACGTCGGCCCGTGGCTGCCCGAGCCGCTGCTGACCACGCCCGACGTGGCCGAGGACGTCGAGCTGGCCGAGAGCGTCTCCATGGCCATGCTGCTGGTGCTGGAGACGCTCACGCCGGCCGAGCGGGCGGTGTTCGTGCTGCGCGAGGTGTTCGCCCTCGGCTACGACGAGATCGCCGAGGCCGTGGACAAGAGCCAGGCCGCGGTCCGCCAGATCGCCCACCGGGCCCGCTCGCACGTCGCCGCCCGCCGGCCGCGCGCGGGCGTCTCGCAGGCCGAGATCCGTGACGCGCTCGACGCCTTCCGGCGGGCGGCGGAGACCGGCGACCTGCAAGGTCTGCTCGCCGTCCTCGCGCCCGACGCCGTCTTCCTCAGCGACGGCGGCGGAGTCGTGGAGGCGCTGCTGGAGCCGCTCGTGGGGGCCGAGCGGATCGCCCCGCTGGCCGTCGCGCTGTCCAGGTTCGGCGCCGGCGCGCTGCAGCCGGCCCACGTCAACGGCCATCCGGCCCTGGTGCTCCGCATCGACGGCGGGATCGACGCCGTCATCACGGTGCGGGTCGAGGGCGGCCTGATCAGGGGCGTGTACGCGGTACGCAATCCGGAGAAGCTGTCGCGCGTGTACGAGGAGACCCCGGTGAGCCGCTGAGCGGGACGGGCGGGCCCGATCACTCCATCGGCCCCGAAGCGTCGGACGAGGAGGACGGCGGCGGCCCGCCCACCAGCGGGCCACCCACCAGCGGGGCACCCACCAGTGGGCCGCCGGCAGTGGGCCGCCGGCAGTGGGCCGCCGGCAGTGGGCCGCCGGCAGTGGGCCGCCGGCAGTGGGAACGAAACAGTACTTTCGGCCGGTACAAGCCCATGGGACCCGTGCCCTAGCGTGAACGCCGTGCGTGCTCCCGTTCGGCTCGAGGTGGCGGCCGAGATCGGACTCGGCGTCGTGCTCGCGCTGGCCATCGCCTACCAGGCCACCCGCCTCGCCGCCAGCTGGGGTGACGGCTATTGGGTGCCCGGCGCCTGCGTCGGCGCGGTGGTGGCGGTGCTCGCCGTGGCACGCCGCGCCGCCCGGCTGTGGACCGCCGTGGCCGGCCTGACCGTGGCCGGGCTCGCCGTCCTGCCCGCTCACCTCCTCCACCTGCCGGCGGAGCCGGGCCCCGCCACCGCGCTCGGCCTGGCGGTGCTCGTCGGCTCCGCGGTCAGGAGGCTGCCCGCCGTCCGGGCCTGCGCGGTGGCCGCCGCGGGGGCGGTCGTCATGACGGGCGGCCTGCTGACCGGCTCCGGCTCGCCCGTGCCGGTGCAGGGCGGCCTGATCTGGCTCGCCGCCCTTGGAGGCGGGCTCGTCCCCCGATGGCTGGCCGCCCGCCGCCGCGCCGCCACCGAGCGCGTACGCCGTGCCGAGCGCCGCGAGCTGGCCAGGGAACTGCACGACGTCGTGGCCCACCACGTCACCAGCATCGTGCTCCAGGCGCAGGCCGCCCAGCTCGTCACCGCCAAGCACCCGGACAGGACGGCCGCCTCGCTCGCCGGCATCGAGGCCGCGGGCCACGAGGCGCTGGCCGCGACCCGCCGCGTGGTCGGCCTGATGCGCGAGAGCGCCCCGGGCGTGACGGGTCATCGGGAGCTCGCCGAACTGGTCGGACGCTTCGACGGCCACGGCCGATCGGCGCGGCTGCGGCTGACCGCCGAGCCCGACGGCTGGCCGGCCGAGGTGCGCAGCACCGTGTACCGCGTCGTCCGCGAGTCGCTGACCAACGTCGCCAAGCACGCCGGGCACGCCCGCGTGGTCACCGTCGGCATCACCCAGGACGAGCAGGCCGTCACGGTCGTGGTGGAGGACGACGCCCCGCACGCGAACGCCCGCCCGCGCCGCGCCGGCTACGGCCTCATCGGCATGGGAGAACGCCTCGACGCCCTGGGCGGAACTCTCACCGCCGGCCCCGGCCCTGGCGCGGGCTGGATCGTGCGCGCCACCGTCCCCGCCGGGGAACGCCGATGACGCCGCCCATCCGGGTGCTGCTGGCCGACGACCAGGCGATGATCAGGGCCAGTCTGCGCATCATTTTGGAGGACCAGCCCGACATCGTCGTGATCGCCGAGGCGGGCGACGGCGACGAGGCGATCGAGCAGGCCCGCCGGAAACGTCCTGACGTGTGCCTGGTGGACGTCCAGATGCCCCGCCTCGACGGGATCGAGGTGGCCCGCGCGCTGGCCGACGCCCCGACCCGGGTGGTCATGGTCACCACGTTCGACCTGGACGAATACGTCCACGGCGCGCTGCACTGCGGCGCGGCCGGGTTCGTGCTGAAGGACGCGGGCCCCGCGCTGCTGGTCGAGGCCGTAAGGGCCGCCCACGCGGGCGACGCGCTCATCTCCCCGTCGATCACGCTGCGGTTGCTGCGCCGGCTCGCCGACCGGGGAGCCGGGAGCGCGGCCCGCGCGCCCGCGCAGCCCCTGACCGCGCGGGAGACCGAGATCGCCCGGGCGGTCGCCAGGGGGTGCAGCAACCAGGAGATCGCCGACGATCTGTTCATCGCGGTGAGCACGGTCAAAGGGCACGTGGCGGGCGTCCAGGCCAAGCTCGGCGCCCGCAACAGGGTCGAGATCGCGGCCTGGGCCTGGGAGAGCCGCATGATGGACGCGGGGCGCTAGGTCAGCCCACGACGAACGGCAGCCGGCCGGCCAGGTCGCCCAGCTCGTCCCGCTCTACCGGGGTCGGGCCGCGGCGGCCGGTGCCGACGAGCAGCGCGGCCTCGTCGGAGAACGACGCGGGGAACGCGGCCCCGGCGATCTTCTCCAGCATCTCCCGCGACAGGGCCAGCCCTTCGGCGGGCGGGCCGGGCACGCCGGGCAGGTGGGCGATCAGGTCGAGGTGGTGCAGGGTCCATTCGAGCACGTACGCCGTGAGGTAGTCGCCCGCCGTGAGCACCTCGTCCCGCGTGCCCACCCGCATCGCGGGGTCGGCCAGCGCGGCGGCCCGTCCCGCGGCGGAGCCGACGTCGTCGAGGTGGAACTTCAGCAGGTACGGGTCCTCGTAGGCGGCGGCCAGCCGGACGGTGAGCGCGTCGAGCGGGTCGTCACCGGTCGGGGGAGTGCCGGTGACCTCCCAGTAGGTGATCGCGTCGCGGGTCGGCGGCTCGTCGGTCGGGGTGACGAGGGTGATCAGGACGTCTTGGGCGTCGATGACCAGGTGGCAGACCAGGTCGCGCACGAGCCACCCGGCACAGCCCGACGGCTCGGCGAAGACGTCGTCGGGCAGGTCGGCGACCGCGGCGCGCAACGCCGCCCAGGAACGTTCGAAGGCATCCACGCGCCCACACCGTAGCGGCCGGTCACGAGGCCGGACAACCGGCTTACCCGGTGATGCTCCACGGGATCTCCCGCTCACCGGCGTCACCCGGGTCGAGCGCGAGCTGCGCGCAGCGGCGTCCCTGGTCGCGCAGCGGGTTGGTGACGGAGATGATGCCGAGCTGCTGAGCTGCAGGTGAGGCGTCCCACCCGAGGTAGACGCCGCCGGGGTGGGAGTCTTCGAGTGCCTGGCGGGCGCCGATCGCGAGCTCGTCGCTCATGGCGATGACCAGCGCGTCCGCGGGCAGACGGGAGGCGAGGTCGCGGGCGGCGGCGGCGCCGTCGGCGCGGGTGTTGCGGGCGATGACCGCGACCGGCGTGCCGTCCCAGCTCAGGCCGGCCTCCTCGACGGCGTCGCGGTAGCCGCGCAGGCGGGCGTCGGTGACGGGGAACGGGACGTGCGGCGGCAGGCCGGCGCCCGTGGTCGTCATCGCCGCGCGGGCGCGGTCGAGCGGGAACGAGATGACGGCGGGGGCACGGCCCTCGCGCAGCGCCCTGGCGGCGATGGCGCGGGCGGCCGCGCGGTCGTCCTGGGTGACGCAGGCGATGCCATCGCGCACGGGACCGCCCTGGATGACGGCGGGCCGCGGATCGCCCGCGACGGCCGCGAGCACCGGATCGTCCTCGGTGGTGGTCCACAGCACGAACGCGTCCACGGCGGCCGACAGCACCCGGTCGGCGTCGTCGGCGTCGCCCCGCGTCGGGATGAACGTCAGCCCCTGCCCCTCCTCGACGCACACCTCGGCCACGCCCGCGAGGAACCGGGCCGCCTGCGGGTCGTCGAAGGCGTAGACCAGGTGCTCGCTGAAGACCACGCCGAGCTGCCTGGTGCGGCCGGACTTCAGCGCGCGGCCCACGGCGTCGGGGTGGTAGCCCAGCTCGCCGGCCGCGCGGTGGACGCGCTCGCGGGTGGCGTCGGCGACGCGGGCGGGGCGGGTGAAGGTGTAGGAGGCGGTCATCAGCGAGACGCCCGCTCGGGCCGCCACGTCCTTGAGCGTCACGCGTCTGCGGTTGGTGGACACGCCGCCATCCTAGTTGTGTAGCGTTACACATATGATGAGAGCCAGCGTGTCGGGTCGTGCCGCGCCGTTTCTGGGGTTCGCGGGTTTCGGGGTGTTCTGGGGGGTGTGGGGTGCCTGCCTGCCCCTGCTGCGTGCAAACGCCGGGGTGGGTGACGCGCGGTTCGGCGTCGCGCTGCTGCTGGTGGGGGCGGGGGCGCTGCCCGCCATGCTGCTGACCGGGCGGCTCGTGGACGCCGTCGGCCTGCGGGTGGCCGGGATGCTGCTCGCGCTGCTGGGCGTCGCGGGCGTGGTGCTGTGCGCGGTCTCGTCCGGCTATGTCGGGTTGTGCGCGGGCATCCTCGCCGTGGGGGCCGGCTCAGGAGCTACGGACGTGGCCATCAACACGCTCGCCGCCACCGCGGAGAAGCGGACCGGCCGGCCTGTCGTGGCACGCTCGCACGCCGCGTTCTCCGCCACCGTCGCGGCGAGCAGCCTGGGAGCGGGCGCGCTGGCCGCCGCGACCGGCAGCCTGCTCGCCGCCTTCACCGCCGCCGCCGTCGTCGTGGTCGCGCTCGGCACGGTCGTGGCCGCCGCCACCCGATCGATCACGGTACGGGACGGCGCCGCGCCCGACGGCGACCAGGCCGCAGCCGTGCAGGAGGCGGCGGGCCACCGGGACGAGCAGGCCGACGGCGCGGCGGTGCGGCGAGAGGGTGGCGGGCGGTTGCCGGGGCGGGGGATGCTGCTGGTGGTCGGGGGCGTGGGGGCGTTGGCGTTCGCGGCGGAGAACGCGTTCCAGACCTGGGCCGCGGTGCTGCTGACCGACGCGTTCGCGGCCTCGCCCGCGCTGGCCGCCGTCGCCCCTGCCGCGTTCGCCACGACGGCCGCGCTGGCCAGGCTGGCGGGCGGCCCCGTCATGCTGCGCCGCCCGATCGCCACGCTGGTCACCGCGGGCCTGATCGCGACGGCGGGCGGCGTGCTGACGGCGTTCGCCCCGTCGCTGCCGCTCGCCCTGGCGGGCGTCGTCGCCGCGGCGCTGGGCACCGCGACGCTCTTCCCCACCCTCCTGTCGTACGGGCTGCGGCCCGTCCCCGACGCGTTCAGGGGCCGGGCCACGTCGGCCATCTCGACGGTCGCCTACCTGGGCTTCCTGGCAGGCCCGGCCTACTTCGGCCTGCTCGCCGACGCCGGCGGCGTGCAGCGGGCGTTCCTCGGCGTGGCCGCGCTGACCGGGCTGCTCCTGGCGGCCGTCCCGGTGCTGCCCAGGCTGAGGAGGCCGGAGCCGATCACGCCCCGACGTACGCGGCCAGGTGCTCGCCCGTCAGCGTCGAGCGGGCCTTGACCAGCTCGGCCGGCGTGCCCTCGAAGACCACCCGGCCGCCGTCGTGACCGGCGCCGGGGCCCAGGTCGATGATCCAGTCGGCGTGCGCCATGACCGCCTGGTGGTGCTCGATGACGATGACCGACTTGCCGCTGTCCACGAGCCGGTCGAGCAGGCCGAGCAGCTGCTGGACGTCGGCCAGGTGCAGGCCGGAGGTCGGCTCGTCCAGGACGTACACGCCGCCCTGCTCGGCCATGTGGGTGGCCAGCTTGAGCCGCTGCCGCTCGCCGCCGGACAGCGTGGTGAGCGGCTGGCCCAGCGTCAGGTAGCCGAGCCCGACATCGGCGAGGCGGGTGAGGATGGCGTGCGCGGCCGGCGTACGGGCCTCGCCCGCGCCGAAGAACTCCACGGCCTCGGCCACCGGCATGGCCAGCACCTCGCTGATGTCGCGTCCGCCGAGCTTGTGCTCCAGGACCGACGGGTGGAACCGCTTGCCCTCGCACTCCTCGCAGACGGTGGTGACGCTGGCCATGAAGCCCAGCTCGGTCTCGACGACGCCGGCGCCGTTGCAGTCGGGGCAGGCGCCCTCGGAATTGGCGCTGAACAGCGCCGGCTTGACGCCGTTGGCCTTGGCGAACGCCTTGCGGATCGGGTCGAGCAGGCCGGTGTAGGTGGCCGGGTTGCTGCGCCGGGAGCCGCGGATGGGGCTCTGGTCGATCGACACCACGCCGGCGCGGGCCGGGATCGAGCCGTGGATGAGCGAGCTCTTGCCCGATCCGGCCACGCCGGTGACGACGGTCAGCACGCCGAGCGGGACGTCGACGTCCACGTTCCGCAGGTTGTTGGCGGTGGCGCCGCGGATCTCCAGGACGCCGGCCGGCTCGCGCACGGTGTCCTTCAGCGCGGCGCGGTCGTCGAGGTGGCGCCCGGTGATGGTGCCGGCCGCCCGCAGCCCTTCGAGGGTGCCCTCGTAGCAGATCTCGCCGCCCCCCGAACCGGCGCCGGGCCCGAGGTCCACCACGTGGTCGGCGATCGCGATCGTCTCCGGCTTGTGCTCCACGACCAGCACCGTGTTGCCCTTGTCGCGCAGCCGCAGCAGCAGGTCGTTCATGCGCTGGATGTCGTGCGGGTGCAGGCCGGCGGTGGGCTCGTCGAAGACGTAGGTGACGTCGGTGAGTGAGGAGCCGAGGTGGCGGATCATCTTGACGCGCTGCGCCTCGCCGCCCGACAGGGTGCCCGCGGGCCGGTCGAGCGACAGGTAGCCGAGCCCGATCTGGACGAACGAGTCGAGCGTGTGCGCCAGCTTGCCGAGCAGCGGGGCCACCGAGGGCTCGTCGAGGCCGCGTACCCATTCGGCCAGGTCGCTGATCTGCATCGAGCAGGCGTCGGCGATGTTGACGCCGCGGATGCGCGAGGAGCGGGCGAGTTCGCTGAGGCGGGTGCCGTCGCACTCGGGGCAGGCGGTGAACGTGACCGCCCGCTCCACGAACGCCCTGATGTGCGGCTGCATCGCCTCGGGGTCCTTCGACAGGAACGACTTGCGGATCTTCGGGATCAGCCCCTCGTACGTGAGGTTGACGCCGTCGACCTTGACCTTCATCGGCTCCCCGTACAGGAAGTCGTTGAGCTCCTTCTTGGTGAAGTCGCGGATCGGCTTGTCGGGATCGACGAGGCCGGAGGCCGTGAAGACGCGGACGGTCCAGAAGCTGTCGACCTTGTAGCCGGGCACGGTGATGGCGCCCTCGGAGATCGACTTGGAGTCGTCGTAGAGCTGGGTGAGGTCGAGGTCGTTGACCATGCCGCGGCCCTCGCAGCGCGGGCACATGCCGCCGGTGCGGGTGTAGGTCGCCTTGACCGGCTTCTTCTTCTCGCCGCGCTCGACCGTGATCGCGCCGCTGGCCCGCACGGTGGGCACGTTGAAGGAGAACGCGTTGGGCGAGCCGATGTGCGGCTGTCCCAACCGGCTGAACAGGATGCGCAGCATCGCGTTGGCGTCGGTGGCGGTGCCGACCGTGGAGCGCGGGTCGGCGCCCATGCGCTGCTGGTCGACGATGATCGCGGTGGTGAGCCCGTCGAGCACGTCCACCTCGGGCCGCGCCAGCGTCGGCATGAAGCCCTGGACGAACGTGCTGTACGTCTCGTTGATCATCCGCTGTGACTCGGCGGCGATCGTGCCGAAGACCAGCGAGCTCTTGCCCGACCCCGACACCCCCGTGAACACCGTCAGCCGGCGCTTCGGGATCTCGACGCTGACGTCCTTGAGGTTGTTGACGCGGGCGCCGTGCACGCGGATGAGGTCGTGGGTGTCGGCGGCGTGGGGCGCGGGCGACTGGGTGTCCGTGCTCGTGGCCATGCTGTCGGAGTCTCCATCTGTCTTATGGGCGCTGCCGCTGGTCGGGCAGTATGAGCAGTATGTCGGTTTCCACCGCGCTCTGGGGCGGCGGCCGTGCATGCGACTCAGGTTAGGTACGCGCCCGCGACGAGGGCTTCTCCAATACTGACCGTTTCACCCCTGCCCGGTCAGCCCGGCACACGTCAGCCAGATGTGCTCGCACGCCGCCGACGCCAGCTCCAGGCTCCCTGGGGACTCCTGCGAGGCGTGGTAGAAGCTCCGCTCGATCATCCAGCACAGCGCGCGGGCCATCGCCGCCGCCTGGTCGGGCGCGCCGCCGGCCGGCACGCCCGCCCGCTGCAGCACGGCGGCGATGGCTCCGGTGAACAGGTCGGCCGTGTGGCTCCACAGCTGCCCGATCTCCGGCACGGTCAGCGACAGGTCGATCGCGGTGCGCATGACGAGGCCGTGCTCGTTCCACAGCTCGATCGTGCGCCGCATGGCCGCCGCGATGGCCTGGCGCGGGTCGTCGCTCTCGGCCGTGGCCCGCGAGCGCTCCCACAGATGCTCGACGGTTTGCGCCACGAGCGCCGTGACCACCTCCTGCTTCGAGCCGAAGTAGAAGTAGAGCGCGCCGCGGGTGATGCCGGCGCCCTGGGCGATGTCGCCGACCGTCATCGCCTCGTAGCCCTTCTCGGCCAGCAGCGACTCGCAGGTGTCGAGGATCGCCCGCTCCCGCAGATCACCCTTGCGCTCCGTGGCGCGCCGGCGCCGCGCGGGCTGGGTGCCGGGCATCAGAGCTGTGCGCCCTCGGGGAAGTCCGTCGTACGGGAGAGCTGCTCCCATGCGCGGATCTCCTCCTCCACGGCGGCGCGCTGGGCGGCGATCAGGCGCAGCGCGTCGGAGCCCAGCACCAGGTGGGCCGGCGGCTCCTCGACCGAGGCGATGTGGACGACGGCCTCCCCGGCCTTGGCCGGATTGCCCAGCTGGTTGCCGCTCGCCTTGAGCCGCTTCTGGCGGATGGGCATGAACAGCTCGTCGTAGTCCTCGATGAAGTGCTCGGCGCGCGTCATGGACCGCCCCGACCAGTCCGTACGGAACGAGCCCGGCTCGATCGCCGTCACGTCGATGCCGAACTGCTCGACCTCCTGAGCCAGCGACGCGAGGATGCCCTCCATGGCCCACTTGCTACCGCAGTAGGCGGACATGCCGGGCACGGTCATCATCCCGGCCATGGAGGTGACGGCCATCAGGTGGCCGCTGCGGCGCTGCCGCATGTAGGGGAGCGCCGCTCGCAGCGTGGCCACCGCCCCGAAGACGTTGACCTCGAACTGCCGCCGCACCTCCGCCAGCGGGGTCTCCTCGAACGTGCCCTCGAGGCCGTAACCGGCGTTGGCGATGACGACGTCGAGCGGGCCGACGTTCTGCTCGACGTCGTCCAACACCCGGGTGACCGCCTCGTCGTCGGTCACGTCGAGGATGCGGCCGTGCGCGCGGCCCGGCTCCAGCTGCTCGAACGCCCGCAGGTCCGCCTCGGACCGGACGGTCCCGGTGACGATGTGCCCGGCGGCCAGCGCTGCCTGGGCGATGGCCCGGCCGAGGCCCGAGCTGGCGCCGGTGATGAGCCACTTCTGTTGCTGCATGTCCCCCCCAAGGGCTCTGGGAGGAGCCCGACCGGCTCCCCACAGCACAAAATCTACACTATGTCGATTTTTCTCGTCAATGTGTCGATTATCGCTGTGGGGTGGCGGCGAACCAGATCCCCGCCGCCGCGCACACGACCGCCGCGAGCACCATCGCGGCCGCCGGCCCCGCCACGCCGCCCATGACGGCGACGCCGAGCGTGGCTCCGGCCTGCCGTACGGCGTTGAGCAGCCCTCCCGCCGCACCTGCCGCCTGCGCGGGCGCGGCCCCGATGACCGCCGAGACCAGCGCCGGCAGCACGAACGACACGCCGAGACCGCAGCCCAGCAGCCCGATCGCCAGCCAGAGGTACCCGGCTTCCGCCTGGATCGCCGCCCCGAGCGCGACGCCGCCCGCCGCCAGCAGCGTCAGCCCGAGCAGGATCGGCGGGCGCGGGCCGACCCGGGCGGCGAGCCGGCCGACGAGCGGCGGGTTGAGCACGAACGGCAGGGTGAGCGGCAGGAAGGCCAGCCCCGTGGCGGCGGCCCCGAGCCTGAGGTCCTGCTGGAACAGCAGGGGCAGCACGAACAGGGTGCCGTTGAGCGCGAAGTTCACCGCCGCGCCCACCGCGAGCCCGGCCAGGACGCCACGGCTGCCCAGCAGCGCCGGGTTCAGTACGGGCGTGTCGCTGCGCCGTTCCAGCACCGCGAACGCCACGGCGGCCAGCACCGTGGCGATGCCCGACCCGGCCGCGTGCAGCCAGGCCCGCGCACCCGCCGCGACCAGCGCGTCGGTCAGCAGGGCCAGCACCGCGCAGGCCGCCGCCTGCGCCCGCCAGTCGATCCTGCGGTCACCACGCGGGGTGTCGGCCGCCCGCCCGAGCGTCAGCGCGAGCACCAGCAGCGCGATCGGCACGTTGACGAGGAAGATCGCCCGCCAGCCGGCCCAGTCGACCAGGACTCCGCCGATCAGCGGACCCGCCGCCACCGCCGCGCCGCTGATCGCCGCCCAGGTCGCGACCGCCCGCCCGCGCGCCGCCGGCTCCGGGTAGAGGCGCGCGATCATCGCCATCGACGCCGGTACGCAGGCCGCTCCGGCGGCGCCGAGCACCACCCGCAGCCCGACCAGGACGGCCAGCGTCGGAGCCAGGGCCGACAGCAGCGAGCCGAGCCCGAACGTCAGCACCCCGGCGCGGAAGACCCGGTGCGCGCCGTACCGGTCGGCGACCGCGCCCGCCGACAGCAGCAGCGCGCCGAACACCACCGTGTAGCCCGTAGTCGCCCATTGCAGCCCGGCCATGGAGGTGCGCAGCGAAGCGGCCAGGTCCGGCTCGGCCACCGACAGGACCGTCATGTCCAGCAACACCATGAAATATCCGAAAGAGATGCCCACCAGCGCCGCCGTCCGGCGCGTCGCGGGCGTGGTTCGCGCGAAAGTCATGCGCCACACCTTCGGACCGCCGGTACCGGCCGCTCCACCAGCGGATCCGCACGCCGCGTTCGGAATGTCCGAACGCACCTCCTGGTTGCGTCACCACATGGAGCTGCGCCAGTTGAGGATCTTCGAAGCCGTGGTCCGTCACCGTACGGTCACCGACGCCGCCGTCGCCCTCGACCTGGCGCCCTCCAGCGTCTCGGCGCAGATCCGCGCCCTGGAGCGGTCGCTCGGCGTGGACCTGTTCGCGCGCACGACCAAGGGCATGCGCCTCACCCCGCAGGGCGAACGCCTGCTCACCTGGTCACGCCGCCTGCTCGACCAGGCCGAACAGGCGCGGCGCGAGGTCCGCGGCGAGGCGGAGCGGCTGCGGCTGGGCGCGCTGGAGACCATCGCCGCCACCCACGCGCCGCGCGTCCTCACCACGCTCACCGGGCGCCGCCCCGGCCTGCGCGTGGACGTCCTGCCCAGCATGCGGCGCGACGACCTGCTCGCCGACGTCGCCACGGGACGGCTGGAGGCGGCGCTGCTCCTCGACACCGGCGACACCCTCGGCGACCTCGGCTTCACCGCGCCGCCGCTGAGCTTCCTCGACATCGACACCGTGCCTCTCGTGCTCGTCGCGGCGCCCGGTCATCGGCTGCACGGGCGTCCCGCACCCGCTCTGAGCGAGCTGTCCGGCGAGCGGCTGCTGGTCAACGTGCCCACCTGCTCCTTCCACCTGGCCGCCGACCGGGCCTTCGGGCCGGCGATGGAACGCGTGCAGGCGGGTGGGGTGCAGGTGATGCGGGCGTGGGCCGAACAGGGGCTCGGCATCGCGTTGCTGCCAGAGTTCGCCGTTTCCGCCGCGCTGCGGGCCGGCACGCTCGTGCGGCTGGACGTCGCCGTGCCCGACCTGGGGCTGCGGCTGGTCTGGCGCGGCGACCGCGAATCGCTGCCCGGCCTGCGTGATCTGCTGTACGCCACGATTCCTCAGTCCCGGGTGTCTGTCTGAGTCTTCCGTCCTCGTCATCTCCATGCCGGACCGCTAGTCGATGGCAAGGAGCGACACATTGGGCACCATCAGCGTCTTCGAGGCCGTCACCCTGGACGGGGTGATCACCGTGCTCGGGAGCGGTGAGCTGGTCCGGTCGCCGCACCGGGTCGGGCTCGTGGACGAGTACGTCCTGCTGATCCACCCGATCGTGCCGGCGTCGTCATCGCGCGTTGTTCCATGAGATGAGAAAGGATCCCATCATGCGATACATGCTGTTGTTCCACTACAGCGAGGAGAGCGAGGAGACCCTCGGGGCCGAGGCCCTCGCCGAGGGCCGGCGGGCGATGGCGGCCTATGCCGCCACGCTGGAGCAGGCCGGGATCCTGGTGAGCAGCCAGATCCTGCAGTCGTCCACGGTCACGACCACGCTCACCGCGACCGGCGGCGAGCCCCGCATCCAGGACGGCCCGTACGCCGACACCAAGGAGCAGCTCGGCGGCGTGGTCGTCATCGACGTCCCCGACCTCGACACCGCCCTGACCTGGGCCCGCCAGGCACCACCGGCCGCCTGGGGCACGGTCGAGATCCGTCCCGGCGCGGTGCACATCGAGGACGGCGCCTGGGTCCCCTCGTGACCTCCCACCCACCCGGCGAGGCGGCGAGGGTAGCGGAGCGGGCGGCGCGGGAGTCGTTCGGGCGGCTGGTCGCGTTGCTGGCCGCCTCCACCGGGGACCTGCAACTCGCCGAGGACACGCTGGCGCAGGCGTTCGAGCAGGCGCTGGTCACGTGGCCGCGCGACGGCGTGCCGGGCAACCCGGAGGGCTGGCTGCTCACGGTGGCGCGCAACCGGCAGCGGGACTTCTGGAAGTCCGCCGCGCACCGCCGGTCGGCCCCGCTGGAAGACGCCGCCGACCAGGGGAGTGCGCCCCTGGTCGGGCTGGACGAGGACGCCGCCCCCGACCGGCGGCTGGCGCTGCTGTTCGTCTGCGCGCATCCGGCGATCGCCGCGAACGTCCGTACGCCGCTGATGTTGCAGACCGTGCTCGGGTTCGACTCCGCCGAGATCGCGCGGGCGTTCGCGGTGCCCGCGGGCGCGATGTCGCAGCGCCTGGTACGCGCCAAGCGGCGGATCCGCGACGCCCGCATCCCGTTCGCCGTCCCCGGCCGCGAGTCGATGAACGAGCGGCTGGCGCCGGTGCTGGAGGCGGTGTACGGCTGCTACGCCCTGGCCTGGCCGGACCGGGGCGACGCCGGGTCCCTGGCCGGCGAGGCCCGCTACCTCGCGATCACGGTGGCCCGCCTGCTCGGAACCCAGCCGGAGGCGTGGGGCCTGGCCGCGCTGCTCACCCTGGACGCGGCACGGGCGGGGCGTCCCGGCGGGCCGTACCTGCCGCTGGAGGAGCAGGACCCGTCAGGCTGGGACAGCGGCCTGATCGCGGAGGGCGAGCACTACCTGGCCAGGGCCGGACGCCCTGGCCAGGCGCCCGGCCGGTTCCATCTGGAGGCGGCGATCCAGGCCGTCCACTGCGACCGCGCCAGGACCGGCACGACGGACTGGCCCGCGCTGCGCACCCTCTACACGGCGCTGGTCGCCGTCGCGCCCAGCCTGGGCGGCCGGGTCGCGCACGCGGCCGTCACCGGACGGACGGACTCTCCGCGGCACGCGCTGGACCTGCTCGAAGCCCTCCCGCCCGAGCGGGAGCGGTTCCAGCCGTACCACGCCGTACGGGGTGACCTGCTGGCCAGGCTCGGGCGGCACGAGGACGCGGCGGCGGCGTACGCGCAGGCCGTCGAACTCACCACTGATCCGGCAGTCCGCGCGTTCCTCACGACTCGGCGATCTCCCGGCGAAATGTCGGACCAGGCCGGTACGGTCTGACCGACGACAACCGAGCACCTGGAGTAGGGGCGATGGACACATCCGCATACGTGAAGGCCGCCGTCGAGCAGACCGGCGTCCTCGCCGGCTGGGTCGACGGCAAGGACGCGGCGACCCGGGTGCCGACCTGCCCGGAGTGGGCGCTGTCCGACCTCGTCGACCACGTCGGCGGCGTGCAGCAGATGGTGACCACGCTGGTCCGTGACCGGCTGCTCGACCCGACCCCGGCGTTCGCCGTCGCTCCAGGCCCCGCCGACCCGGCCGAGTGGCGTGCCTGGCTGACCGGCTGCGCTGACGAGGTGCGGCAGGCCTACTCCGCGGTGACCGACGAGACGCCGGTGTGGGATCCGTCGGGCGCCGCCGCGGGCGTGCCGTTCTGGGCACGCCGGGTGTTCGGCGAGGTCTGCGTGCACCGCGCCGACGCGGCGGCGGCGCTCGGCCTGCCCTACGAGCTGGCGCCCGACCTCGCCGTCGCGGCCCTGGCCGACTGGCTGGCCACGATGACCTCGCGCGGCTACTGGGACAACGTCCCGCGCTTCGCCGAGGCGATGCGCGGTAACGGTCAGACCCTGCGCTTCCAGGCCACCGACGCGCCGGGCGCCGACTGGCTGGCCCGCCGCGAGCAGGACGGCGTCGTCCTGGAGCAGGGCGGCGACAAGGCCGACGTCACGGTCAGCGGCCCGGTCACCGACCTCCTGCTCGTGATCACCAGGCGCCGCGCCCTCGACGCGGCGCCCGCGCTCGACGTGCAGGGCGACCGGGCGCTGTTCGAGCACTGGGTCGACCACATGGACTGGGTGGCCGGCTGAGCCGTCACTGGCCGATCATGCGGACCTTCATCACGTACCAGAACGACTCCTCGTACGTGCCGACGATGTTCTTCGTGTAGGTGTAGACCTCGCCGGGGTCGAGCGTCCCGCACGTCCCTCCGTAGACCTCGATCGCGCCCAGCTCGACACCGGCCCCGACCAGCGGCGGGGTGACCTCGCGCAGGCTGTAGGACTTGATGGTGTTGCCGCTGATGGTGATGTCCGGGATGTTGAAGTCGGCGGGGTCCGCGTCGTCGCCGGCGCGCATGTTCACCCAGCCCGCGGGATACAGGTACGGAAGCAGCCGCACCCGGATCTCGTCCTTCCCGTCCGACTCGGCCACCTCGATCGCGTCGAGGTCGTAGAACTCCACCCGGCACGACGACGTCGCCGTGGCCGCCTGCGCCGCCGGCACGGCCGGCACGGCCACGGCCGCCGTCAGAGCGAGCGCGGCGGCGAGTTTGTACGAGTGTCGCATGCTGCTTCCCCTCCTGGTGAACTGCCTGGAAACGTGCCGCCAGGGTCCGGCAGGACGCGTGAGCCGACCGTGAGAGCCCAGCTCACCGCAGGTGTGCGGACGCGGGAGAGCGGGCAGGGTCAGCGGAATGCAAGTTGCGTTGACGGCTGGGGTGTTCGACGGTCAGGGATGGGGACAACTCGGGGATCTGGGGCTGGCGTTACTGCTGTCCGCCGCGATCGGGCTGGAGCGCGAGATCCGGCAGAAGAGCGCGGGGCTGCGGACGCACACGCTGGTCGGCTTCGCCTCTGCGCTGATCATGCTGGTCTCCAAGTACGGCTTCGCGGACGTGCTGGGCGACAACGTCGCCCTCGACCCGTCCCGGGTGGCCGCGCAGATCGTGTCCGGCATCGGCTTCATCGGCGGCGGCCTGATCTTCGTCCGCCGCGACGCGGTGCGCGGCCTGACGACCGCCGCGGTGGTGTGGCTGACCTGCGCGGTCGGCATGGCGGCCGGGGCCGGGCTGTGGGTGCTGGCGATCGCCGTGACGGTCGGGCACTTCCTGGTGGTGTTCGCGTTCACCCCGCTGACCGGCCTGCTGCCGCGCTCGAAGTACGCGCAGACCCCGCTGCGCCTGACGTACCTGGACGGGCGGGGCGCGCTGCGGCGGGTGCTGTCGGCGTGCACGGACAAGGGGTTCGTGATCGCGGAGCTGACTATCGACCGCGAACGCCGGGAGCAGGGCGGCGTGTCGATCTGGCTCGTGGTGCAGGGCCCGGGGTCGATCAGCGACCTGGCGAGCACGCTCATGGACATCGACGGCGTGCTGACGGTCGCCGGCACCGACCTCGACGCCTCCGCCTCCTGACCCGTACGAGTTGACAACCAGCGATCTCCTCCATCACCCTTTCACTACTTAAATAGTGAAAGGGTGATTCTGGTTTGATCGAGTTCAACCTGGATCGCGGCTCAGGGGTCTCGACCTACCTGCAGCTCGTGCACCAGGTGAAACAGGCCCTCCGGCTCGGCACGCTGCGGCCCGGCGACCAGCTGCCGACCGCCCGAGAGGTGGTCGAGCGCCTGGCCATCAACCCCAACACCGTGCTCAAGGCGTACCGGGAGCTGGAGCGCGAAGGGCTGGTCGAGGGGCGGCCCGGGATGGGGACGTTCGTCCGGCAGGGCATCGCGGGCGCGACGCTCGCCGACCACACGCGGCTGCGGCGATCCCTGGAGTCGTGGGTGCGCGACGCCCGCGCGGCGGGGCTCGACGAGGAGGACCTGCGGGCGCTGTTCACCGTGGTCGTGGCCGACGTCGCGAAGGAGGGCGCGGCATGAAACCCGCGCTGGAGGCGACCGGGCTGGGCGTCCGCTACCGCCGTGCGTGGGCGCTGCGCGACTGCTCGCTGTCGCTGCCCGCAGGCCGCGTGGCGGCGCTCGTCGGCCCCAACGGCGCCGGCAAGACGACGCTCATGCACGCGGCCGTCGGCCTGCTGCGGCCCGCGCTGGGCGGCGTGCGGGTGGCCGGCGAGGTGGCGTTCGTGGCCCAGGACAAGCCGCTGTACGACGGCTTCACCGTCGCCGAGATGCTCACCTTCGGCCGCCGCATGAACCGGCACTGGGACGACGCCGCCGCGAGAGACCGGCTCGCCGCGCTGGGCATCCCGCTGGATCGCAAGGCCGGCCGGCTGTCGGGCGGCCAGCAGGCGCAGGTGGCGGTCACCTTGGCGCTGGCGAGCCGGCCCGACCTGCTCGTGCTGGACGAGCCGCTGGCCAACCTCGACCCGCTGGCCCGCCACGACGTGATGCGCTCGATCATGGCGGAGGTGGCCGGGCGCGAGCTGACCGTGCTGCTGTCCTCCCACGTCGTCTCCGACCTGGAGGAGACATGCGACTGGCTGATCGTGCTCAACGGCGGCAGCCTGCAGGTGAGCGGCGACATCGAGGACCTGCTCGACGGGCATTTCGTGCTCACCGGGCCGGAGGAGGCGTCCACGGCGGGCACCCACGTGGTGACCGCGAGCCGTACCGGCAGGCAGGTCAGCCTGCTGGTCAGGGGCGCCCTACCGCCCGACCCGCGCTGGCAGGCGCGCCGTCCAGGGCTGGGCGAGCTGGTCATGGGCTACCTGCGCAGCCCTGAGTCGGCGGCGCTGCCGGGACTCGCGGGGGTGCGCGCGTGATCTGGGTGACGTGGCGCCAGCACCGGGCGCAGATCCTCGTGACGGCGGGCTTCCTGGCAGTGCTCGGCGTGCTGCTGCTCGGCTCGGGGGTGGAGGCCGGCCGGTACGTCGCCGAGCACGCACCGCCCGGCTGCCCGGGCCCCGCCGTGGCCTGCGGCGACCTGGCCGTGGCGCTCGGGCAGCGCTACGACGCGGTGTACTCGGTGTTCGGCTGGATGCCTCTGGTCGCTCCCGCGCTGATCGGCGCGTTCTGGGGCGCGCCGCTGCTCGGCCGCGAGTACGAGCGCGGCACCCACCGCCTGGCCTGGACCCAGTCCGTGTCCGTGGGCCGGTGGCTGGCGATCAAACTGTCGGTGCTGGGCGGGGCGGTCGTGGCGGGCGGGCTGCTGCTCTCCCTCATGGTGAGCCTGTGGCGGCCGGTGTTCAGGACGGGGATCGACTCCGCGTTCGGCAACATCGGCGTGTTCAACATGGTCGGCGTGGTGCCGGCGGCGTGGTGGCTGTACGCGTACGCGCTCGGCACGCTCGCCGGGACCATGTTCCGGCGGACGCTGCCCGCGATGGCGCTGGTCGTGGCCGGTGTGGTGGTGACCATGTTCACGCTGTTCCAGCTGAGCGACCACTACGCCGAGCCGGCCCGCGCCGAGCTGGCCGGCACGGTGGTGCTGCCCGACCAGGACGCCCGGCTGGTGCGCGGCACCTGGGTCGAGCCGTCGGGCGAAGAGGTGGACGACCCTTCGAACACCGGCTGCCCGCGCCGCCTGGACGCGGGGCAGAGCAGCAGGAACGCCGAGGCGTGGCAGGCGTGCCTGTTCGGCAAGGGCTACCGCTACGCCGTGTACTACCACCCGCCGTCCCGGTTCTGGCGCTTCCAATGGACGGAGGCGGCGATCCTGACGCTGGCCTCGGCGGCACTCGGCGGGCTGGCCGTGCGCCGCACCCTTCGCCGTCCGGGCTGAGGCCGTTGCTACACACCTGACGCACGGTCGCCGCCCGGCGGAGACGCGCTCATCGCGGGCTGGAGACATCGGTGCCGCACGCTGGCCGGCATGCGGAGAATCGTGATGCTTGTGCTGGTGTGCGCGCTGTCCGGGTGCGGGGTCGCCTCCGGGACGGACGTGCCTCTGCCGTGGCCGGACGAGGGGCAGGCCGCGGTGGAGGTGGTGGGCGTGGGCAGGCTGGGTTCCAGCGGGGGCGCCGAGCCGGTGCCGATCGCGAGCGTGACGAAGGTGATGACCGCGTACGTGCTGCTGCGCCGCCACCCGCTCAAGCTGTCCGGCCAGGGCCCGTTGATCACCGTGGATCGGACGGCGGCCGAGGAGTCCTTCCTGCCGCAGGAGTCCACCGTCCCGCTGGTCGAGGGGCGGCGGATCCGGCTGCGGCGGCTGCTCGAGCTGATGCTGGTGCCGTCCGGCAACAACGCGGCCCGGCTGCTGGCCCGGTGGGACGCCGGCTCGGAGGAGCGCTTCGCCGTCCGCATGAACGCCGCCGCCCGCCGCCTCGGCATGAGCGCCACCACGTACACGGGGGCCAGCGGCATCGAGGACAGCACGGTCAGCACCGCGTCCGACCAGCTCAAGCTGGCCGGGGCGGCCATGCGCGACCCGGTCTTCCGCGCGGTGGTGGCACAGAAGGACACCGCCGTGCCGGGCGACTCCGGGCGGCTGCCCAGCACCAACACGCTGCTGGGCAGGCACGGCGTCATCGGCGTCAAGACCGGCTCCGGGACGGCGGCGGGCGGCAACCTGATGTGGGCCTCCCGGGTGGAAGGCCGCCTGGTGCTGGGCGTGATCCTCGGCCAGGCGGCCGGCACCAACCCGGTGGCGGGCAAGGCGGCGGCGCTGGAGGCCGGCGCGCGGATGAGCGCGGCGGTCGAGCAGTGGCTGCGCGCCGCCGCCCCCGCGCCCGCGTGAGCCGCCCCGCCGGGGCGGCTAAGCTGCGCGCATGGCACGGATTCTCCTCTTGCACTCGATGTACGGCCTGCGGCCCGCCGTCCACCAGGCCGCCGACAGGTTGCGGACGGCCGGACACGAGGTGCACGTGCCCGATCTCTACGACGGCCGGGTGGTCGGCACCTCTGAGGAGGGCATCGCGATCAAAGAGGAGATCGGCCGCGACGAGCTGCTCAAGCGAGCCGTGACCGCCGCGGCCCCCCTGTCGGAGCACGGCCTGGTCTACGCCGGCTTCTCGCTCGGCGCCGCGCTGGCACAGAACCTCGCCCTGGGCGACGAGCGCTCGCGCGGCCTGCTGCTCATGCACGGCACCTCCGACATGGCCGACGGTGTGGCGGCCGACGACCTGCCGGTGCAGCTCCACGTCGCCGACCCCGACACCAGCGAGCCCGCCGACTGGCTCAACGCCTGGTACATCCAGATGCGCAGGGCGCGGGCCGACGTCGAGGTGTTCCGCTACGCGGGCGCCGGCCACCTGTTCACCGACCCCGACCTGCCCGACTACGACGCCGAGGCGGCCGAGCGCGCCTGGGCGATCGCGCTGGACTTCGTGGCCGACCTGTGAGACCCGCCGGTCTCACCGCACATCGAGAGGGAGACGGACGATGCCGACCGGCATTGCCATCCGCGATGTCCGCGCGCAGCTGTTCGGGGCGGCCGAGCGGGTGCTGCTGCGGGCCGGGCCCGAGGGCCTGACCAGCCGGGCGGTCACCGCGGAGGCGGGGGTCGCCAAGGGGGTGCTGCACCGCCACTTCGCGGACTTCGACGCGTTCCTCGTCGAGCTGGTACGCGACCGCGTCGCCCGCCTCGACGCCCAGGCCGCCGCGCTCGTCGCCGCCGCGGGCACCGGCACGGTCGCGGGCAACCTCACCGCCGCGCTGATCGAGCTGTTCGACCCGGTCACCGTGTCGATCGCCGGCCTGATCATCTTCCGCGACGAGCTGCGCGCCCGCCTGCGCGAGTCCACGCCGTCCGGGGTCCCGCTGCTGGCCGAGGGGGCCGCCATGTTGCGCGCCTACCTCGCCCGCGAGTGCGAGCTGGGCCGGGTCGCCGCCGACACCGACGCGGCGACGCACGCGCTGACCCTGATCGGGGCCGGGCACCTGCTGTTCGCCGACCGTGCGGCCGGGCCGCCCGAGGAGCAGGCGGTGGCGGCCATGGTCAGCACGGTGATCGCCGACATCGTCCAGCGACGCCTCCTCTGACCGCCCGAGCAAGCCGGGATCAGGCTGCTTCGACCCTCGCGCGGGCCGGGCCGCGTGCGGGTCGGAAACCCGCGCGGGTCAGGCGCCGGCGCCGCCGTCCACCGGGACGATCGCGCCGGTCACCATCGAGGCGCGGTCGCTGAGCAGCCACGCCGCCACCTCGGCGACCTCACGGGGCTCGGCCATCCGGCCGAGCGGGGTCATGGCGGTCGCTTGCTTCTGGACGCCGGGCGTCTTGGCCTCCCATTCGTCCATCATCTTGGTGACGGTGGCGCCGGGGGTGATGCCGTTCACCCGGATGCCGTCGGACGCCCAGCTCACCGCGGCGGTCTCGGTGATGCTGTTGAGCGCCCGCTTCATCGCCCCGTACGCCGGCAGCGCGGGGTTGGCGCGGCGGCTGCCGATGCTGGAGGTGTTGACGATGGCGCCGCCACCGCCGCGCCGCATCAGCGCGGCCTCGGCGGTCATGGCCGTCCAGTGCCCGCGGAAGTTCACCGCGAACTGCCGGTCGATGTCCTCGTCGCTGGTGGTGTCGAGCGGCCCGGGCTGCTGGATCGCCGCGCCGTTGTTGAACGCGCCGTCCAGCCGCCCGTGCAGCTCCTCGACCCGCTCGACCGCCGCGCGGACGCTCGCCCGGTCGGCCAGGTCCACGGCCACGGCGTCGGCGACGCCGCCGTCCTCGCGGATCTCGGCCACGATCTTGTCCAGTACGCCGGCGCTGCGGGCGGCGAGCACGACGGCGGCGCCCTCGCGGGCGAAGAGCCGGGCAGCGGCCTCGCCGATGCCGCGGCTGGCGCCGGTGATGAGCGTCACCTTGCCGGTGAGCAGGCCGACAGGGGCGGAAACAGTGGTGTTGGTCATGCGACCAGTGTCAGCCGGGCAGCCGGAGCGGATGCAGGCACAACCGGTACCAGGCTACGCGGCCTCGCGACAGGCACACTGGAGATATGGACAAACAGGAACTTGGGGCCTTTCTGCGCAGCAGGCGGGAGCGGCTCCGCCCGGATGACGTCGGCCTGCCTTCGGGGCCGCGCCGCCGGACACCCGGCTTGCGCCGCGAGGAGGTGGCGGTGCTCGCGCACATCTCCACCGAGTACTACGTCCGCCTGGAGCAGGGCCGGGCGCCGCGCCCGTCGGGTGAGGTCCTGGCCGGGATCGCCGCCGCGCTGCGGCTCACCGACGCCGAGTCCCGCCACCTCCACGTGCTGGCGGGCACCGCGGAGAGCCGTACCGGGCTGCATCCGCGCGACGTGCGCCCGAGCATCCTCGCGCTGCTGGAGCGGCTGCCGCAGACGGCCGCCTTCGTCACCTCTGCCGCGTTCGAGGTGCTCGCATGGAACCACCTGGCCACCGCGCTCATGGAGGACTTCGGCAAGCTCGCCCCGAAGGATCGCAACGTCGCGCGCCGGGCCTTCCTGCCCTGGACACTGGAGGGGCCCCGCCCGTACGGGATCTCCGACGCCGGCGTCTTCCGCCAGCACGTCGTCATGGAGCTGCGCCGCACCCAGGCCCGCTACCCGTCCGACCCCGAGATCGCCGAGCTGGTCGAGGAGCTGCGTACCGGCAGCCCCGAGTTCGCCCGCCTCTGGGAGCGGCACGACGTGCAGCCCGCGCCCACGCTCTCCAAGACCTTCCACCACCCGGTCGTCGGTTCCGTCACCGTGGACTGCGACTCGCTCGCGCTCACCGACTGCGACCAGCACCTCATCCTCTACAGCGCGCCTCCAGGATCAGCCGACGCCGAGGCCCTGGCGCTGCTGAACGTCCTCGGCCCCGACTACGCGCACCGATAAGTCAACAGCGATTTACATCCGTGGCCGGCCGCCGCTATCCTGCCGGAGTAAACGGAAAGGGACATCGATGACCGGAGGCGGCACCGAGGTCGTCCGGCGCCGCGACGCGGCCAGGACCCGGCAGCGGCTGCTCGACGCGGCGCTCAAACGCTTCGCGCACGACGGCTACGCCGCGACGACCGTCCGCGACATCACCGACGACGCCGGTGTCAACGTCGCCCTCGTCAACCGCTACTTCCAGTCGAAGGAAGGGTTGTTCGAGGCGTGTCTGGAGGCCGCGTCCGAGGAGCTGCGCCGCATCGCCGACCACGCCCCCATCCCTGACGCCATCAGGCACGTCATCACCGCGACCGGCGAGGGGCGGCTGACCGACGTGCTGCTGCTCCTGCTGCGCACGTCCGGTGACGAGCGCACCGAGCGGATGCGCGTCGGGCTGCTGAGGTCCACCAGCGAGGACCTGGCCGCCGCGGCAGGATGGCGGCCCGACGCGCCGGAGGGTGAGCAGCTGATGCTGCGCGCCCAGCTGGTTCTGGCCCTGTCGGTCGGGGTGGCCACGCTGCGGGTCTCCACCGGGCTGCGGCCCCTGGCCACAGCCTCGGACGAGGACCTGGCCGGACCGCTGCGCAAGGCCGTGGACGCGCTGCTGCCCAGGCCGTGAGCGCCGCTTCCGTCACATCGATGAGCCGTGATGAAGGGGGAGAGTCTTGACCATTGACTCCGCTGAGTCCGCTGAGACGCTGCAGACCGCGCGCGGGTGCCCGTTCGCCCCGCCCGAGCAGCACGTGCGGCTGTTGCGCGAGCGGCCCGTCGCCAAGGTCAAGCTGCCCACGGGCCGCGACGCCTGGGTGGCCACCCGCTACGAGGACATCAGGACGGTTCTGAGCGACCCGCGCTTCAGCGCGAACCGCCGCCATCCCGCCGCGCCGCGCCTGGTCAACGACGGCAGCGAGCAGCCCGCGTCCTCGCCGCTGCCGAAGATGATGCTGGAGATGGACCCGCCCGAGCACGGACCCGTCCGCCGGGCCGTGGTCGGCGAGTTCACGCTGCGGCGCATCGCCGCCATGCGGCCGCGCATCCAGCAGATCGTGGACGAGCACCTGGACGCCATGCTGGCGGGTCCGCGCCCGGCCGACCTCGTGCACGCCGTGGCGCTGCCGGTGCCGTCGCTGGTGATCTGTGAGCTGCTCGGCGTGCCGTACGACGATCACGACTTCTTCCAGACCAACTCCGCGCAGCTGCTCAACCGGCGCGCCAGCGAGCAGGAACGCCAGCACGCCGTGCTGGAGCTGGCCATCTACCTCGACAAGCTGATCACCGCCAAGGAGCAGCAGCCCACCGACGACCTGCTCGGCCGCCAGATCGTCAAGCAGCGCGAAACCGGCACGGTGGACCACCAGGCGCTCATCAGCCTGGCGTTCCTGCTGCTCATCGGCGGTCACGAGACGACCGCGAACATGATCTCGCTGGGCACGTACCTGCTGCTCCAAGAGCATCCCGAGGCGGCGGCCGCGCTGCGCGAGCACCCCGAGAAGGCCGAGCACGCCGTCGAGGAGCTGCTGCGCTACTTCACGATCGCCGAGTTCGCGATGGCGCGGGTCACGCTGGAGGACGTCGAGCTGAGCGGCACCGTGATCCCGGCCGGGTCGGGCGTGCTCATGCTGGCCAACGCCGGCAACCGCGACCCCGAGGTGTTCGAGGACCCCGAGCGGTTCGACATCGAACGCGGCGCCCGCAACCACCTCGCCTTCGGCTACGGCGCCCACCAGTGCCTGGGCCAGAACCTGGCGCGGGTGGAGCTGGAGATCTTCTTCAGCACGCTGTTCCGCCGGGTGCCGACCCTGCGGCTGGCCGTCCCGGCCGAGGAGCTGTCGTTCAAGGAGGAGGCCGCGGTCTACGGCATGCACGAGCTGCCCGTCACCTGGTGACCAGCTGCATCGGCAGCAGCGACGCGTTGGCGACGCCGCCACCCAGGATCAGCCCGAGCCCAGGGCGGCGGCGACCTCGTGGCGGCGCGTCACCAGCTTCGCGGCGCCGCCGAGCAGCCACGTGCCCACCTCATCAGCCGGGCCGTCGTGCGTCCACCTCGATCTCGATCTTCATGCGGGGATCGGACAGTCCGCACACCATCATCGTCGCGGCCGGCCGTACGTCGCCGAAGCGGCGGCGCAGCACCGGCCAGCACGGCTCGAAGTCAGCGCGAGCGGGCAGCAGGTAGCGGACCCTCACGACGTCGGCGAACGAGCAGCCCGCCTCGGCCAGCGCCCACTCCACGTTGCGCAGGCACTGCTCGGCCTGCTCGACCACGTCGTCGGAGATCGTCATGGTCGCGTAGTCGAACCCGGTCGTCCCGGACACGTGCACCCGGTCGCCGTCGATCACCGCCCGCGCGTAACCGATCTGCTCTTCGAAGGTGGACCCGCTGAGGATCACGCGTCGTTCCGTCATGGGGCGAAAAGGTAGACAACCAGCCGTTATATGTCTAATACGTCGACGAAGGTCGGGCACCCGCTGTTCACCAAGGGGCCCAGCACGGTGGCCCGCACCGCCGCCGGGCGTCAACTCCTGCCCGCCGCCCGGCGCGGGCTCGGCGAGCTCACCGCCGGCCTGGACGCGGCCCGGCGCATCGGCAGCGGGGCGGCCGCCCAGCACGTCGCGGACCGCATGCCGCCAGGTTTGGCGGCACCGGCGTCCACCCCGCGCAGCCGCTCGATGTCCTCGGGGACCGGGAGGACCAGGGGCGATACGTCCAAGGCGCCCGGGTCGATGACGTGATGTCCGCAGGCGTATGGATCAGCGCGAGCCCACCTTGGCTTCGAGGTGGGTGGCGAGTTCCGTGGGGTGGGTGAGCTGCGGGTAGTGGCCGGCGCCGTCGATCGTGGTCACGGGGACGTCCACCGCGGTGGTCAGCGGATCGGCCGAGCCGACGACGATCTCCACGGGCACGTCGACGCGCTCCAGGAGGCGGCGCAGCTCGTCGCGCTGGGCGTGGGCGGCACGCAGGGCGGCGACGACGGCACGGGCGCGGCCGGGGCGGGCCAGGTCGGCCGTGCTGCCCTCCGGGACACCCAGCGTCCTGGCCAGGCGGGCGGCGGGCAAGTGGCGCAGCAGCGGCACCGCCGCCCACGACCGCAGCAGCCGGGAGGCGGGGTTCTGCAGGAACGCAGGAGCCACCAGCACCAGACGGGAGATCGCGCCGGGGTGGGCAACGGCGTAGCGGAGTGCGGGGCCGCAGGCGAACGAGTGCGCCACCAGCACCGGCCGCGTCGTCACCGGCCCCAACAGCTCGGCCATCCACCCCTCCAACGCGCCCGGATCCAACGCCCTCGCGCCGACTCGCCCTGCCCGAGCTTGGCCCACCGTTGCCCCTGGGTCGGTCCGCCCGGCCCGAGGCCGACCCGCCGTTACCCTCGGACTGGCCTGCTCTGCCCGAGCCCGGCTCGCCGTTGAACTCGGGGCCGCCTGCTCTGCCCGAGCTTGGCCCACCGTTGCCCTTTGGCCGGCTCCCTCTTCCTGAGCCTGGCCCGCCGCGGGATTTGGCGGTATGGCGGATCTGCCGTGACCCGGGAGGTCGGCGGTCAGGGCCGGGGTGTCGAGGCGGGCGGTGACCTGGGTCCAGGAGCCGGCGTCCAGGGGGAGGCCGTGGAGCAGGACGTGGCCGGGTCGCTCCCGGTCGCCGGTCAGCCAGGTGCGGACGCCTGCCACGTCCTGATAGCCGTAGCGGGCGGTGGCTGGCGAGGCGGTGCCGAAGCGGGCCGCCACCAGGGCGTCGGCCCAGGTCGTGAGCACGGTCTCGGTGGGTGGCTGGCTGAGGCCGGCCTTTTCGGCGAAGGCCCGCGCGGGCGCGGTGTCGTAGCGGTCGGCCGACAGGAACGACAGCGTCTCGGGGTTCACACCGGTCAGCGCCCGGGGGAGGCGGCGCAGCAGGCCGACCAGGACCGAGCGCCGGGGCGCTCGCACGCCCATGTGACGGGCCAGCAGCGCTATGAGGTCCGGCAGGACGGGGGTGCGGTCGTCGAGGATCCAGTACGCCCGGCCGGCCGTCTCCTCGTGCTCGGGCAGCCGGGTCATGAACGCCGCGAGATAGCCGACGTCCACGACCGGCACGAACACCTCGCGCCCGCCCGGCAAGGCGGGCAGGCGGCCGTGCCACAGGTCCGCCACCACCGACGCCAACCCGACGTACTGGCCGGGCCCGACGGCGGTGGAGGGGTTGGCGATGGTGAGCGGGATGCCACGCGCGCGGGCGCGGGCCCGCACCGCCGCGTCACCCTCCTTCTTCGACGCCTCGTACGCCCCCAGCCGCCGGTAGTCGGGCGCAGAGCTGTCCGCAGAGCCGTCCGCAGAGCCGTCCGCGCTGACGCGGTACCCGCTGACGTGCACGACGCGCCGCAGGGCCGGCAGTCCGGCGGCCCAGTCGAGGACGTTGAGCGCGCCGGTCACGTTCGCCGCCCGCGCCTCGGCCACGCTCAGCCCGAACGCGAAGCGGGCCGCGCAGTTGTAGACGTCGCGCACGCCGTCCAGGCCGGTGGGCGGCAGGCCGAGGCCGCTCCGGGTGATGTCGGCGCGGATGACGCTCAGCCCGCCGAGCGGCACGTCCTGACCCGCCAGCCAGGAGGTAAGCCGGTCGGCGTCGCCGCGAACGGCGGCGGCGACCCGCCGCCCACGGCGCAGCAGCTCGGCGACCACGAAACGGCCGATGAAACCGCCCGCACCAAAGACGACGGAGTCCGGCGATCCAGCGGACGGATCAAGAGGGCTGGCAGAGCTGGGCAGATCAAAGGGGCCGGAGAAGTCGGGCTGGTCGAGAGGGCTGGGAGAGTCGGAGGGCACGGGGGTTCTCCTCAGTGGGTGGTGAGCAGAAGGGTGGCGCGGCGGGATGCGGCGTCGAGGGGGCGGCGGGAGCGGCGGGCTCTGGCCAGCAGGAGCGCGCCCTCGATCAGGGCGAGCACGGTCGTGGCGGTGTCGTCGGCGTCGGGGTGGCCGTCGGCGGCGAGCCGGTCGGCCAGGATGCGCTCCCAGGAGGCGTAGACCTCGGCGCACACCTGCTGGAGCACGTCATGAGTGGCCGCCAGCTCCAGCGCGACGGTGGCGACCGGGCAGCCCTTGCGCCACCCGGACGCCTCCAGCCGGTCACCGAGCAGCGTAATCATGCCGGTGAGCAGGGCCGTCGTGTCGGGCGCCGTGGCGGCGAGCCCGTCCACGGCGGCGGCGATCTCTCGCCCGGCCCGCCGCAGCGCCTCGGCGACCAGCTCGTCCTTGCCGCCGGGGAAGTGGAAGTAGAGCGAGCCCCGGGGCATCCCGCTGGCCGCGATCACCTGGTTGAGCCCGGCACCGAAGTAGCCGCCTGCCTCGATCAGCTCCTGGGTGGTGTCGAGCAGCCGTCCGCGCGTCTCCGCGCCTTTACGTCCCATGCCAGAAAAAGTAGACCGGTCTTCATATTTTGACAACTCGGCAAGCCTACGCAGGAGCGCAGGTCAGGTGGTGGCGCCCCAGGTGAGGGACAGGCCGGTGGCGGCGCGTTCGGTGCGGATCTCCATCATGCTGCCCAGGATCGTGGCGTGGTCGGACACCACGGGCGTGGCGTCGAGCGTCGCGGTGACGCGGGTGCTGATCAGCACCGGGCTGCCCTCCGGCTCGAGCAGGTGACGGGCGGCCGCGGCGTCGAGCAGGCCGGGCCGCACCACCTCCGACGCGCGGGCGACCGCCACGCCCGCGTCGGCGAGCGCGGTGTAGAGGGAGACCTCGGTGAAGTCGCGGTCGCGGATGTGGTCGGCCATCGGCCGGCGTACCCAGGAGACCTGGTGGACGGCCGGGCGGCCGGCGAACTCGCGGACCCGCTCAAGACGCAGCGCGCTCTCGCCGGGCGGCAGCCGCAGCTCGGCGGCGATCCTGGCGGGAGCGCGGCGTACCGCCCGGCCCACGACGACGGTGCGTACGTCGTGGCCCTGCTTGCGCAGGTCGTCGGCCAGGCTGCGGAGCGAGTCGAGCTGGTAGGCCAGATGCGGCGGCGCGACGAACGTGCCCTTGCCAGGCCGCTGCACGATCAGCCGCTCGTCGCTGAGCTGCCGCAACGCCTGGCGCAGCGTCATCAGGGTGACCCCGTAGGAGGCGCTCAGCTCGCGCTGCGGCGGCAGCGCCTCGCCAGGGGCGTAGTGGCCGGACCGGATCTTCGCGGCGAGGTCGGCGGCGATGGCGCGGTATCTCGCCTCGTGCCCGGCTTCGGCGGTCATCGTGGTGCATCACTCCTGGTCGAGGGCCTCCCGCAGGCTCGTGACGAAGGCCCGCAGGTCATCCGGCCCCGCACCGTCGAGCACCCGCCGCATGACGGCGGCGCCGACCACCACGCCGTCGGCGTGCCGGCGGGCCTCGCGGGCCTGGTCCGGGGTGGAGATGCCGAATCCTAGCAAGACCGGCAGGTCGGTGACCCGCCTGAGCCGCGCGGCGAGCCGCTCCGCCGAGCCGGCGAGCGTGGCCCGCTCACCGGTGGTGCCCATGAGCGACACGGCGTAGACGAAGCCGCGGCTGCGGGCGCCGATCTCGGCCAGTCTCGGCTCCGGCGTGGTCGGCGAGGCGAGCAGGGCGGGCTCGATGCCGGTCGCCGTAGCTGCGTCGGTCAGCTCGTCCACCTCGTGCACCGGCAGGTCGGGCACGATCAGGCCGGCGACGCCCGCCTGGCGCAGCGCGGCGCAGAACGGCTCGGGACCGGCGTTCAGCACCAGGTTGTAGTAGGTGCTGACGACCAGGGGCACGCCCACGTCGGGCATCACGGCGAGGATGCCGCGGGTGTTCGCGCCTCTGGCCAGCGCGGTCTGGCTCGCCTGCTGGATGGTGGGGCCGTCCAGCGTGGGGTCGGAGAAGGGCAGGCCGACCTCGATCGCGTCCGCCCCCGCTTCGGCGAAGGCGTGCAGGTAGTCGGTCCAGTCAGGTGTGATGCCGGCGGTGACGTACGGCATGAGCAGGCCGCGGCCGGTGTCACGGGCGGCCCGCAGGTGGCGTTCGACCGCTCCGGAGACCAGGACGGAGTCGTTCACAGCAGCTCCTTCAACGTCGCCATGTCCTTGTCGCCGCGCCCGGACAGCGTCATCAGCACCGTCGATCCGGCCGGCAGGTCGCCGTCGGCGGCCGCGCGGATGATCCAGGCGAGGGCGTGCGCCGATTCGAGCGCGGGCAGGATGCCCTCGGTGCGCGCCAGCCGTACGGCGGCGGCGACCGCCTCCTCGTCGGTCACCGTGACGTAGCGGGCCCTGCCCAGGTCGCGCAGGTGGGCGTGCTCGGGGCCGACGCCGGGGTAGTCGAGCCCGGCGGCGATGGAGTGCGCCTCAGTGATCTGCCCGTCGCCGTCCTGGAGGAACAGCGAGCGGGCGCCGTGCAGCACGCCGAGCCGGCCGCGCGCGGCTCCCGCGCCGCCCTCGGCCTCCACGCCGACCAGCCGCGCCGAGGTGTCGGCGAACCCGGCGAACGTGCCGGCCGCGTTCGAGCCGCCGCCGACGCAGGCCACCACGTGCTCGGGGACGCCGGTGGGCAGCTCGGCGGCGCACTGGGCGCGCGCCTCGTCGCCGATGACCCGCTGCAGCTCCCTGACCAGATACGGGTACGGGTCGGGCCCGACGACCGAGCCGATGCAGTAGTGGGAGTCGCCGGTGGTGCCCACCCAGTGGCGCATGGCCTCGCTGGTGGCGTCCTTGAGCGTACGGCTGCCCGTGGTCACCGGCACCACCTCGGCGCCGAGTACGCGCATGCGGAAGACGTTCAGCTCCTGGCGTTCGATGTCGCGGGCGCCCATGAACACCGTGGCGCGCAGCCCGAGCAGCGCGGCGGCGGTGGCGGTGGCCACGCCGTGCTGGCCCGCGCCGGTCTCGGCGATCAGCCTGGTCTTGCCCATGCGGGTGGCCAGCAGCGCCTGGCCCAGCACGTTGTTGATCTTGTGAGAGCCGGTGTGGGTGAGGTCCTCGCGCTTGAGGTAGAGCCGCACGCCCAGCTCGTCCGACAGACGGGCGGCGGGGGTGAGCGGGGTGGGGCGGCCGGCGTGCACGGCCAGCAGTGTGGCCAGCGCGTTGCGGAAGCCGGGGTCGGCCCAGGCGGCGCGGAACGCCTCGTCCACCTCGCGGCAGGCCTCCACCAGGGACTCCGGGGCGTACCTGCCGCCGTACGCGCCGAACCTGCCGCGTTCCTGGGGCTCTTTCATCGTCGTGCCGGGCGGGGCCGGGTCTCTCCAGGGCAGCACGTCGTCCATGCCGAACTCCTCTCGTTATAGAACTCCTCCGAGAGTTCTATAACAGTGAGTGTGGCATGGAACCCACGGGACGCGCCACCGGCCCCTGGGGGACTGGTATGCTGATCAAGCACCTGTCAGCCTCCTCGCCCGCCGCGAGGAGGCTTTTTTTGTGCCCGGAAACCGGGCGAACCCTCTCTGATGGAGATTGAGATGAGTGCGACGTGGCGGCTCGGCGACCTGACCGTGAACAGGATCGGTTTCGGGGCGATGCGCCTGGCCGGGCGGGTCGCCTTCGGGTCCGACCAGCGCGGGCGTGACCAGGCGATCGCGGTGCTGCGGCGGGCCGTCGAGCTCGGCGTGAACCACATCGACACCGCGGCCTTCTACTTCACCGGCGACCTCGCGGCCAACGACCTGATCAGGGAAGCCTTGGCCCCGTACCCGGACGATCTCGTCATCACCACCAAGGTCTGGCCGGCCCGCCACCCGGACGGCAAATGGTGGTGGGCCACGCCCGAGCAGCTGCGTGGCCAGGTGGAGGACAACCTGCGGGCGCTCGGCCGCGACCGGCTCGACGTGGTGAACCTGCGCGTACCCCCGAGCGCGCAGGACGGCTCGATCGCCGAGCACTTCGGCGCGCTGGCCGAGCTGCGCGACGCCGGGCTCATCCGGCACCTGGGCGTCTCCAACGTCACGGCGGAGCAACTCGCCGAGGCCCTGGCCATCGCGCCGGTGGTGTGCGTGCAGAACGCCTTCGGCGTCGGCGCCCCCGCACAGGAGCGCGAGCTGCTGCGCGGCTGCGGCGAGCAGGGCATCGCGTACGTGCCCTTCTTCGCGATCGCCGGCTCCGGCCGCGAGTCGGGGACGGGGACGAGCGAGCACGAGGCCGTGGAGGAGGTCGCCCGCGCCCACGGCGCGTCACCCGCCCAGGTCCGCCTGGCCTGGACGCTCGCCCAGGGCCCGCACGTCCTCGCCATCCCCGGCACCGGCGACCTCGACCACCTGGCCGAGAACGTGGCGGCCGGGGCTCTGCGCCTCACCGCCGACGACCTCACCCGCCTGAACGGCCTCAGCGGCTAGGGACCAGCGCGCCCTTCGCACGCGAGCCCGCAGGAGCGGGTCCTGGCTCGAACGGGTCGGCGAGTAACCGCGGGCCCTGGCACGTGCTCTGGCGGGCGCGCCGTGAGCACCGGTCAGGGGCCGCGGAAGGTGGCGCGGTAGGCGGTGGGGGAGACGCCCAGCTCGGCCTTCATGTGCAGGCGCAGTGAGCCGGCGGTGCCGAAGCCCGCGGCGACGGCGATCTCGTCGACGGGCAGGTCGGTGCGTTCCAGCAGCGAGCAGGCCCGCTCGACGCGCTGCCGGGTGAGCCACCGCCCCGGCGAGGTGCCGATCTCGTCGCGGAAGCGCCGGGTGAAGGTGCGCGTGCTCGTCGCCTCCTGGGCGGCCAGCTCGCGCAGCGTGATGGGCCGGTGCAGGTTGGTCAGCGCCCAGCGGCGCGCCCGGCCGGTCGAGGAGATCTTCGGGTCCGGCATCGGCCGCCGCACGTACTGCGCCTGCCCGCCCTCGCGGTGCGGCGGGACGACGGAGCCCCGCGCCACGTCGTTGGCGACGGCCGCGCCGTGGTCGGTGCGGATCATGTGCAGGCACAGGTCGACGCCCGACGCCCCGCCCGCCGAGGTGAGGACGCCGTCGTCGTCGGTGTAGAGCACGTCGGGGTCGACGACGACGTCGGGGAAACGCTCGCGAAGCCGGGCGGACGAGCGCCAGTGCGTGGTCGCCCGCCGCCCGGCCAGCAGACCGGCCGCGGCGAGCACGAACGCACCCGTGCAGATGGCCGCGACGCGGGTGCCGGGCCGGATCCGCTCCAGCGCGGCGACGATCGCGGGATCGAGCGGCTCGTCCGGGCGCTCGAAGTCGTTCTCGAAGTCGTTCTCGAAGTCGTCGTGCTCGAAGTCGTTCAGGGAGGCCGGCACGACGACGGTGCCGGCCTCGGCCAGCGCTTCGAGGCCGTGCGCGACGGTGAGGGTGAAGTCTCCGTCGGTACGCAGCTCGCCGGGCTCGGCCGCGCAGGTCACGACCTCGTACAGCGCGACGCCTTCGGCCGAGCGCGCCTGGCCGAAGAGCCGGTGGACGATGCCGAGCTCGAAGGAGAGCGCCCGGTCACGGGCCAGCACGGCCACCCGGTGCCGCCCATCTCCGGAGAAAACGGACATGGCCCGATCTTCGCACATGTTGTCCATCAGGCCAGTCGTGCGGGCGGGCGCCGCACGACCAGCATGGACGCCATGAACGTCCTCTGGATCCTCGCCCACCCCGAACCTCGCTCGCTCAACGGCCACCTTGCCGCAGAGGGGCAGCGCGCCCTCCGCGCGGAAGGCCACCGCGTCGAGGTGTCGGACCTGTACGCGATGGGGTGGAACCCCGTCGTCGACCCCGCCGGCTACGCCCACGACCCGGCCGAGCGGTTCCAGGTCGCCGCCGCCGCGAAGCAGGCGTACGAGAGCGGCGCGCTGAGCCCCGACATCCGTGCCGAGCAGGAGAAGATCGACCGGGCCGACACGCTCGTCGTCCAGTTCCCGATGTGGTGGTTCGGGATGCCCGCCATCCTCAAGGGCTGGTTCGACCGGGTCTGGCACCAGGGCTACGCGTACGGGCTGCGCGGCCCGGACGGCGAGTGGATCGGCTACGGCGACGGTTTCCTCGCGGGCAAGCGCGCGATGGCGGTGGTGACCATGGGCGGGCCCGGCTGGTTCTACGGCGCGCGGGGCATCCACGGCGCCGTCGACGAACTGCTGTTCCCGCTGCAGCACGGGACCCTGTTCTACGCGGGCGCGCAGGTGCTGCCCCCGGTGCTGATCTTCGGCGCCGACCGGTTCACGCCCGGCGAGGGCCGGACGGCGGCCAAGGAGCTGACCGAACGCCTGCTCGCCATCCCGGAGACCGAGCCGATCCCGTACCGGACGCAGAACGGCGGCGACTACGACGGGAACCTCGTGCTCCGGCCGGAGGTGGCCCCTGACCTGACCGGGCTGCGGGCGCACACGGCCTGACCCTCAGCAGTCGGCGAGGCGATCACCGTCGAGCGGCTAGGTACGGGCAGGCCCACATGTCCGCCCGCACCTACCCGCGGCACTTCGCCCGTGCCACCGGCACCACCCCGATCCGGTGGCTGATCCAGCAGCGCGTCCAGGCGAGCCTCGCCCTCCTGGAGACGACGGCCACGCCGATCGAGAAGGTCGCCAGGGCGGTGGGCTCCGACACGGCCGTCACCTACCGCCACCACTTCGCCGCCATCATGCGCACGTCGCCGTCGGCGTACCGGAACGCCTTCAGCGGGGCAGGCGGTCGCCGATGAGGCGGATGGCGCGGCGGATCACCTCCGCCTGGGCCGGGGCCAGGCCGTCCAGGAACGGCTCGACCGCGTCGGCGCGCCAGCCGTCCCGCGTCTGGCCTGCCAGCACGTGGTCCAGGCTGAACGCGGCCAGCTCCTCGGCCATCGGCCCCACCCGCGGGTCGTCGGGCTCCGCGCCGGCCAGCTCGTCCAGCCTGCGGTAGAAGTCGTGGCCGCGCGCCGTCAGCTCGGGGTCGGCGGCCAGCGCGTCGAGCACGGTGAACGCGCGCCCGTCCGGCGTCTTGGAGGCGCTGTCGACCAGCACCAGCAGGTCGCGGTCCCAGGCCGCCGACGCCGAGGCCGGCACGTCGATGACCTTGAGGAACGACACCAGGTCGGGGGACGCGGTGTCGTCCGGGCCGAGTGTGCCATCCTCGGCCCGGCGCAGCACCTCCGCCAGCCTGGCCCGCCGCAGGCGGATGTCGCGTTCCTGCGCGGCCAGGTCGGCGTCGATCTCGGCGAGGATCTCGGGCAGCTCCCTGGAGCGCTCCTCGGCCATGACGTCGCGGATCTCGTCGAGGCTGAGCCCGAGCCCCACCAGCCGGCGTACGCGGGCCAGGGCGATGGCGTCGCGCATGCCGTACTCGCGGTAGCCGTTGGCCAGGCGCGGCGGCTCCGGCAGGACGCCCTGGTGGTGGTAATGGCGCACCGTCCGGGTGGTCACCCCGAGCAGCGCGGCCAGCTCTCCGATCCGCATACCCCCTAGTTAAGACGTTGACGTGGCGTCAAGGTCAAGCTCAGATCTGGTTGAGGCCGCCGTCGACGTACAGGTTGGATCCGGTGACGAAGCTGCTCTGCCCGCTGGCCAGGAAGAGCACGGCGGCGGCGACCTCGTCCGGGCTGCCGAGCCGGCCCAGCGGCACCTGCGCCGCCATGTTCCGCTCGAACCCCTCCGGGTCGTCGGTCAGCCCCGACAGGCCCGGCGTGAGGATCGGGCCCGGCGTGACGGTGTTGACCCGGATGCCGCGCTCCTTCAGCTCGTTGGCCCAGGTGCGGGCGAAGGAGCGGGTGGCGGCCTTGCTGGCCGCGTACGCGCCGAACGCCGCCGCGCCCGAGTCCGCGTTGGTCGAGCCGTTCAGGATCACCGTGGCGCCGTCGTTGAGCACGGGCAGCGCCTTGCGGACGGTGAACACCATACCCCGGACGTTGATGCCGAAGATGTGGTCGAAATGCTCCTCCGTGGTCTGCTCAAGCGTGACGAACTCGGCCACCGACGCGTTGGCGAACAGCACGTCCAGGCCGCGTCCCCGCGCGCGGACCGCCTCGTAGAGCCGGTCAAGGTCGGCAAGGTTCGCGATGTCGCCGACCACTCCGGTGGCGTCGCCGATCTCGGCGACGGCGGCGTCAAGCTCGGCCTTGCGGCGGCCGGTGACGAACACGTGGGCGCCCTCGGCCGCCATCCGGACGGCGGTGGCCCGTCCGATGCCGGTGCTGCCGCCGGTGACGAGCGCGGTCTTGCCTTCAAGCAGTTTCATGCCTATGACCTCCTCATACTTCCGCATCAATCGATGCGGAACTCGCACGGTAGCACTTCTGAAGCGATCGATACAAAAGGGGTAGACTGCTCGTGTGGAGACCAGGCAGAGCGGCCCCATCGGCCGGCCACGCGCGTTCGACGCCGACGAAGCACTCGAGCGGGCCATGCTCGTGTTCTGGGAGCACGGCTACGAGGGGGCCAGCCTCAGCAGGCTGACCGAGGCGATGGGCATCTCCACCACCAGCATGTACGCCGCCTTCGGCAACAAGGAGGAGCTGTTCCGCAAGGCGCTGGAGCGCTACACCGAGGGCCCCGGCGGCTACCTCACCCGCGCGCTGGAGGAGCCGACCGCGCTCGGCGTCGCCACCTCGATCCTGGCCGGCACCGTCCGCACCACCACCCGCTCCGCCGGCCCGCCGGGCTGCCTCGGTGTCCAGGGCGCTCTGGCGGCGAGCGACTCGGGGCGCGAGGTGCGCGAGCTGCTGGTCGCCTGGCGCGAGGACGGCTGCTGCCGCGTGCGCGACCGGTTCCAGCGCGCCGTCGAGGAGGGCGACCTGCCGCCGGAGACCGATGTCACGGTGCTCGCCCGCTATGTCACGGCCCTGGCCTTCGGCATCGCCGTGCAGGCCGCGAGCGGCGTCGGCCGCGACGAGCTGCAGGCGATGGCCGACGCCGCGCTGCGCACCTGGCCGCTGTCGTGAAAAGCGTTGGACGGGCCGGTTGCCTGGCTTGTAGCGTGCCGGTGACCGTGACCCGGCCGGAGGAGGTGAGACCCATGAACGCTGTAGCGACGTGGGCGCTCCGCCCTCCCGCCACGGTCGGGCGGCCGACGTAGGTGCCGCCGGGAGCGCCGCCCCGAAGGCACTCCCGAAAGGCACCACCCATGCACGCTTCCCCCTACGACGTCGTCATCGCCGGCTGCGGGCCCACCGGCGCGATGCTCGCCGCCGAGCTGCGGCTGCACGACGTACGGGTCCTCGTCCTGGAGCAGGACACCGAACCCGGATCGATGGTCCGCGTCGTCGGCCTGCACATCCGCAGCCTGGAGCTGATGGCCATGCGGGGCCTGCTCCACCGGCTGCTCCCGCACGGCCGGCGCCGCCCGGCGGCCGGCTTCTTCGCCGCCATCCCCGCGCCCCAGCCCGAGGGCCTCGACTCCCCGTACGCCTACCTGCTCGGCATCCCGCAACCGGTCATCAACCGCCTGCTGGAGGAGCACGCCGTCGCGCTGGGCGCCCACGTCAGGCACGGGCGCGCGGTGACCGGCTTCGAGCAGGACGACGATGGCGTGACCGTCGAGCTGTCCGGCGGCGAGCGGGTGCGCTCGCGCTACCTCGTCGGCTGTGACGGGGCGCGCAGCACCGTACGCAAGCGGCTCGGCGTCGCCTTCCCCGGCGAGCCCTCGCGCAACGACACGCTCATGGGCGAGATGGAGGCCGGCGTGCCGCAGGAGGAGATCGCCGCCACGGTCGCCGCGGTCGCCGGGTCCCACCGGCCCTTCTGGATCAGGCCCTTCGGCGGCGGCGCGACGTACAGCGTCGTCGTCCCGGCGGCGGACGTCAGCGACCGGTCGGAACCGCCCACGCTCGACGACTTCCGGCGGCAGTTGCGTGCTGTCGCGGGCACCGACTTCGGCGTGCACGCGCCGCGCTGGTTGTCCCGCTTCGGCGACGCCACCCGCCTCGCCGACCGCTACCGGGTGGGGCGGGTGCTGCTGGCCGGGGACGCGGCGCACATCCATCCGCCGTTCGGCGGGCAGGGACTCAACCTGGGCGTCCAGGACGCGGTCAACCTCGGCTGGAAACTGGCGGCGCGGATCCGCGGCTGGGCGCCGGACCCGCTCCTCGACACCTACCACGCCGAACGCCATCCGGTGGCCGCCGACGTGCTGGACAACACCCGCGCCCAGGCGGAGCTGGCCTCCCCAGAGCCCGGCCCGCGCGCCGTGCGGCGGCTGCTCACCGAGCTGGTGGCCTTCGACGAGGTCAACCGTCACCTCATCGAGAAGATCACCGGCCTCGCCGTCCGCTACGACTTCGGCCCCGGCCCCGGCCTGCTCGGCCGCCGCCTGCCCGATCTGGAGCTGAAGCGGGGCCGCCTCTACCCCCTGCTGCGTCAGGGCCGCGGCCTGCTGCTCGACCGCACGGAACGCCTCACCACCGGCCCCTGGTCGGACCGCGTCGATCAGCTCACGGATCCGGGGGCGGCGCTGGACGCCCCGTGCGTCCTGCTCCGCCCGGACGGCCACGTCGCCTGGATCGGCGACGACCAGCGGGACCTGGACAACTGCCTCGCGCGCTGGTTCGGCGCGCCCGTCGCACCCGGCCGGGAAGCCGGGTGGTGACCTCCTGCGGCACCCAGCCGTCGCCGTCCGGGTGGCTGAACGACAGGGACGAGCCGTAGGGCCGGCCGGCGGAAACCGGTCAGGCGCCGGCCGGCTGGGGCAGGGCGGCCTTGGCGTTCCTGCCGCGCTCGCCGGCCGGCACCTCGGCGCGGCCGGCGAGCAGGGCGTCCATGGTCCGCTCCGCGAGCTGAGTTGAGAACTGCAACTCAGATGAGGGCGGGAACGTTTCCCTCGCCGCGCCTGACGTGCCTCACGTGAGCAGGTGGCGACCCTGCCCCACGTCGTACGCCTCCCGCAGCCACCCGGCGAACTCCTCGTCCAGCTGCTCGGGCCCGGTGATGCGGAAGGCATGGACGAACAGGCGTTTCGTGTACGGCGACACGCTGGTGAAACGCGGGTCCTCGACGACGCGCTGCAGGTCCATGTAGCCACGCAGCCCCCGGGCGTCGGGACGGGCACCGGCGAAGCCGCGGCGGGTGCCCTTGAGGGTGATCATGCTCTTGGAGACGGCGTAGGTGAAGGGCCCGAAGCCCTGCGCGAGGTCGATGAAGCGGCGATATAAGGCCACGGACTCGTCGGGCTTGCCGGCCAGGTGATCGTCGATCGTCCACGTGGAATCGCTCATGATTCACTTTTGCACATCCCGCCCCGGCCGGCGGGGGCCCGGCCAGGGCGGACAGCGGGTCAGGCGGCAGGTCGCGCGGCCTGGCGGAGCGGGGCGAGGGCGCGACTCCAGGCCAGCACCTCGTCCAGCATGGTCGACAAGGCCGCCACCTGGTGCTCGCCCGCCGCGAGCTTGGTGAAGCCCTCGAAGTCGGCGAACAGCGACAGCGTCACGTTGGTCCGCACGTCGGCGAGCTTCAGCTCACCGCCGATCAGCCGCAGGTGCTCGGCCGCGCGGGCGCCGCCGACACTGCCGTACGACACGATGCCGAACGCCTTGTTGTTCCACTCGGCGAACAGGTAGTCGATGGCGTTCTTCAGCACCCCCGAGGTGGAGTGGTTGTACTCGGGCGTCACCATGACGAAGCCGTCGAACGAGCGGATCTTGGCCGCCCACGCCTTGGTGTGCTCGTTCTGGTACTGGCCGTAGGCCGGTGGCATGGGCTCGTCGAGGTGGGGGAGCGGGTAGTGCAGCAGGTCGACGATCTCGAAGGTGGCGTCGGGGCGGCGGGAGGCGTGCTCGAGCACCCACTGCGCCACCTGCTCGCCGTTGCGGCCGGGACGGGTGCTGCCGAGGATGATGCCGATACGGGTCATCACGGGGTCCTTTCGAAGGTTCCGATGTGCGAGCGGCCCGTGACGCGGCGTAGCCGGAGCGGCCCTGGAGGCAGGGCGGTGGCGGGGGGAGACGTCGCAGGTCGAGGTGGGCGTCATGCGCCGCGCCGACCTCGCACTACTGACTACAGGCCGGTGATCGGTTACTTCAACAGAACCGTGGTCACCCGGGCGTAACAGGCTCAGTCGCCGGTCGCCTCGTCGAAGGCGTCCCTGTTGGCGCGGATGGTGTCCTGGTTGTCGAGCGTCCAGCGGGCCAGTGCCAGCACCGGCTCCGACAGGCTGCGCCCGAACGGCGTGACCTCGTACTCGACCCTGGGCGGGATCTCCGGATAGGCCACTCGCTTGACCAGCCCGTCACGCTCCAGGCCGCGCAGCGTCACCGACAGCATGCGGCGCGAGATGCCGGGCGCGACCCGCAGCAGCTCGGTGAAGCGCATCGGCCTCTCCTCCAGCAGCCCGATCAGGAGCAGGCTCCACCGATCGGCCACCCGGTCCAGGACGGACCGCAGCACGTCGGGATCGTGGTCGAGACACGCCTTGCCCCGCGAACGCAGCACCCTGTCGGCTTCGCGCTGATGCGACATCGGCCCCCCGTTTCCGCGTCACCCGTAAGTGACCTGGTCACGTTGCTGTTACCGGCCGTCGAAGAGTACATCAGGGGTCGAAGGCGACTTACCGAGGAGCCCGCGATGACCGTCCCGACCCCAGGCCGGCGCCGCCGCGCCGGCCGATGGTGCCGCGAGGCCACCGCCCGAGCTCGAGAGAGGTGACGGATCGTGCAGGATCTTCCGGTGCCGAGCCGCGGTGACCCGGCGCACATCGGCGGCCACCGCGTGCTGGGGCGGCTGGGGGAGGGCGGCCAGGGCCGCGCCGGTGGCCGCCTGTGCGGCGGTGCTCGCCGGACGTGCGGGCCGGATCGGCTCGGTCAGCTGACGGCGGCCGACAGCTCGGCGACGTCGTCGTCGGTCAGCTCGAGGCCGGCGGCGGCGACGTTCTCCTCCAGGTGGGCGATCGAGGAGGTGCCGGGGATCGGCAGCATCACCGGGGAGCGGCGCAGCAGCCACGCGAGCGCGAGCTGCGACGGCGTGGCCGAGAGCCGCGAGGCGATCGCGTCGAGCGGCCCGCCCGGCTTGACCAGCCCGCCGGTGGCCAGCGGGAACCACGGGATGAACCCGATCTGGTTGCGCTCGCAGTGGTCGAGCACGCTCTCGGCGGAGCGGTCGGCCAGGTTGTAGAGGTTCTGGACGGTGGCGATCGGGGCGACGGCGCGGGCCTGCTCGATCTGCTCGACGCTGACCTCCGACAGGCCGATGTGGGCGATCTTGCCTTCGTCCTGGAGCGCCTTGAGCTCGCCGACCTGGTCCTCGAGCGGCACCTCGGGGTCGACGCGGTGGAGCTGGAGCAGCGGGATGCGCTCGAGCCCGAGTATGCGCAGGCTCATCTCGCACTGCTGGCGCAGGTAGGCGGGCCGGCCGACGGGGGTCCACTGGTCGGGGCCCTGGCGGGTGAGCCCGGCCTTGGTGGCGATGACGACGCTCTCGTCGTACGGCGCGAGGGCCCGTCGCAGCAGCGGCTCGGCGACCAGCGGGCCGTAGGAGTCGGCGGTGTCGAAGAGCGTGACGCCGAGCTCGGCCGCGCGGCGCAGCACGCGGACGGCTTCGTCCTCGTCGGCCGGAGGCCCCCACACCCCTTTCCCGGTGAGCTGCATGGTGCCGTAACCGAGCCGGTTGACGGGAAGAACGTTCTCGATCGTGAACTGGCCGGACGCGTCGGCCCGCACAGAGGTCATGGCGCTTTCCTTTCTCCGCTGGCCCGCCGAGGCCGCAGGCGTGCTGGGTGGGCCTGCCCCGTGGGGCCGCGCCGTATCTCAACCTCGGGCAAAGCCATGCCGCCGATCATGGCCGGAGGTCGATCACCACGTCCTCGCCGGTCACCTCGCGGCCTTCGCCGTCGATGAACGCGACGTGCACCGGCTCGCCGGTGGAGCGTCGCCTGCGCAGGGCCGATGGCCCGGACGGGCGCGGGCGGTGCTCGTCGCCCCACTGCTGCAGCGCGCCCAGCACCACCCGCAGGTCGGCGCCGGCCGGGGTGAGGTGGTAGCTGCGGCGCTGCCTGCTGCCCGGCTCCTGATAGGTGTACGTCCGCAGCACCCCGCCCGCGACCAGCGTCTTCAGCCGGGCGCTGAGCAGGTTGGGCGCGATGCCCAGGGAGTCTCTGATATCGGCGAAGCGGTGCCTGCCGCGGAAGATCTCGCGCAGGATCAGCAGGGTCCACCGCTCGCCGAGGATCTGCAGGCTGCGCTCGATGGAGCAGGCCGGCTCGTCCTGATCGGTCTTACTCACTTTCATTACTGTACTCAGGCTCCCGATGATCGGGATCGGTTGACAGACTCCGGCCGATATGGGCGTAATGGCGGTCGCGTCGCGTGTCGCCGGCCGGGAGGACGGTCGAGGCATGGAGGCGCCGAATCAAGGGGGATGACGCCGTGGACACTCACACCATCGGTCGTGCCTGAGCACACCGCACCCGTGCGTCTTCCCATGCCTGTTGCGGTGTCGTAAGCACCCGCGCGCCGGCATGTCCGCGCGGGTCGAAGCATGTCCAAAACACCGATCATCAGGGAGCCTTCTTTCAGCATGCCGGAAAACTTCAATCAGCAGGTCATCGACGAGTTCCGAGCCAACCGCGGCCAGGTCGGCGGCCCCTTCGAGGGCGGCAGGCTACTGCTGCTGACCACCGTCGGCGCCAAGTCCGGCGCCCCGCACACCACCCCGCTCGGCTACCTTCCCGACGAGGACCGTGTGCTCGTCATCGCCTCGGCCGGCGGCTCGCCCAAGCACCCGGCCTGGTACCACAACCTGCGCGCCGACCCCCGGGTCACCGTGGAGGACGGCATCTTCACGTACGCGGCCGACGCCGTGGTCCTGGAGGGCGAGGAGCGCGACCGCGTGTTCGCCCGCGCCGTCGAGATGGACCCTGGCTGGGCCGCCTACGAGGAGCGCTCGGGCCGCACGCTGCCGGTGGTGGCGCTGGTGCAGGCCGAGTTCGGGCCGCCGGCCGGGCGGCGCATGGGCGACGCGCTCAAGGACATCCACGACGCCTTCCGCCGCGAGCTGGCCCTGATCCGCAGGGAGGCCGCCGCCTCGGGGCCGCGCCTGGCAGCGCAGCTGCGGATCAACTGCCTGACCATGTGCGCGGGGCTGCACATGCACCACTCGCACGAGGACAACGGCCTGTTCCCCGGCCTGGAGCGGCAGTATCCGGAGCTGGCTCCCGCGATGCGGCGGCTGCGGGCCGAGCACGAGGTGGTGGCGCGGCTGCTGGAGGAGCTCAAGTCACTGCTGTCGGCCGACGACGTCGCGCCCGCCGACCTGATCGCGGGTGTGGACCGGCTCACCAAGGAGCTGGAGGCCCATCTCGACTACGAGGAGCAGCAGCTCGTCGCGCTGCTGAACTGACGCGGACGTCCGGCGTGCCGCTTGTGACATGAGGGACACGCCGGACGTATGCTGACGTTGCGTCCGGGCCCGGCGCCACAGCTTTCGGCGTAGCCGACCTCTCTCACCGCTGATCACGTGCCCCCTTCAGCGTGCGCGGATGAAAATTGCAGTGGATTGCAACTTTACAGTACGCTCCAGCGGCATGACTGAAGGACTGCGCGAGCGGAAGAAGCGCCGCACGCGGCAGCACATCTCCGAGGTGGCCGTCGGCCTGTTCGTCGAGCGCGGTTTCGACAACGTGACGATCGCCGAGGTCGCGGCCGCCGCCGAGGTGTCGGTGAACACCGTCTACAACTACTTCCAGGCCAAAGAGGACCTGGTGCTGCCGCCGGAGGAGGCCTCGCCCCGCCGGCTGGCCGACATCGTGGCCGGGCGCGCGCCCGGGGAGTCGGCGGCCGGGGCGGTGCTGGCGCGGCTGCGGCAGGAGGTGCGCGAGCGCGAGCGCCGGGTGGGCCTGACGCCGGGGTTCGGGCGGGTGCTGGAGATGATGCGGGCCGCGCCCACGCTGACCGCGCGGCTGGAGGACCTGGGCCGGCGCATGACCGGCGAGCTGGCCGGTCTGCTGGCCGAGGAGTGCGGCGAGGGGTCGGATGATCCGCTGCCCCGCGTGGTCGCCTGGCACATCGGCAGCCTGCACGCGCTGGCGCTGAGCGAGATCGGCCGCCGCACGGCCGCGGGCGAGCGGCCGGACGCCATCGCCGAGGCCGTGCTGGAGCTGCTGGACGCGGCCGAGAGCGTGCTCGGCGAGAAGGTGCTGGCCTATGCCGTACGAGGGGAGTGACGTGATGTTCCGGGTGACGATCAGCGGGAAGTTCCAGGGGCTCGACGACGCCGGGCGGGAGGCGGTGCGGGCGGCGGCCGGGACGGCGTTCACCGAGGCGGGCACCTTCACCCACGATCAGAGCGTGTCGGTGTTCACCTTCCGCTGCCAGGTGCCGGCCGAGCCGGAGGACGGCGATGACGAGGCGGCGCTGGGGGCGATGACGGCGCTGGAGGCGTACGGGCAGCCGTACGAGGTGCTGCGCATCGGCGTGACGGACATGCGCGACATCAAGATCCGCCGGCGCTGATTCTCAGATCTGGGATAACATCCCGGATATGAGAGAGGATGTGGAGAGCCGGCTCGCCGACCGCCTCGCCCAGCTGCGCATCGAGCGTGACTGGTCGCTCGAGGAGCTGGCGAGCAGGTCGGGCATCAGCCGCTCGACGCTGTCGCGGCTGGAGCGCGGCGAGATCAGCCCGACGGCGGCGCTGCTCGGCAAGCTGTGCGAGGTGCACGGGCGGACGATGTCGCGGCTGCTGGCCGAGGTCGAAACCGAGCCGCCGCAGGTCGTGGCGGCCGGGGCGCAGCAGGTGTGGCGGGACGAAACATCCGGGTTCGTGCGCCGTTCCGTCTCGCCGCCTCACCCCGGGCTGCGCGGCGAGGTCGTAGAGGGGCGGCTGCGGCCGGGCGCCGACATCGCCTACGACGCGCCGCCCGTCCCTGGCCTTGAGCAGCACATCTGGGTGCTGGAGGGGTCGGTGGAGATCACCTTCGACGGCCGTACGCATGCCGTGGAGGCCGGCGACTGCCTGCGCTTCCGCCTGTGGGGGCCGTCCAGGTTCCGCTGCCCCGGCCCCGGCCCGGTCCGGTACGCGATCTTCGTCGTCCTGCCCTAGGAGGAGCCCGCATGCGCACGATCACCCGCCTGTCCCCGGCCGCGTTCGAGACCTGCGTCAAGGAGCTGGCCGCGCTGCTGGCCGACGCCGTGGACGGCGGCTTCTCGCTGGGGTTCGTCACGCCGTTCGACATCGAGGACGCCGCCGCCTGGTGGCGCGCGCAGGCCCCCGCCGTCGCCGCCGGGGAGCTCATCGTGTGGGCCTGCCGCGAGGACGGCGCCGTCGTGGGCACTGTCGGCCTCGTCCCCTCGCCGAAGGCGAACTCCCGCCACCGCGGCGAGATCATCAAGCTCATCGTGCACCGCGAGGCGCGCAACCGCGGCCACGCGCGCGCCCTGCTCGCCGTCGCCGAGCGGGAGGCGTCGGCGGCCGGCCTCGACCTGCTGATGCTCGACACCGAGACCGGCAGCGCGGCCGAGCACGTCTATCTGACCTGCGGCTGGACCCGCTTCGGCAGCGTCCCTGACTACGCCGGCTCGCCCGACGGCACGCTGCGCGAGTGCAGCTTCTTCTACAAGCGGCTCACAGCGACTGCGTGAGCGCGTCGAGGTCGGCCAGCCGATCGGCCGGGGCCAGGCGGGCGGCGGTGGCGACGAGCAGCAGCTCGGTGACCGCGATCTCGTGGGTGAGCGGCGCGATCGGCCCCGCGGCCTCGCGCGGCAGCGCGATGAGCAGCTCCGCCTCGGCGGCCAGCGGCGAGCCCCAGGTGTCGGTGACGAGGATCAGCCGCGCGCCGCGACCGCGCGCGGCCCGCACGAAACGGGCGGTGGCGGGGGAGTAGCGGCGGAAGTCGTAGGCCACGACCAGGTCGGCCGCGCCCAGGTCGAGCACGGTACGTGCGCGCGCGTGGGCCGGCTCGGGCACCCGGTGCGCGCCGGGGCGCAGGCCCGCGAGCTGGCGGATGAGGTAGTCGGCGGCCAGCTCGCTCAGCGGCCCGCCGAGCGCCCAGACGGTCCTGGCCTCGGCCAGCACTCCCGCGGCGCGATGGCAGAGCTGGGCGGGGACGGCGGCCAGGGTGCCGTCGAGGCCGGCGCGCAGCTCCTCGGCCGCCTCGCCCAGCTCGCCCGGGGGCTCGTCTTCGGGGCGGGTGACGTATTCGAGCAGGCGTGAGCGGTCTCTGGCGCCGTCGCGTACAGCCGTCTGGAAGTCGGCGAAGCCGGCGTAGCCGAGCCGGTCGAACAGCCGTGACGCGGTCGGCGGGCTCACCCCGGCCCGCTCGGCCAGCGCGCGCAGCGAGCCGAGCGCCGCGAACGGGTGGTCGTCGAGCAGCACCCGCACCACCGCCCGCTCACCTGGCGGCAGCTCGGCGTAGACGGCGCTGAGCCTGGCCACGATCGCGTCGCTCTCCATGCTGACGAATGTTACATCATTCCGAGGAAGCGAAACGAATGTTACGGTTTCGGGCATGACTACCTGGAACGGCCTCATCGACAGTCCCTACCGGCGCTGGCTGCCGGTCACCCCCGGCACCCCGGCCATCTCGCTCAACGAGGGCAACACGCCGCTGCTGCGCTCGGCCCACCTGTCCGACCTGACGGGCTGCGAGGTCTGGCTGAAGGTCGAGGGCGCGAACCCGACGGGATCGTTCAAGGACCGGGGCATGACAGTGGCGATCAGCCGGGCGGCCGAGGCCGGCGCCGCGACCGTGATCTGCGCCTCCACCGGCAACACCAGCGCCTCGGCCGCCGCGTACGCCGCCCGCGCCGGGCTGCGCGCCGCCGTGCTCGTGCCCAAGGGGCGGGTGGCGCTGGGCAAGCTGGCCCAGGCCGTACGGTACGGCGCCGAGATCGTCGAGGTCGGCGGCACGTTCGACGACTGCCTGCGCGTCGCCCGCGAGCTGGCCGCCCACCACCCCGTCGCGCTGGTCAACTCGGTGGGCAACGAGCTGCGCCTGGCCGGGCAGCGCACGGTCGCGTACGAGATCGTCGACGCCCTGGGCGCGGCGCCCGACGTGCACTGCCTGCCGGTCGGCAACGGCGGCAACATCACCGCGACCTGGACCGGCTACCGCGCCTACTCCCCGGGCGAGCTACCGCGCATGTGGGGCTTCCAGGCGGCCGGGGCGGCTCCGCTGGTGCACGGCGCGCCCGTGTCCGAGCCGCGTACGGAGGCCAGTGCGATCAACGTCGGGCACCCGGCGACGTGGGAGGGCGCGATCGCGGCCAGGGACGAGTCGGGCGGGCTGATCGGCGCGGTGAGCGACGAGCAGATCTTCGCCGCGTACCGGCTGATCGCCCGCCGCGACGGCGTCTTCGCCGAGCCCGCGTCGGCGGCCGGGGTGGCGGGGCTGCTCGACCTGCACGCCAGGGGCGGGCTGGAGCCCGGCCTGCGGGTGGTGATCACGCTGAGCGGCAACGGCCTGAAGGACCTCGACGCCTCGCTGCGCGGCGGTTACACCGCCACCGAGACCTCGGCGGCGACCGGGGAGGTGGCCAGGGCTTTGCGGCTCGCAGCCTGACCTACCTGCGAGAACCACGTGAAGTAGCGGAACGGTAACGTTATGTGAAAGTTCGCACGGGCAGGAAAGTCGCGACAAAGCCGACAGGTGGCCGATCGGGCGGTTCAACGCCGTCGGCCTCCCCTCTCCTGAGCGGTGACCCCCTGCTCCGAGAGGACTCCCGCCGTGCCCGCGACCCGACTTCGCCGTGTCCTGGGCGGCGCGAGCGCCACCGCGCTCCTGCTCACCGCCGCCGCCTCCGCCCCCGTGCTCAAGCCCGACGCCGCCCCCTGTGCGCGACTGCTCGAAGCGTCGGCCACCTACCGCGCCTACGAGCACACCTTCACCACCGACGCCGCAGGGCGCCCCGCAGAAGCCGTGGCCAAGACGCTCGTCGACCGGGACGCCCCGCGCGGCTCGTGCGAGGGCAAGGTCGGCGACTGGGGCGGGAGCGGCGACTGGCAGGGCGGTCACCTCATCGCCGCCTCCTTCCGCGGCGCGAGCATGCGCTACAACCTGGTGCCCATGCGCGGCAGGCAGATCAACCAGGGCCTGATGAAACGGGTGGAGAACGGCGCGCGCGCCTGCCTGGAGGACGGCGGCGAGGTGCGCGACTACCGCGTACGCCTGCACTATCCCGACCGCACGACCCTGACCCCCGACACGATCCGCGTCAGCCTCAAGGTGGCATCCCGGCCGGTCACCTTCACCTTGCCGAACCGTACACTGAGCGCCGACGACCTGAAAGCCCAGCAAAACGGGATAACTGCCGCGTTCGATGCCGCGCCGTGCGGCAGGGACGGCGCGTGAGCGCGGTATCGATCGCCAGCAGATGATCGGAGGGAATGTTGTGGGATACCTCCATGCCTGAGCACGCCCGTTCTGGTGTGGGATCGACGCCATGAAGGATGAAGGGAAACAGCGCAGGAGGCTCGCGACGGGCACGCTGGCGCGGGTGGCCGTCTTCGCCGCGCTCATCGCGGTCATGGGCCTGCCCGGCACACTGAACGTCTTCGGCAACGCCGTCCCGATCACGCTGCAGACCATGGGCGTGATGCTGGCCGGCGCTGTTCTCGGCGCGTGGCGGGGCGCGCTCGCCGTCCTGGTCCTGTACGTGCTGGTCGCCGCCGGGCTGCCGCTGCTGGCCGGCGGGCGGGGCGGGCTGGGCGTGTTCACCGGGCCGTCGGCCGGGTTCCTCATCGGCTGGCTGCCCGGCGCGGCCGTCACCGGCTGGCTGGTCGAGCGGGCCGGACGCAGCCCGAGCGTGCTCCAGTTGTTCGTGGCGTCCGTGGCGGGCGGCATGGGCGTCATCTATCTGTTCGGCATCCCGGTGCAGGCCCTGGTGACCGGGGTCTCCCTCAGCACGGCGGCCGGTTTCACCGGCCTGTTCCTGCCCGGCGACCTGATCAAGGCGGCGCTGACGGCGGTGGTGGTCAGGGGCGTCCAGCGGGCCTACCCCGACGCGGTGCCCGCCGTGCACCGCGAACGCCTCGGCGGGGGGCGTTGACCGCTCGATGCCCGTAGCAGAACACGTGCTGACGCACGCCGCCGAGCAGCCCTCCAGGCTCGCGGTGCGCGGACCCGGCGGCGAGCTGACCTACGCGCGGCTCGCCGACCGCATCGAAGCCGCCGCCCGGCACCTCGCGGGCAACGGGGTCGGCCCCGGCGTGACGGCGGCCATCGGCCTGGCCGACCCGGTGGAGCTGCTCGTCGCCGTCCTGGCCGCCGACCTCGCCGGTGCGACACCCCTGGTGGGCGAGCACACCTGGGACCACACCCGCTGGACCACCGTCACCGTCCCCCTGCCGACCGTCCCCATCACCACACCGCTGCCCACATCACCGACCGGCACGCCGCTGCCGGCGTCCCCGGTCATTGCTCCGGTGCAGACCGCCCCCATCGACGCTTCCTTGACGACGACGACGCCGCGCGCTGCGCCCCCGCCCGACCCGGCTGGGCCCCCCGCGCGGCGGCGCGCCCGGCCTGACGATCCCGCCTGGGCCTGTTTCAGCTCCGGGAGCACCGGGCGGCCGCGTGCGATCGTCCGCACCCGGGCCTCCTGGACCGGCTCCTACCACCATCTGAACGCGCTGACCGGCATCGGCCCCGACGACGTCGTGCTCGTGCCCGGCCCGCTGGTCTCCTCCCTGTACGCGTTCGCCGCCCTGCACACCCTGGCCACCGGCGCCACGGCCCTGCTGCCGGGACGCTGGCCGGGCCGCGACCTGGCCGATCACCTGGCGGAGGCGAGCGTGGTGCACCTGGTGCCGCACCGGCTGCCCGACGTGCTGGAACGGCCGGGTTCGCTGCGGGTGGCCGTGGTCGGCGGCGCCGCCCTCGCCCCCGGCACGCGCCAGGCCGCAGAACGCGCCGGCGTGCGCGTGGTGGCCTACTACGGCGCCACCGAGCTGTCGTTCGTGGCCGCCGACACCGACGGGGGCGGGCTGCGTCCCTTTCCCGAAGTGGAGATCGAGGTGCGCGGCGAGGGGCCGCTGGGCGAGGTGTGGGTGCGCTCGCCGTGGCTGGCCGAGGGCTACCTGGGCGCGGCGGCCGGGCCGCTGCGGCGCGACGAGGACGGCTGGGTGAGCGTGGGCGACGTGGCCGAGCCGTACCGGGCTGGCGGCGTGCTGCGCGTACGCGGGCGCGGCGACGGCGCGATCCAGACCGGCGGCGCCACCGTCGTGCCCGAGGACGTCGAAGAGGTGCTGCGCAAAGTGCCCGGTGTGGAAGACGTCGTGGTGGTGGGCTCGCCGCACCCCTCCCTCGGCGCGGTGGTGACGGCGGTCATCGAGACCCCGTTCTCCGAGCCGCTCCCGCGCGCCCTGCTGGAGGAGACCGCGCGCGGCGGGCTGGACTGGGCGCAGCGGCCCCGCCGCTGGTACGCGGTGCCCGAACTGCCCCGCACGCCCACGGGCAAGCCGGCGCGGGCGCTGGTGGCGGCCCGGCTGGCGAGCGGCGACCCGGCCATCAGGCGGCTGACGTGACCATGGACCTGACCCCCGTGGTGGTGTCGGCCCGGCGCACGCCGATCGGCACGGCCGGGCACGCGTACAAGTCGCTGACCGCCGAACACCTGGCCGCCCCCGTGATCGCCGCCGTGGCAGGCGACCTGAAGGGGCGGCCGGTCGATGACGTGATGCTGGGCAACTGCATGGGACCCGGCGGGAACATCGCCAGGGTCTCCGCGCTGGCGGCCGGCCTCGGGCACGAGGTGCCAGGGGTGACGGTGGACCGGCAGTGCGGCAGCGGCCTGGCCGCGATCCTGCTGGCCGGTCAGGCCGTCCGCGCGGGCGAGGCGGACCTGGTGATCGCCGGAGGCGTGGAGAGCGCCTCGACCGCGCCGCTGCGCACGTTCAGAGGGGCAGGGACGCCGTACGAGCGGGCGCCGTTCACCCCGGAAGGCAGCCCCGACCCGGACATGGGGCCGGCGGCCGAGGCGCTGGCCGCGGCCAAGGGCGTCGATCGGGAGAGGCAGGACGCCTACGCCTGCCGCAGCCACGCCCGCGCCCTGGCCGCCCGCGCGGCGGGACGGTTCGCCGAGGAGATCGTGCCCGTCGCGGGCCGCACCGACGATCAGCGTCCGCGCCCGCTGCGGGCGGCGTCGCTGGCCCGGCTGCCGGCCGCGTTCGTGCCGGGTGGCACGGTGACGGCCGGCAACTCCTCCCCGAACAGCGACGGCGCCGCCGCCGTGGCCCTGGTGCCGGAGGGGCTGCGCGACGGCCGGCCGGGCCTGCGGCTGCTGGCCGGGGCCGTGGCCGGGTGCGATCCCGAGTTGCCCGGGTGGGGGCCGGTGCCGGCGATCCGCCGGGTGCTGGCGCGTACCGGGGTGGCGATGGAGTCGATCGCGGTGGTGGAGATCGTGGAGGCGTTCGCGGCGCAGGTGCTGGCCGTCACCGACGCGCTCGGGTTCGACCCGCTGGGCGCCGACGACGAGCGGGTGTGTCCCGGCGGCGGTGCGCTGGCGCTCGGGCATCCGTGGGGTGCGACCGGCGCGGTGGTGGTGACCAGGTTGTTCGGCGGGCTCGTCCGCGCCGCGGCTCCCAAGGGCACGCTGGGCCTGGCGGCGGCCGCGGTCGGCGGCGGGATGGGCGTGGCAGCCCTGTTCGAGGTGGTGTGAGAGTTGATCGAATTCACTGACGTGCACGTCCGGCTGGGCACGCGCGACGTGCTGCGCGGCATCACCGCGGCGCTGCCCGAGCGCCGGGTGGGCGTGGTGGGCGCCAACGGCTCCGGCAAGAGCACGCTCGCCCGGCTGGTCAACGGCCTGGCGCTGCCGTCGTCCGGCCAGGTCACCGTGCTCGGCATGGACACCCGCCGCGACGGCGCCAAGATCAGGCGCGGTGTGGGGTTCCTGTTCACCGATCCCGACGCGCAGATCGTCATGCCGACGGTGGCCGAGGACGTCGCGTTCTCGCTGCGCCGCAAGGGCCTGACGCGCGAGGAGGTGGACCGGCGGGTGGGCGAGGTGCTCGGCCGTTACGGCCTGGCCGGCCACGCCGACCATCCCGCGCACCACCTGTCCGGCGGGCAGAAGCAGCTGCTGGCGCTGTGCTCGGTGATGGTGCTGGAGCCGGAGATCCTCGTCATGGACGAGCCCACCACGCTGCTCGACCTGCGCCACTCGCGCCAGGTGGCGGAGCTGCTGGAGGAGATGCCGCAGCAGGTGTTCCTGGTCACTCATGACCTGCCGCTGCTGTCGGGGTTCGACCGGGTGCTGGTGATCGACGGGGGCCGGGTGGCCGCCGACGGCACGCCCGCCGAGGCCATCGCCCACTACAGGAAGCTGATGGCGTGAACAGCCTCACCGGCGCCTACGTACCCGGAGATTCGCCGCTGCACCGGCTGCCGGCCGGCGCGAAGCTGGCCGCGCTGGCGCTGGCCTGCACGGCGCTGGTGCTGCTGCGCTCGCCGCTCGCGCTGGCCGTGGCGGGGGTCGTGGTGGCGGCCCTGTACGCGCTGGCCAGGGTCGGCGCGGCGGCGGCGTGGGCGCAGGTCAAGCCGGTGCGCTGGTTCGCCGTGATGCTGTTCGGCGTGCAGCTCGTCTTCGCCGGGCCGGCCGCGGCCGCCGCCACGACGTTGCGGGTGGTGCTGGCGGTGGCACTGGCCGGGCTGGTGACGCTGACCACCCGGTCGGCGGCCATGATGGCGGCGCTGGAGCGGCTGCTGTCGCCGGTCAGGTTCGTGGGGCTGGACCCGTTCCGGCTGTCGTTGCTGCTGTCGCTGACCATTCGCAGCGTGCCGGTGGTGGCGTCGCTGGCCACGCGGGTCAGGGAGGCGCAGCGGGCCAGGGGCGTCGAGCGCAGCCTGCGGGCGTTCGCGGTGCCGCTGGTGGTCAGCTCGCTGCGGCACGCCGACGCGCTGGGCGAGGCGCTGAGCGCCCGCGGGCTCGACGACGATGATTAAGATTTGACTTATATAAGCAGGTCCTGAAACACTCTGGTGGTGCACGCCTTCGACGTCCTCGGCGATCCGGTACGCCGCCGGATCCTGGAGCTGCTGGCCACCGGCGAGCTGAGCTCAGGCGAGGTCACCGCCGTCATCCGGCAGGAGTTCGGCATCTCGCAGCCGGCCGTCTCGCAGCACCTGCGGGTGCTGCGCGACAGCGGGTTCGCGAGCGTACGGGCGGAGGGCACCCGCCGCCTCTACGCCGTCGAGCCCGGCCCGCTGCGCGAGATCGACGCCTGGCTGGAGCGCTTCCGCGCCTTCTGGGACCAGCGCCTGGACGCGCTGGCGACGGAGCTGGCCCGGGGCAAGCGCGAACGCCGCATCACAAAAGAGAAAGAGGATTCCTGATGGACATGGTCGACGAGATCAACAAGACGCACCGCGAGCTGATCGACGGTGAGCGCAAGGTGCAGGTGCTGCGCCGCCACTACGACGCCGAGATCGAGGACGTCTGGCAGGCCGTCACCGACGCCGACCGCATCGCCCGCTGGTTCCTGCCGGTCACCGGCGACCTGCGGCTGGGCGGCCACTACCAGCTGGAGGGCAACGCCCACGGCGAGATCCTGCGCTGCGAGCCGCCCAGCATGTTCGCGATCAGCTGGCTGTTCGGCCCCGCCCCCGGCTTCTCCGAGGTCGAGGTGAGCCTGACCGCCAAGGACGGCGGCACGGTGCTGGAGCTGCGGCACACGGCGGAGGTGCCGGAGGAGATGTGGGCGCAGTTCGGCCCCGGCGCCACGGGGGTGGGCTGGGACCTGGGGCTGCTGGGCCTGGCCCTGCACCTGACCGGCGGCGTCAAGCCCGACGCGGACACCTTCCACGAGACCGACGAGGGCCGGCGCTGCATCGTGACCAGCAGCAAGGCGTGGGGCGAGGCGCACCGGGCGGCGGGCGGCTCGCCCGATCTGGTGGCCGCGACGGTGGCCGCCACCACCGCCTTCTACGCCCCCGAGTGACCCGCGGGCCCCTCCGAGTAGGGTAGTGAGTACTCACTCACCCCTTGGAGGGAGCCCCATGAAGATCACCGTTCTCGGTGCGACCGGCGGCAGCGGGCTCGAGCTCGTACGCCAGGGCCTCGACCTGGGCCACGAGGTCACCGCCGTGGTCCGCGACCCCGACCGGCTGCCCGCCGAGCTGCGCGAGCGGGCAGACGTCGTCCAGGCCGACGTGATGGACCCCGACGCCATCGCCTCCGCCGTCGCGGGCCGCGACGCGGTGCTCAGCGCGATGGGCCCCCGCGGCACGGGGCCCACCACCGTCTGCTCCGGCAGCACCCGCGCCATCCTGGCCGCCATGGAACGCACCGGGACGCGGCGCCTGCTCATGGTCAGCGCCGCCGGGCTGGAGAGCGACGCCGGTGACGGCCTCTTCTCGCGGTACGCGCTCAAGCCGATCGTCCGCCGCTTCCTCCGCCACGTCTACGCGGACCTGGCGGTGGCCGAACGGCTGGTGCGCGAGTCCCGTACGGACTGGACGATCGTGCGGCCCGCCCGCCTCACCGACGCCGGCCGCACGCACCGCTACCGCACGGCCCGCGACCTCAGCGTCCGCGGCGGCCACACCACCACCCGCGCCGACCTCGCCGACTGCATGCTCAAGCTGATCGAGGACGGCACGTCGGCGGGTCACGTGGTGTCGGTGGCGACGTGAGGCTCAGCCGATGAGGGCCGAGGGGTCGCGGTCCGGAGGGCCGGCGGGCCACCACCGGTCGTCGCGGCGGGTGAAGGGGTACCAGCGGCCGTCCCGGCCGTAGCGGAGCTGGAGCTCTCCGAGCGTCCAGCGGTTGCGCCAGGCTTCCATGGGCGGGGGTTCCGCGCCGTCCCAGGCGGCTTCGAGCCGGGCGCGCGCTCTGGCCAGGTCGTGGCGGGGCGGCGTCCAGGGGTGCTCCAGCGCGGCGAGCCCGTCGGCGCCGCCGTGCCGCCAGGCGGCCACGGCCGCCCCCAGCTCCTGTTCGCCTCGGTCGTCTGGCTGGTCGAGGATGTGGTCGGCGAGCAGCCGTACGTGGTCCTCGTGCTCGGTCAGGTGCGGCAGGCGCTCGTGCAGCAGCAGGTCGCGGGCGCGGGCGGCGGCGGAGGCGGCGAGCACCGCGAGGGCGGCCACGTCCACGCCGGGCGCCGGCTCGAGGGCGGGTGGGGTGTAGGTGACGTCGTACGGCGGCGGGTCGGGCAGCGGGGACACCCCGGCCGCGAACGCGACCGCCGCCGGCGTGCCGGACGGCCGGGCGGCATCCTCCGGTCGCCCCGCACGCGGGGCGGCCCCCGCCGCGTTTCGTGCCTGCAGGGCTTCGACCAGGTCGCTTTGGCCTCGGCCGCGCAGGAGCAGCAGGACGAACGGGTCGGCGTCCAGCAGCCAGGACGCCTGGTAGCACAGGGCGGCGGCGTGCTGGCAGGGGTGGCCCCAGTCGGGGCAGGAGCACTCGGGCTCCAGGTCGCCGACGGCGGGCAGCAGCGGCACGCCCGCGTACTCGGCCGCGTCGACCAGGTCGTGCGGCATGTCGCCGTCGAGCAGCGCGGCGATGTGGCCGGCCTTGGCGGCGACCTGGTCGAGGAAGCGTTCCCATGCGTCGTCGGTGAGCTGCTCGACGCTCACGACCACGTCGTACTCGTGCTCGGCGACCGCGGCCAGGCGCCCTGGGCTGACGGTGATCGGGCCGAGCTGCCCGGTCTTGGCGTACGCGCGGCCCTTGCGCAGCAGGGTGTGGTCGAGGGAGGTGTCCTCCATGGCCTGGATCCAGGCGCGTCCCCACCAGGAGGTGGCGAAGCGGGCGCCGGCGCGCTGGCGAGGGAAGGCGGGGAAGCCGCGGGCGGGGGTCATCGGGGCTCCAGGATCGGGGTGGTCATCGGAGTTCGACCAGGGCGGCGAGTTCGGCGTCGGTCAGTTCGGTGAAGGCGGCTTCGCCGGAGGCGAGCACGGCGTCGGCGAGCGACCGTTTGGCGGTGAGCATCTTCGCGATGCGGTCCTCGATCGTGCCCTCGGCGATGAGCCGGTGCACCTGGACGGGCCTGGTCTGGCCGATGCGGTAGGCGCGGTCGGTGGCCTGGTCCTCGACGGCCGGGTTCCACCAGCGGTCGTAGTGGATGACGTGGTCGGCGCGGGTGAGGTTGAGGCCGGTGCCGGCGGCCTTGAGCGACAGCAGGAAGACGGGGGCCTCGCCGTCCTGGAAGCGCCTGACCATCTCCTCGCGGCGGGCGACGGGGGTGCCGCCGTGCAGGAGCTGGGTGGCGACGCCCCGGCCGGTCAGGTGGCGCTCCAGGAGGCGGGCCATGGCGACGTACTGGGTGAAGACGAGCACGGAGCCGTCCTCGGCGGTGATGGTGTCGACCAGCTCGTCCAGCAGCTCCAGCTTCCCGGAGCGGCCGGGCAGGCGCGGGTCGCTCTCGTGCAGGTACTGGGCGGGGTGGTTGCAGATCTGCTTGAGCCCGGTGAGCAGCTTGACGATGAGGCCGCGCCTGGCCATGCCGCGCGCGTCGGCGATCTGGGTCATGATCTCGCGGACGACGGCCTCGTACAGGCCGGCCTGTTCGGTGGTGAGCGCGACGGGACGGTCGGTCTCGGTCTTGGGCGGCAGCTCGGGCGCGATGCCGGGGTCGCTCTTACGGCGGCGCAGCAGGAACGGCCCGACCAGCCGCGACAGGCGTTCGGCCGTGCCGGTGTCGCCGGACTCGACCGGCCTCGCCCAGCGGGCGCGGAACCGGGTCAGCGGGCCGAGCAGCCCGGGGGTGGTCCAGTCGAGGATGGCCCACAGCTCCGACAGGTTGTTCTCGACGGGGGTGCCGGTCAGGGCGACGCGGGCGGCGGCGGGGATCTCGCGCAGCGCCTTGGCGGTGCCGGACGCCGGGTTCTTGACGTGCTGGGCCTCGTCGGCGACCAGCAGGCCCCACGGGTGCGCGGCCAGGCGTTCGGCGTCGAGGCGCATGGTGGCGTACGTGGTGAGCACGAAACCCTCGTCGGCGAGCGTGCGGTTGCCGCCGTGGTAGCGGCGCACCGGGACGCCCGGCGCGAACCTGGTGATCTCGCGCTCCCAGTTGCCCAGCAGGGAGGCGGGGCAGACCACGAGCGTCGGCCCTGAGGCGCGGTGCAGGTGCAGCGCGATGAGCGTGACGGTCTTGCCCAGGCCCATGTCGTCGGCCAGGCAGGCGCCGAGGCCGAGCGAGGTCATCCTGGCCAGCCAGCGCAGCCCCGCGTACTGGTAGTCGCGCAGGGTCGCGGCCAGGCCGGGCGGCGGCGGCACGTCGGCGGGCTCGGCCAGGCGGCGGCGCAGCTCGTCGAGCCAGGCGGTGGGCTCGACGGGCACCTGCTCGTCCTCGACCTCGACCGTCCCGGTGAGCGCGGCGCCGAGCGCCTCGATGCCGGTCAGCGGTTTGAGCTCGCGCGTACGGGCCTTGCGCGCCAGGTCGGGGTCGATGAGCACCCACTGGTCGCGCAGGCGTACGACGGGGCGGTGCGCCTCGGCGAGCTGGTCCATCTCGGCGGCGGTCAGGCGTTCTCCGCCGAGTGCGAGCTGCCAGTCGAAGCTGGTCAGGTGGTGGCCGCCGAGGAAGGAGGGCAGGTCGGACGGCGCGGGGTCGCGGTCGCCGACGACGGCGCGGGCGGTGAGGCCGCGCACGAACGAGCGCGGCCAGTGCACGTCCACGCCCGCCGCGGCCAGCCGGTCGGCGGCTCCGGCCAGCAGCGCCGCCACGTCGCCGTCGGACAGGGTCAGCTCGTCGGGCACGGCGCTGTCGAGCAGCTCCTCCAGGCGGGGCCAGGCGCGGGCGGCTCTTCGTACGGCGAGGGTGGCCTCGATCCTGGCGCCGGGGCCGAAGCCGGCCTCGCCGCCGCGCCACAGGTCGGCGGCGTCCACGACCAGCGAGGGGTCGGCCAGGCTGTGCAGCTGGGCGACGGCGCGGAACTCGGCGGCCACGGGGTCATCGGCCTCGATGCGCAGCGACAGCCGCAGGCCCGCGTCGAGCCCTGCGGAGACCTCCTCGGCCCAGCCGCGCAGGTGGGGCACCTTGACGGGCTTCGCGGCGGCGTAGGCGGTGAGGCCGGTGGCGCGTACGGCGCCGGGCGAGCGGGGCATCGCGTCGGCGACGGCGTCGAGAAAGGCCCGCACGAGCGGCTCGGCGTCGGGCAGCAGGGGGACTGGCGGCAGGGCGTCGGGCGGCAGGACGTCGTCAGCGGACAGGGCGTCGTCAGCGGGCAGGGGGACGGCGCGGGCGGTGGCGGGCATGGCGGCGGCCAGTTCGCGGACGCGGCGGGCGTCGTCGGCGTCGAGGGGCCCGGCCCTCCAGGAGTCGTGCTCGCCCGCCGACACGCCGGGCAGGATGCGGCCCCGGGTGACGAGCTGCAGCGCGATGAGGGCGGCAGCGCCCCAGAAGCGGGCGGCCGGGTGGGCGTGGGGGTCCTTGCGCGCTCTGGCGAGGGCGGCGACGGCCTCGCCGACGGGCACGAGGGTGGCGGGGACGGCGCGCGTGGCCACGCCCTCGTCGCGTTCCTCTGCTACGGTCAGCACACTGTCACCCGCGGGGTCGAGGAAGGCGATGTGCCCGGTCCTGGGCGGGTCGCCGGGCTGGAAGACCGCAGGGTGCCGGGCCAGATCCGTCTGAGAGCTCACGGCCGTACAGTGTACGGTACGCTGAGGGTGTGGTTTACCGCAGTGCCGAACGGGCACCGACCACATTCCGCACTCGGCCCGATCTTCCATAGCCTGGACCGCATGACTGACTGGTTGGTAGGACTCATGGACCGCCTCGGAGCACCCGGGGCCGGTCTCGCCATCGCGCTGGAGAACCTTTTTCCTCCTCTTCCGAGCGAGGTGATCCTGCCACTGTCCGGTTTCACGGCGAGCAGGGGCAAGATGCAACTGCTCGACGTGCTCGTCTGGACGACGCTGGGCTCGGTGATCGGCGCACTGGCCCTCTACGGGGTGGGCGCGCTGCTGGGCAGGGAACGCACGCTGGCCATCGCCGGCAAGCTGCCCCTGATCAAGATCTCCGACATCGAGAAGACCGAGGCGTTCTTCCAGCGTCACGGCGGCAAGACCGTCTTCTTCGGCCGCATGATCCCCATCTTCCGCAGCCTCATCTCCATCCCGGCCGGCGTCGAGCGCATGCCGCTGATCAAGTTCACGCTGCTCACCACGGCCGGCAGCGCCATCTGGAACACGCTCTTCGTCATGGCCGGCTATCTCCTCGGCGAGCAGTGGGAGCTGGTCGAGACCTACGTCGGCGTCGGCACCAACGTGGTGATCGCCGTCGTGGTCCTGGCGATCCTGGTGTTCATCGGGGTCCGCCTGGCCGAGCGGCGCAAGGGCAAGCATGCGAGTCGTCGCTGAGGGTCTGCGGGTGGCCGCCGCGGTCACGGCAGGGGCTGTGACCGCGCTCGCCGAGCTGGTGTTCCTGGTGCTGACGCTGCCGTTCCTCGGCCACCCGAACGTCCTTGCCTCAGCCCGCCGCCTGGCCCGCCTGGAGGCGCGCCGCCTGCGGCTGGACACCTCCCACCTGGACGCCCTGGAGGAGGCGCGGGGCGGCAGAGCCGCGCGCTACCTGGCGGCGCGGGTGCCCGTCGGAGTGCTCGGCGGGCTGGTGATCGCGCTGCTGGTCGCCGGGGTGAAGGTCGCGGTGGCGTTGCTGGCCGCCTGGACCGCGGGCCGGCCGTTCGACGGGATGGAGCCGACGCCGCCGCTGGTGGCGTACATCCTGACCGGGGGTTTCGTCCTGCTCTTCCTGGACCTGTCCGGTGTGGCGGGCGTGCACGCGCTCGAACGCCGGCTGGCCGTCCGCCTGCTCGGCCCCGACCCGACCGAGAAGCTGCAGCGCCGCATCACCGAGCTGGCCGAGAGCCGCGCCGGCATCGTCGCGGCGGTCGACTCCGAACGCCGCCGCATCGAGCGTGACCTGCACGACGGGCTGCAGCAGCGCCTGGTGGCGCTGTCGATGCTCATCGGGCGCTCCCGCCGCGGCCGTCCCGAGCTGCTGGAGCAGGCGCACGCCGAAGCCCAGCACGCGCTGGCCGAGCTGCGCGAGGTGGCCTGGCGCGTCTACCCGAGCGGGCTCGACTCGCTCGGCCTCGGCGAGGCGCTCGCCGGGGTCGCGGAACGCTCGAGCGTGCCGGTCACGGTAGATTGCCGGCTGCCGGAGCGTCCCCCGATGGCGGTGGAGACGGCGGCGTACTTCGTGGTGTGCGAGGCGGTGACCAACGCCGCCAAGCACGCCGGGGCGGCGGCCATCACGGTCGCGGTGCACAAGGAGGGAGCGGCGGTGGTCGTACGCGTGCGCGACGACGGCTCGGGCGGCGCGCGCCCGACGGGCGGCGGCCTGTCGGGGCTGGCCAGGCGGGTGGCGGCGCTGGACGGCCACTTCGAGGTCGACAGCCCCGCCGGCGGCCCCACCACGGTCATGGCGGTGCTGCCGTGCGGGTGATCCTGGCCGAGGACTCCACGCTGCTGCGCGAGGGCCTCGTACGCCTGCTGCTGGAGGAGGGTCATGAGGTCCCCGCCGCCGTCAGCGACGGCGAGGCGCTCATCGAGGCCGTCGAGCAGCACGAGCCCGACATCGTGGTGGTCGACGTGCGCATGCCGCCCACCCACACCGACGAGGGCCTGCGCGCGGCACTGGAGATCCGCAAGCGCCGGCCGTCGGTCAAGGTGCTCGTGCTGTCGCAGTACGTCGAGAAGCGCTACGCCACCGAGCTGATGAGCTCCGACGTCGAAGGCGTCGGCTACCTGCTCAAAGACCGCGTCGGCCAGGTCGGCGACTTCCTCGACGCGCTCGAACGCGTGGGCGCGGGCGGCGCCGCCTTCGACCCCGAGGTGGTGCGCCAGCTGCTCGCCCGCACCACCCAGCAGGACCCGCTGTCCAGGCTCACCGCCCGCGAACGCGAGGTGCTGGAGCTCATGGCCCAGGGGCTCACCAACGCCTCCATCGGCCAGGCCCTGCACGTCTCCCAGAGCGCGGTGGAAAAGCACGTCAACTCGCTGTTCGACAAGCTGGACCTGTCCCACATCACCGGCTACAGCCGGCGCGTCCTGGCGATCCTGCACTTCCTGGAGTCCTGACCCGGAGAATTGTCGGCGTGGCCCGCTACCGTCCCCGCCATGGATCATGAGGACGAGATCAGGAAGCTGATCTGGCAGCGCCACGCCGACCGGCTCGCCGAGCGCGTCAAGGCCCTCGACGAGCCCGCGCGCAAGCGGGTCGCGGCCGAGCTGCCACAGCTGCTGAAGGAGCTGACGGCCACCTTCAGCCGGTGGGAGAGCGACGGGCTGACCGACTTCGGCCCGGCGCTGCGCGTGGCGGGCGCGGCCACGCTGGGCGGCGCGGCGGCCGTCGCGTCCTGGCTCTACCGCCGCGCCTTCGCGCCCCAGTGGGCCGGCCCCGACAACGACGTCGATCTCGTCCTGGCCGTCATCGCCGACCGTCCCGCCGCCTGGCGGGCCGACCTGGCCGAGCGGCTGACGCTGCGGCTGCGCACCGCCGACGACCGCGGCATGCGGCTGGCGCTGGCCCTGCTGCGCGAGACCGGCATCGAGCCGCCGCCGCACGACGTGCTGGTGGCCGGCTGGGTGTCCGAGCCGCCCAAGGGTCTGGCCGACGACCCGCTGCTCGACCACCTGCTGCCGCGGCTGTTCGAGGCGCAGGGCGTGGGGCGGGAGCTGCAGTGGCAGACCGACCCCGACCAGGGCTGGCTCGGCGCGCTGCTCGACCTCGCCGACAGCGGCCGGGTGCGGCGGGCCGATCTCCTCGACGGCTGCCTGCGCCGGTTCCTGCTCGGCGGCGCCCCCGCCGAGCTGCGCTTCTTCGTTCACCTGCACGAGGCTCTCGATCCGGGGCCCGACGAAGTGGAAAGCCGTGCCCGCGACTACTTGCGGCTGCTGCCCGCGGCGCCCGGCCAGGTCGCCGAATCGGCCGCCAAGCGCCTGCGCGACTGCTCGGCGCCGACGCCCGACGACCTGGCCGAGGCGTGGGAGTCGCTGCTGTTCCGCCAGGAGCGCAAGCTGGTGCGGGCCGGGCTGTCGTGGCTGCAGGCGGCGGTGCGCCGCCAGCCCGAGCTGGCCGGCGTGGTGGCCGCGCCGCTGGCCAGGGCGTTCGCCGCCGAGTCGGCCGAGCTGCAGGAGAAGGCGGCCGAGCTGGCGCTGACCCACGCGGCGGCGATGGACGAGGAGGGGCGCGCGACCGTGCGCGAGGCCATCGAGCTGCTGCCGCCCCGGCTGGGCGGCCGCCTCGCGGCGGCCTTCGGCGGTGCGGCGGTGGCCGAGCCGGTCTTCGTGCCGCCGCCGCTGCCCGCCGTGCCCGAGCGGGCCCGGCCCTTCGACGAGCCGCCCGCCACTCCCGACGAGCTGGTGACGCTGTGGGTGTCCATGTCCCGGACGTGGCAGACGTGGGAACGCCTGCTGGCCGGGTTCGTCACGCTGGCCGGCCGCGACCGCGCGAGCCTGGCCGCCCGGCTGGAGGGTCTCAGGCAGCCGTGGTGGCACTGGCAATACCAGTCCTCGTCCTGGGACTCGGTGGACGACTGGTTCAGCGGCGCGGTCAAGCACGTCGTCGGCGTCGTCCCCGAGCAGCAAGCGTGGCGCAGGCTGATGCCGCCGGGGCGGCTGGCCGTCCCGCACCGGGTGCTGCTGCATCGCGCGGCCGAGATCCTGCGCGCCCTGGATGAGGGCACGCTGCCGCCGCTGCTGCTGGCCACCCCCACCCACGACACCGGGCACGTGGCGGCGGCCGAGCTGGTGCGCCGGCTCGAGGTGCTGGAGGCGGCGGGCGCCAAGCCGCTGGCCGCCGACTTCCAGCAGGCGCTGCTGCGGCTGCCTCCCGATGAGCCGGTCGAGGCGGGTCACCTGACGTCGCCGGCCGGGCGCATCCTGGCCGCCTGGCGGCACCCGGAGACCGAGCTGGGCCTGCAGTGGCGGTGCGGCGACCACGGGCCCGAGCACGACTGGCACGCCCGCGACCACCACCACTACACCACGCCGCACCTGCTCGTCCGCCGGGCGGCGCGCACCGGGCAGCCGCTGGCCGACTTCCTGCTCAACCGCTTCGAGACCGCCATCTCCTCCGACGCCGAGGTGCGTCATCTCGACTGGTGGCCCGCCATGCTGCCCTTCCATCGGGAGACGGCCGCGGCGCACCTCGGCCCCTACGTCGTGCACTCCTACGGCCGGCCGCACGTGCAGGCGGAGCACGCGCGGGCGCTGGCGCGGGCCGGCGGGCCGGCCGGGGCGGCGTTCGCGGCGGTGCTGGCGCGGGTGCTGGGCGGCCCGCGGGAGACGGAGGCGGTCGATGTGCTGCTGGAGGTGGCCGTGCGCGGCGAGTTACCCGCGGCCGAGGTCGGCAGGCAGGCCGGGCTGCTGCTGGCGAGCGGCGAGGTCAAGATGAGCGACATGATCGCCGCGCTCGACACCGCCGCGCAGCGGGGCGCGCACGCGCAGGTGTGGGAGATCATGGCGGCGGCGCTGCCCGTGGTGCTGCCCGAGCCGGGGGCGCGGCCGCGCAACGGGTCGGCCGCCTTCGTCGCGCTGGCCGGCACCGTCGCGGGGTGGTGCGGGGCGCGCGGGGAGATCCCGCGGGTGCGCGACCTGGCGGCGCGCAGGGGGAGCAGCGCGTTGCTGAGCGAGCTGCGGGCCCTGCACGCGCTGCTCACCACCGACACGTCGGCGGACGTCGCTCGGGAAGGGGCATGATGGCGCACCGCAGGTTTCCCCGTCAGATGGACGAGGGGCACGACACGCGTATGCACATCGGCGATCTGGTGCGCGCCGCCGTCCCGGACGCCTCGCGGGTGACGGTGCGGCGGGCCCAGCTGGGAGCGTTCGGGGTGACGACCGTGACGGGCGACGGGCGGCCTTGCACGGTCGATGGCCTGGACGAGCCTCTTGAACGGCTGCGCGAGCTGTCCTATCGCAAGGGGAAGGGCACCTGGTTCAGCTGTGAGCTGGAGTTCACGGCGGGCAGCCGTGGTTACGCCTGCCGGGCCGACGGCGAGGTGATGCCGTTCGCGCTGGTGGAGCCTGCGGCGGCGCTGGGGGAGCTGACCACGTTCCCCCGTGACGTGCCGCCGGAGTGGCTGATCGCGGCGCTGCCGACCGCCATGCCGTTCGGGCTGCCCGTTCCGCTGCTGGACGAGCGGCCGTGGCACTCTCCTTTCGACGAGCGCCGGCCGGCCCCGCCGATCACCGGCGAGGTGTCCTACGCCCCTGCCGCCGGCATGACCGCCCGCGTCGCCGGGCACGAGGACTCCGAGCCCGTGCCGGGACGGCGGCTGCTCTGGCTGGGCGAGCGGCCGGACGACCCCGACGCCGGGGTGGTCGTGCTGACCGTGCACGAGGGGACGTACTACCTGGCGCGCCATCCGGCGGGCGCCACCGACGACGGCCTGCGCTCGCTGACCCTCGACGGTGCGACGCTGCGGGCCGAGCTGACCCCGCAGGCCGCCGACCGCCTGCGGACCGAGACGGTTTTCGAGGTCCGCCTCGACCTGCCCGCCGAGAGCATGGCCACGGTGCGGGCGGCGGTGCCGGGCATGCTGGGGCGGCTCACGGACGGGCCGGAGCTGCTCGGCTTCTGACCGCTCTGGGGCTGGTCGTCAACGCGGTCGCACTGTGGAACTCCAAGCACCTGTCGGCCGCGATCGACCAGCTGCGCGCCGACGCCGTCCCGGTGAAGGACGAGAACGCCGCCCGGCTGTCCCGGTCGGCCACGCCCATCTCAACGTCCTGGGCCGCTACTCCATCCCCTCCTCCGCTCCGGCCGAGGGACTGCGGCAGCTCGGCGAGATCCCCGACCTCCCCAACTGTGGCGGTATGAACGAGGAGGAGGTGTAGGCCCCCGGGCTCACGACGCCGACCGCGCCGCCACCGCCGCCCTCGCCGCCGCCACCGCCGCCGCCCGGGCGGGCGTCCTTTGAAAGGGGAGAGGGGTACGTACCGCGAACGGGGCGCCGCTGACCGCGCCACTGCCCGGGCGGGCGTCTGTTGAGGGGGAGGAGAGGATGGGCTGGCGTTCTTTGAGAAGGGGATCCTTAGGGGGCGGTTTTGGGGCAGACGGTGATGGGGGCGGGGAGGCGGAGTGTGATCAGATAGCGGTTGACGTGGGAGATGATGCAGGAGTTGCCGCTGTTGTAGAGGCCGTGGCCGTGCCATTGATACTGGACCGCGGCCGAGCCGGGCACCCGGCGTACGAGGTCCGCGACCCCGTGGAAGTCGGTCCAGGAGCCGACCCCCAGGAAAGGCGGCAGCTCATCGGCGGGCAGGGGCGCGGGCGGGTTGGTGACGGGAGCAGGCCAGCCGACGCAGGCGAGCGGGTGCCAGAGCTCGATCCCGGCGAGGTTCGGCAGCACGCGCTCACCTTCACGGCGCTTCTGCCGGTACTCCGCGTAGTCGCGGAATCCCACGCCGTCGAGGCAATGGGTCATGTTCATCCCGGTGAACGACGGAACCTTCGGGCTTTTCGTGCTCCGCCGGACGTAGTCAGCGAACCCTGAGGCGTCACCATCGGCGGCAAGCTCGATCGCCTCGGCGAGCTCCGTCCATCGGGGGAACTCGGGCTCCGGACCCGGCTCGATGATGCTGGGTGCGGCGGCCTCCTTGATGTCGAACCCGCTGTAGGCGGCGTGCGGCGGTTCGCCCTTGACCGGCACCGGGACGCGGTCGGCCCGGGCCACCAGCGCCCGCCAGACCTCGCCGACGTCCCGGCCGTGCAACGCGCAGGTGGTGTTCGCCGCGCACCAGGCGGCGAAGCGGGTGAAGGACTCCTCATGGGAGAGCCTGCTCCACGCGCGGTCCGCGTACGGGTTGACCGAGCCGTCGAACACCATCGCGCGCACGCGGCCGGGGAACAGCCGGGAGTAGGCGATCGCGGGCATGCCGCCGTAGGAGTTGGCGATGAAGCTCAGCCGCTCCTCTCCCAGCGCGACGCGGATTGCCTCCATGTCCCGCGCCACGGAGGCCGAATCGAGGTGGTCGAAGAACTCGGGATCGGCGGCGCGGCATCGCTCCGCCGCCGCCCGGTTGCGCCTGCCCAGCTCGGCGTACTCGGCACGGGTGTCGGGCCAGGTGATCCACGGCCCGGAGACGAGGCAGTCGTACGGCAGCACACCCTTGTCGATGGTGTTGCGGGGCTCGACGCTGACCACGTCGAAACGGCCGCGCAGCTCGGCGAAGCTGCCCGCGTTCTTGCTCAGAGCCGTCAAGCCCGAGCCGCCGGGCCCGCCGGGGATCGCGAACACCGTGCCCATCCGGCGCTGAGCGCCGGTGGCCGGCAGCAGGCCGACGGTCAGGTCGATCTTCCGTCCTGACGGCTCGGCCCAGTTCAGGGGCACCGTGATCGAGGCGCAGCGCATCTCCTTGACGAGGTCAGGGCAGTCGGCCCAGGCCAGCGTGGACGGGCCGGAGCCGGGCGAGCCGGCCGCGGCGGCGGGCATCGCTGAAACCAGGACAACCGCGGCCGCGCCGACCGCCAGCACCTTGATCCGGCGCCCGGGCAACATGATCATCGTGGCGCCCGCAGTCAACGCGGCGACCACGTACGCAACCAGCAGCCCCGCCGCCGCGGCAGGCGGCAGGATCCCGCCGCCGACCTCCGCGATCTGGAGCGGCAGGTTCTCGATCATGAAGGAGCCGGCCTGCGCGCGCAGCGGCATGGGCAGCGTCTTGGCCGCCACCGGCAGCACCACGATGATCAGAGTCAGCACCACCAGCGCGCCGGGGGTGGAGCGGACGGCGGCCCCGACGCCGAGCCCGATCAGCGCGACCGCGGCCATCGACAGGCCGGCGACGACCACCGAGGCGAGCATGCCAGGCTCCGACAGCGACGTGCCCAGCGTCACCCCGTCGCGCAGCAGCTGCCCGGCCCGGTCGCCGAGCACCGCCATGGAGGCCGCATGCATGAGGAACGCCAGAGCCTGACCCGCCACCAGCGCGACCGCAGCCAGGCCCGGAACCTTGGCCAGCAGGAGCACCTGCCGGCGCGGCACGGCCACCAGGCTCGTCTGGATCGCCTTGGTGCCGTACTCCGAGGTGATCGCCAGGGCGCCCAGCACGGCGAACACGAAGTAGGCGACCGCGATCCCGTTGCCGATGCCGTCCCCGTTGGGAGGGAAGGCCATCCTCTCGTCCATCGTCTGGCCGTCGAAGCCACGGCCGATCATGAAGGCGATCCCGGCGCAGGCCAGGACGGCCGCCACCGAGCAGGCCAGCAGGTAGAGGTTCGAGCGGAGCGTGCGGAGCTTCAGCCATTCGGAAGCGATCACGTCGATCATCGGGCAGCCTCCTTCGGCGCGGTCCTGTACTCGGTGTCGTCCTCGGTGAGCCGCATGAACGCCTCCTCCAGGGACGCGCCGCGCGGAGACAGCTCCGCCAGCGCGATCCCCGCGGACAGTGCCAGCACGCCGATCTCGGCCGCGTCCAGGTCACGGACGGACAGGGCGCCGTCGTCCCCGGCGGTCACCGTCGCCCCGTGCGCACGCATCACGGCGGCGAGCCGATCCGGGCAGGCCGTGCGGACCAGTACGTCGCCCTGGAAGTGCCCGGCGAGATCGTTCATGGCGGTGTCGGCGATGAGCCGGCCTCGTCCGATGACGATGACGTGGTCGGCGGTGAGCGCCATCTCGTTCATCAGATGGCTGGACAGCAAGACGGTGCGGCCCTCGTCCGCCAGCGAACGCAGCAGGTCGCGCAGCCAGCGGATGCCCTCAGGGTCCAGCCCGTTCAGCGGCTCGTCGAACATCAGCACCGCCGGGTCGCCGAGCAGCGCCGCCGCGATGCCCAGCCGCTGCTTCATGCCGAGGGAGAACCCGCCGATCCGCCGGTCCGCGACGTCCGTGAGGCCGACCTGGTCGAGCACCTCGGCTACCCGGCCGCGGCCGATGCCGTTGCTGCGCGCCAGGCAGGTGAGATGGTCGCGGGCCGAGCGGCCGCCGTGCACCGCTCCGGCGTCCAGCAGCGCCCCCATCGTGCGCATGGGCCGGCGCAGGGACGCGTACGGGCGGCCGTCCACCAGCGCCTCACCCGCGGCGGGGACCTCCAGCCCGAGTACGGCGCGCATGGTCGTGGACTTGCCGGCGCCGTTGGGTCCCAGGAACCCGGTCACCCGGCCCGGTTTCACCGTGAAAGTCAGGTCGTCCACCGCGAGCGTGCGGCCGTAGCGCATGCTCAGTTCCTTTACTTCGATCACATCTCACCTCGTTCACCTGCCTGGTCGAGCCAGGCCAGCCTCGCGGTCCGAAGGCTCGGTCTCCATGGGCGCGGCCCCACCGGCGGGGGTAGTAGAACGCCACCCAAGGGGTGGGCCTGCCCCCACCGTCTTCTCTCCGGCGGTAGGGCAGACTGCATCCGTGATGGGGATACGACCCGCGCCCGGCGGGCCGTCGCGGCAGGCCGTCAACGCTCTGGGGGCGTACGCGCGAAACGTGGCGACCGGCCTGGGGGTGTTGGGGCTGAACGCCGTCACCGGCCTGGCGGCGCTGGTGGTGCTCGCTCTGGTGCTGGTGAGCGCCGCCCTCGTGCCGGTGGCCGGTCTCGGGCGGGCGCCGCTCGGCCTCGGGCTCACTCTCGCCCACCGCCTCGCCGCCCATCAGCGCCGCTGGGCGGCCCGCGTGCTCGCCGGGGATGGTGCAGCGGAAAGCCACGGGAGCGAAACCGACCGGCCAGGGCGGGCCACCCAGGTGCCAGAGCCGCAGCGGTCTGGTACGCGGCGCGAGGTGGGCTGGCTGGCCGTGCACGTGGTCACGGGGCCCGCATCCGTGGTGGCGGTGTGGGCCATGCTGGCTGCCCTGGACTACGTGTTCTTCCGGCTGAGCCCGGCGGAGGCGAGCACTCTGAACACGTTCGCCCTCAGCTTGTCCGTCGCGGCCATTGCGGTGGTCGTCCTCATGTCCGTCTCCCTGTTCCGCACCGGGCAGGCCCGATTGGCGCGGCGGCTGCTGGACGGCGGCACCGCGACGGACGCGCGGATCCGGGCACTGACCGCGTCCCGGGCCGCAGTGGTCGACGCGCGCGCGGCCGAGCTGCGCCGCATCGAACGCGACCTGCACGACGGCGCGCAGGCCAAGCTGATCGCCATCCGCATGCAGCTGGGGCTAGCCCGGGGCTCCGGTGACCTGGACGAGATGGCACGCATGATCGACGAGGCGCGCGAGGTCGCCGGCCAGGCTCTGACGGACCTGCGTGACCTGGTGCGCGGCATCCATCCCCCGGTGTTGTCCGACCGCGGCCTGGCCGGCGCCATCGAGGCGTCCGCGCTGCTCTGTCCGATGCCGGTCGAGGTCGACATAGAGCTGCCCGGCCGCCTGCAGCCGCCCGTGGAGTCCGCCGTGTACTTCGCCGCCGCCGAGGCGCTGGCCAACGTGGCCAAGCACAGTGAGGCGTCCCGCGCATGGGTGCGGCTGCGGCACGCCGCCGGCGTGCTGCGGCTGACCGTGGGCGACGACGGCCGCGGCATGGTGCGGCGCGACAAGGGGACCGGCGTGCGCGGCATCGACGACCGCCTGGCCGCCTTCGACGGCTCGCTCACGGTAAGCAGCCCTCCCGGCGGCCCGACCGTACTGACCATGGAGGTCCCGTGCGCGTTGTCATAGCCGAAGACCTGGCGCTCCTGAGGGACGGGCTGGTCCGCCTGCTGTCGGCGCACGGCTGCACCGTCGTGGAGGCGGTGGACAACGGCCCCATGCTGCTGGAGGCGCTGGTCCGGCACCGCCCGGACGTGTCGGTGATCGACGTGCGGCTGCCGCCCGGCTTCACCGACGAGGGGCTGCGCGCCGCGCTGGACGCACGTGCGCTGGTTCCCGGGCTGCCCGTGCTGATCCTGTCGCAGTATGTGGAGCAGCTCTACGCCAGGGAACTGCTGTCCGACAGCTCCGGCGGGGTGGGCTACCTGCTGAAGGACCGGGTGGGCGACGTGGACAGGTTCGTCGACGCGGTCCGCCAGGTCGCTGGAGGCGGCACCGCGATGGACCCCGAGGTGGTGTCCCAGTTGCTCACCCGCCGCAGCCGCGACAAGCCGCTGGCCGCGCTGACGCCCCGGGAGCGTGAGGTGCTCGCCCTCATGGCGGAGGGGATGTCGAACCTGGCCATCGCCGCCCGCTTCGGGGTCACCGACAAGGCGGTCGGCAAGCACACGAACAACATCTTCGCCAAGCTCGGCCTGCCCCCGTCCGACGACCACAACCGCCGTGTCATGGCGGTCCTGGCCTACCTGCAGGCCACACCGGGAGGAGGCCGGTGACGATCAGGATGTCAGGGTTGCGGGCGGCCGCGGAATTCGAAGTCGTTGAACGTGGTCATCAGCAGGGACGAGCCGTTCTTGGTGGTGCGGGCGAAGATGCCGAGGTAGTCGTTCCGAATCGCGTTCTGGTCCTCCACATGCTGCACCTGCTCGCCGTTCACCCACATCCTCAGCCGTACCGACGTCGCCACCTGCTCGCAGGCGACCGCCAGCCGCGCCGTCCACCTGGCCGGCGACCCTGGCGGGCCCCGACCGCGTGGCGCCGGCGCCGTCGAAGACGCGCCTGATCCAAGCCTTAGCCCGTCGTGTCCGGGCCGAACTCGTAGTACGAGCCCTCCTTACCCGTGTCGGCTACGCCCGCTGCTCGACCGACGAGCAGGACGTCATCATCCAGACCGAGCGACTCCTGGCCTTCGGCGTCCCCGAGGAGCGGATCTCCATCGACCGCGGCTTCTCCGGTACCACCCGCCGCAACCGCGCCGGTCTCGACCAGGCGCTGGCCGCCGTGTGGGACGGCAGCGTTCTCACCGGCCTCGGCGCGTCCATCTACGACTGGGACGACCCGTTCGGCCGCCTGTTCCTCCAGACCCTCGCGATGGTCGCTGAATTCGAGGCCGACCTCGGGCACATGCGCACCCGCGAAGGCATGGCCCCCAGCCAAGAAGAACGGCAAGCTCACGCCAACGGCTGTTCCTGGGTTCCTCGACCCCGAGGGAGGAGCGGCCGAGCGTCAGGCCAGGTTCTTCTCGGCCCACTCGGCGAAGGTCGTCATGGGGATGTCGAAGCCCTTGGCGTACTCGGGCCTGGCGGGCTGGCTCCTGACGTTCATGTACGCGTGCGAGATACCCATGTCCGGCATCCCGGCCGCCTTCGCCTCCTCCAAGGTCATGTCGGGAGCCGTCAGCGGGGCGCCCAGCACACGGGAGAGGATCGCGGCGATCTCCGTCATGGACAGGAAGTCGCCGCACAGCTCCAGCTCGACCTGGTGGAAGCGGTCCGGGTCGGCGATGGCGGCGGCGGCCGCGGTGCCGACGTCCTCGGTGTCGATGAGGGGCACGCGGGTGTCCGGCTTGAGCAGGCTCACCAGGCCGCCCTCGACGCCGCGCGGGAACAGGAACCGCATGGACGGCAGGAGGTTCACCATGAAGAAGGACGGCTTGAGTATCGTCCAGCGGGGGAAGCCGGCCGCGCGCAGCCGGTCCTGGATGGCGGCCTTGGCCTCGATCGGGGCTTTCAGGGCGCTCCAGCGGCCTTCGGCCCAGCCGGGGATGTCGGCCTGGTGGCCGGCCCCGGTGACGGAGGTGTGCACGAACTGCGCCACCCCGGCGGCCCTGGCGGCCTCGATGAGGTTGACGCCCATCCGCACCTCCTCGTCGAAGTCGGCGCCGGCGGCGGTGAAGGGGGGCATCTGGACGGAGAAGACGGCGCGGGCGCCCTCGGCGGCGCGGGCCACGGAGTCTCGGTCGCCGAGGTCGCCGGTGACGAGCTCGGCGCCGAGCGCCTCGATGGCCTTGGCGCGTTCCGCGGCGGGGTCGCGTACGAGGGCGCGGACGGGGACGCCGGCGGCGAGCAGGGCGCGGGCGGTGGCGCCGCCCTGCCTGCCGGTCGCGCCGGTGACCAGGACGGGTGCGGTGGATGCGGACATGATGCTCCTCATGACGTACGGGAAATGGCGGGGCCCGCCGTTTCCTCCTGCGGTACGATATGGCGGCCCCCGCCACTTGGCAACCCGAAACGGCGGGGTCCGCCATTTAGTGAGGGGGAGTCGACGCCATGCCCGAACGCCAGCGCGCGGACGCCCGGCGCAACTACGCGCGGATCCTCGCCGTGGCCGAGCAGGAGGTCGACGCCCACGGCGCCGCCGCCTCGCTCGAGCAGATCGCCCGCGTCGCGGGCGTCGGCTCGGCCACCGTGCGCCGCCACTTCCCGACCCGCCGCGCCCTGCTGCAGGCGGTCTCCCACAAGCGCATCGACGCCCTGTGCGAGCGCGCCGACGAGCTGGCCGGCGAGGACGACGCCCGCGCCGCCCTGCTCGACTGGCTGAGCGACCTGCTCACCTACTGCGTGGCCGCCCGGGGGCTGGCGGCCGCGCTCGTCTACGACGGCGAGAGCGAGTCGGTGCACCAGAACTCGTGCGCGACGCGCATCGAGGAGGCCGGCGAGCCGCTGCTGCGCCGGGCCGTGCAGGACAAGGCGGTGCCCGGTGACGTCACCGTCTCCGAGCTGGTGGCCCTGATCATCGGCATCGTCCTGACCACCGAGCACCGCCCCGACGCTCAGGCGGCCGCGGAGCGCCTGTTCACGTTGACCGTGGCCGGCATCAGTCCTCGGCTCTGAAGGCGCCGGCGTGGTCCCGCGCCCAGGTCGCGAACGTGCGGGCGGGGTGGCCGGTGAGGCGTTCCACGGTGTCGGTGATCTGGGCCGGCGTTCCGTCGCCGGCCTGCCAGTAGTCGAGCAGGGCGTCGGCGTAGTCACCCGGCATGTACGCCTCCATCTCCCGCTTCCACTCCTCCCGGGTGACGTGCTTGATGCCGATCGGCCGGCCGATCACCTCGGCGAGCCGGCCGATCTGCTGGGTGAAGGTGAGGGACTGCGGGCCGGTCAGGTGGAAATGCCGGCCCTGGTGGCGCAGGTCGGTGAGCACGGCTCCGGCCGCCTCGGCGATGTCGCGCTCGTGAATGGGGTCGGTGTGCGCGCCCGGGTAGGGCAGGCTCAGCGGGTCGCCCTTCTTGATCGGCCACGCCCAGGCGCTCGCGTTGCTCGCGAACGAACCGGGGCGCAGGAGGGTGGTGGTGAGCGGGGATGTCAGGAGCGCGGTCTCGACGTCGAGGTGCGACCTGGCCAGCGGGTCGTCGGCCGCGCCCGGGGCCAGCACGGACGCCGAGGACAGCAGGACCACGTGCTCGACGCCCGCCAGCCTGGCGGCCGCGATGAACCGGTCGATGTGGGCCGGCTCGGCGTACAGGAAGACCTGGCTGACGCCGCTCAGCGCCGCCGGGAAGGTGGCCGGGTCGGCGAGGTCGCAGGTGACGGTCGTGACGCCGCCGGGGACTTGGAGGGCGCCGGGATTGCGCGAGGCGACGCGTACGGGGAGGTCGGCCTGGCGCAGCAGGGTGACCAGGTGGGTGGCGACCGCGCCGCGGCCTCCGGTGACGAGGATCATGGAACGAGTCCGATCTGGGAGCATGCCGCCGGACGCGTCCTGACCGGTACCGCCGGTCGCTGTGAAGAAGGTGGGCACGGCGAAGCACGCTCTCCGTTGAGAGAATCAGACAGCCGCGCTTGTGGGGCTGCCGTGCCGGCCGGATGTCCCGACGCGCTCACCGAGGAGCGCTGCACCTTACGCCGCAGAACGTACCACAACCCCGCACAACGCCTCGTATTTGTCGCGCACCTCACCCCGACGCAACGCCTCAGACCTGTCACGCCACCTCCACCTCGGCGCGCTGGGCTGTGCGGTCAGTCGGCCGCCAGGGTGTCGCCCAGGGGGGTGCGTTCGTAGCGGACGCTGCGGCCGGTCCTGGTGCGGGTGATCAGGCCGGATTCGCGCAGCACGGCCAGGTGACCGCCGACCGCGCCCAGGCTGAGGCCCAGCTGGCGGACCAGCTGCGTGGTCGTCGCCGGTGCCGCCAGCGCTCGCAGGATCTGCGCCCGGTGCGGGCCGATCAGCCGGGCCAGGGCAGCCGCGCCGCCGTGCGCGGGTGGCGGCCCGAACAGGTTCGCGACGCCGCGCGCCGGATAGACCAGCGCGTACGGCCAGGGCGGCTCGACGTAGCTGATGAGGGTGCCGAAGACGGTCGGCATCAGCAGGAGCCCCGTGCCGTCGAGCCGGTGCCGCTCCTGCACGTCCCGGCGGCCGGTGCGCACCTCGATCACGCCGCGCTCTGCCTCGGAGCGCCAGCGTACGCGCGGGTCCAGGTCGGACAGCGCCGCGGCCCAGCCGTCCATGGCCAGCTGCCCGGCGCGGTGCACGAGGTCGCGTTCCAGCACCGTGCGCAGCCGCGGCCAGTCGGGCTCGACCAGCGCGTGCCAGGCCGCCTCGATCGCGTCCGCCAGCCGGGTGAGCACGTCGGGGGCGGTCAGGATCTGCTGGACGTGGCGCGGCGGCCTACGCATCCCCGCCAGGTTGCGCGCGAGCTCCGTACGCACCCGCTCCAGCGGGGTCGCCCGCACCACGGCCAGCTCGGCGGCGAAGTCACCCTCGCGGGTGGTGAGTGCGGCGAGGTCGCCCCTGCGGCCGGTCGGCGGGGGCTGGATGAAGTCGGCGTTGTAGGCGTCGCGGCGGAACAGCGTGGTCAGGGCCTCGACCTCAGGGATCTCGCGCACCAGTTGCCTGTAGCGGGGGGCGATGCGTTCGGCCCAGGGGCGCAGGGGGCCGGCGGGCTGCTCGCCGGCCGCGACGCGGAGTGCGTTCATCGCCTCTCCCAGCGGGGAGATGGCGTAGCGGGTGTGGGCCACGTCGAGTGGGCCTACCTCGATGAGCAGCACTTTTCGCCTCCACCCGAAACCTTAACGCCCTCCCGGACGCTGCCCCGAGACTGGCCCGCATGATCACAACCCGGGCCACGTACCGCGAGGTGTTCGCGGTGGGCCAGTTCCGCGTGCTGTTCGCCGGTTACACGCTCTACCTCGGCGGCGAGACGGTGAAGATGCTCGCGCTGTCGGTGACCGTCTATGCAGGCACCGGTTCGCCGCTGCTGGCCGCGCTGGCCTACGTGGCCGGTTTCCTGCCCTATGCGCTCGGGGGCACGTTCCTGCTGGCGTACGCCGACCGGTGGCCGCCCCGGGCGGTGATGGCCGGGTACGACCTGGTCAGGGCCGGGGTCGCGGCGGTGCTCGCGGCCGGGGTGCTGCCGCCGGTGGCGATGCTGGTGCTGGTGTTCGTCACCGGGGTGCCGGGCGCGGTCGCTTCGGCGGCGCGCAGCGCGTTGCTGCCGGATCTGCTCGACGGCGACCGGTACGTGCTGGGCCGGGCCGTGTTCTCCATGGCTGCGGGCGGTACGCAGGTGCTCGGCTTCGCCGTGGGCGGGATGCTGATCGCGGCGGTGGGCCCGTACGGGGCGTTGTGGATCACGGTGGCGAGCTGCCTGGTGTCGGCCGCGCTGCTGCGGTTCCGGCTGGCCGACCGGCCGGGCCGTGGTCCGGCCGGCGGGTCGACGGTGGGGCGGACCTGGCGGGTCAATCGCGAGTTGCTGCGCCGGCCCGATGTCCGTGCGCTGCTGTGGGCCCAGTGGTTTCCGCCCGCACTGGTGGTGGGGGCAGAAGGGGTGCTGGTCCCGTACGCGGCCCACGTCGGGGCGCCGGGTGCGGCCGGGTGGCTGTTCACCGCTGTGGCGCTCGGCATGCTGGCCGGGGACCTGGTGATCGGGCGGCTGGTCGCCCCGCGGCTGAGAGAACGGCTGGCGGGGCCGCTGGCGCTGCTGCTCGGCGGGCCGCTGCTCGGGTTCGCGGGCTCGCCGGGGCCCGTCGTGGCGGGGGTGCTGCTGGCCGTGTCGGGGTTCGGGGTGGCGTACCAGCTGGGGCTGGCCCGGCGGTTCCTTGAAGTGGTGCCGGAGGCGAACAGGGGGCAGGCGTTCGGGCTGGCGCTGACCGGGACCATGACGTGGCAGGGGCTGTTCGCGGCCGGTGGCGGAGCACTGGGTGAGGTGGTGACGCCCGGCCAGGTGGTCGCCACGGCGGGCGCGGCGTCCGTGGTGGCCGTGGCGGGCCTGTGGCGCGTGCTCACGCCACGCGGGATCGGGTGATAAGCTCCTTCCGATCGTGAGAGGGGAGGTGAGGTTGGTGACCGCGGCGAAGACCGCTGCCCTGGGCAGCGCCCGGACCGACCTGACATCCCGGGCCTCGGTCCGCCCGCAGGCTTGAGCCACCCGGCTCGCCGCACGGGCTGACCTCGTCGGGGCCCCTTTCTCACGAAGGGTTTTACGTTGTCTCCTTCCTGGATCACCCGTCCCGAGGGCGCCGGTGACGTCGCCGCCATCCGCGACATCAATCTCGCCGCCTTCCCGACCGCATACGAGGCCGATCTGGTCGAGGCGCTGCGGGCCGACCCGCAGGCGTGGCTGCCCGGCCTGTCCTGGCTGTCCGAGACCCCCGGAGGGGAGCCCGCCGGGTACGCGCTGCTCACCCGCTGCCACGTCGGCGGCGAACCCGCCCTCGCCCTGGGCCCGTGCGCCGTCCTGCCCGAGCATCAGCGGCGGGGCGCCGGTGGCGCCGCCATCCGGGCCGCGCTGGACGCCGCCCGCGAGCGGGGCGAGAACCTGGTGGTGGTGCTCGGCCACGCCGAGTATTACCCGCGCTTCGGCTTCACCACGGCCTCCGGGCACGGCATCCGCCCGACCTTCGACGTCGAGGACAAGTACATGATGGCCCTCGCCCTCGACCCAGAACGGCCGATCCCGACCGGCCTGATGCGCTACGCGTCGGCGTTCGGCATCTGACCTTCCATCCCGGCGGCCCCCAGCACGGCTGGGGGCCGCCTCATCCCATGCGGATGGGCCCCACGAGCATCGGCCGCCGCAGGAGGCCGTCGCCGCCGTCGGTGGCGACGGGGAACTCCCGGACCCGTTCCTCAGGCCGTCGAACCCGGTCCGCACGGGCCAGGGGAGTCATGGCGGTCTCGTGATCAGCGGGCGAGCCGGTCGAGCCAGTCGCGCAGCAGGGCGGTCTCGGCCGGGCGGAGCGGGAGGGTGTCCTGTGGCGCGGCGGTGAGCGCGGCGTCGAGGGCGAGGGCCCGGGAGGCGAGGCCGATGTCCTCGGCCGGCGGCGGGTGGGTGGTGAGCGAGGCGATGAGGGTGTCGCGCATCCTCGCGGACAGCTCCGGCAGGCGGGACTCCTGTCCTGAGGTCTCGGGTACGCGACCGTCCGGCCCTTGAGTCCCGACGGCGGGGGCGCCGATCAGGGACAGGGTGACGCCGGTGACGGCGGCGTGCAGGAGGCCGGCGGCGGTGCGGGGCGGGACGCGCAGGCGGCCGGCGGCGGCGATGCGCTCGAGGTAGCCCAGCAGCAGCTCGTGCGCCTCCTGGGCGGCGGGCGGGCGCCGGCCGGGGCGGTCGGTGCCGAACATCAGCACGTAGAAGGCGGGGTGGCGCAGGCCGAAGTCGACGTGCATGTCCCAGCCGCGGCGCATGTCCTCGACCGGGTCGCCACTGTAGGCCAGCTCGTGCTTCTCGGCCAGGTAGAGGTCGAAGCCGTGCACGGCCAGGGCGGCGAGGAGGGCGTCTTTGTCGCCGAAGAGCTGGTAGAGCGAGGCGGCGCGGATGCCGGCCGCCGCGGCGACGGAGCGGGTGGAGACGGCCTGGGCGCCCTCGCGTTCGAGGATGCCGGCCGCCGCGGCGAGGATCCGCTGCCTGGTCCTGGTCTTCTCGTCGTCCACGTTGCGATGTTACGGCATTTCGCGTAACACTGGAACGGAACAGTGCTACGGAAAGAAGCGTGGCAGTGATACATCGAGGGAGCAGCCGATGAACCGGATCGGATACGGCGCCATGCAGCTCGCGGGCCCGAATGTGTGGGGCCCGCCGCAGGACCCCGAGGCGGCGCGGCGGGTGCTGCGCCTGGCGGTCGAGCTGGGCGTGACGTTCTTCGACACCGCGAACGCCTACGGGCCCCGCGTCGTGAACCAGCTGATCGGCGAGGCGCTGCGCCCGTTCCCCGACGGGGTGATCGTCGGCAACAAGGTCGGCGCGGGGCGCGGCCCCGACGGGTCGTGGATCATCACCGACCACCCGGACACCGTACGTGCGCAGGTCCACGAGGCGCTGGCCGACATGGGCACGGAGACGAGCGAGCTGACGTACCTGCGGCTGCCGGGCGACCTCCCCGGCACGCACACCGACGTGCCGCTGGAGGAGTCGCTCGGCGTGCTGGTCGAGCTGCGCGAGCAGGGCCTGATCCGCCGCATCGGCCTGTCGGGCGCCTCACCGGAGCTGCTGGCCCGCGCGCAGGAGATGACGCCGATCGCGGCCGTGCAGAACCGCTTCAACCTGCTCGACCGCAGCGGCGTCCAGGTGCTCGAGGCCTGCGAGAAGCAGGGCGTCATGTTCGTCCCCTACTTCCCGCTGGCCTCGGGACGGCTGGCCGGCTACGCCGAGCCGGCGGGCCCCGCGCAGCGGCTGGGCGTGACGCCGGCCCAGGTGGCGCTGGCCTGGCTGCTGCGCCGCTCGCCGGCCATGGTCGTCATCCCCGGCACGGCGAACCCCGCCCACCTGCGCGCCAACGTCGCCGCCGCCGGCATCGCCGCCGATCTGACCGACGACGAGGTGGCCCGCCTGACCGGCCTGGTCGACGAGTCGCAGGCCACGCTCGGGCAGCCGCACCAGTCCACGCTGGACGCGCTGACGGCGGCGGCGGAGCGCCACGCCGGCGATGTCCGGTGAATGTCCCTCCAGCGCCCTGGCCGCACGGGCGTGCGCCGGTGAGAATCGGCGCAGCCCGGCGGCGATGAGTTCCGGGCCGATGCGTGGTCTGTAACGACGAACCCGATCGCCCGTACGCGAGGAGCAGCGCCGTGACCGTCACCTACACCTTCGACGTCTTCAGCAGTCTCGACGGCTTCGGCTCGGCGACGGCCGACTGGAGCGGCTACTGGGGCAAGCAGGGCCCCGAACTGCTGGAGCACCGCCTGGCCTGCTACAGCGAGGAGCAGCGGATGGTGTTCGGCGCCACCACCTTCCGCAGCTTCGTGGACATGCTCGCCGGCGCCGCCGACGACGCGGACGTACGCGACCCGTGGGTGCGGCGGATGTGCGACCTGCCCGCGACCGTGGTCTCCAGCACCCTCGCCGAGCCCCTCGACTGGCGGGACGCGACCGTGGAGCGCGGCGACGCCGTCGAGGTCGTACGGCGGCTGAAGGAGGAGTCGAAGGTGCCGCTGCGCTCGCACGGCAGCCTGGCGATGAACCGCGCGCTGATGGCGGCGGGCCTGGTCGACCGGGTGCAGGTGACGATCTTCCCGGTCATCACGGGGCGGACGGGGGCGTCCCCGATCTTCAAGGGTGCGGCGGACTTCGATCTGGAGCTGCTGGAGTCGCGTACGCTCGACGGCCGCATCCAGGAGCTCGTCTACCGCCCCGCCCTGCACACCTGAGCGGTGCTCAGGCCAGGCTCTCACCGCCGTCGACGGTGATGACCTGGCCGGTGACGTAGCCGTTGGCCATGCAGAACAACGCCGCGGCGGCGGCCTCCTGGGCGGTGCCGACGCGGCCGAGCGGGGCGCTCTGCCCGGCGGCGGCCACGCCCTCGTCGGAGTCCAGGCCGGGCAGCGAGCGCAGCAGCGGGGTGTCGATGCGGCCGTAGCGGATGGCGTTGACGCGTACGCGGGCGGCGGCCAGCTCGACGGCCAGAGCCCTGGTGAGGATCTCCACGCCGCCGGCGACGGCGAGCGGGACGGTCATGGCGGGCATGGGCCGGGTGACGAGGATGCCGGAGCTGAAGGTGAGCGAACCGCCGGCGGGCAGGCGGGTGGCCGCGGCTCGGGCGGCGGCGAAAGGCCGCCACAGGCTGTCGGCGAGGGTGGCGCGGATGCCGTCGGGCGGCAGGTCGGCCAGCGGGCCCGCGCCGCTGATGCCGCCCGCGGTGAGGTAGACGTGCTGCACCTGGCCCGCCCGCTCGAACGCCTCGTCCAGCGTGCGCTCGTCGCCGGCGTCGCCGGCCACGGTGAGCACGTCGTCCTCGCCACCAGGTGCGGCGGCCCGTACGTGCTCCGCGGCGGCCTTGAGCTTCTCGGCGTCGCGGCCGACCAGCACGACGCGGGCGCCGACCGAGCGCAGCAGGGCGCCGGCGGCGAGGCCGATGCCTGAGCTGCCGCCGATGAGCAGCGCGGTGGCGCCGGCCAGCGAGGCGGGCAGCGGCGTGCGGACGGGAACGGGTGAGGTCATGGGGATGCCCTTCCGAGCGAAATAAACCAACTGGATGTTTTTGTTCCGGGGTCGATACTGCCCCCAGGAGGCACAAGAGTCAACCGGGTGGTTTAATTCCTCGCATGGCCTACGACGCGGAGGACACCAGACGGCGCATCTTCGAGGCCGCCACGGCCGAGTTCGCCCGCTACGGCCTGGCCGGCGCGCGCGTCGGCCGCATCGCCGAGGAGGCCAGGGCCAACAAGCAGGCCATCTACCTCTACTACGGCAGCAAGGAGAAGCTGTTCGCCGCCGTGGTGCGGGCCAAGCTGGAAGAGGTCAGCCGCTCGGTGTCGATCGACCCCGACGCGGTGGCCGAGTCGATCGGCCAGATGTTCGACTGGTACCAGGAGCATCCCGAGCTGATCAGGCTGCTGCTGTGGGAGGCGCTGGAGGCGGGCGGCGCCGGCGCGGGCGACGCCGAGCGGCGGGAGGCCTTCCGCGGCAAGGTGCGCTTCCTCGCCGACAGCGGCGTGGTGCCCGAGCGGGAGCAGGCCGAGTGCGTACGCGCGGGCCAGGACCTGCTGTTCACCCTCATGGGGCTCATCGCCTGGAACTTCGCGGTGCCCGGGATGTGCCGGGCGGTCCTGGACGAGGACGACGAGTGCGCCGCCTACGCCCGCCGCCGCCGGCACGTCATCGACACCGCCCGCCTGCTCACCTCCGCCTACGCCCGCAGCCTCTCCTGACGGGGGTCAGGCGCCGAGCAGGCGGGGCGTCCAGCGGCGTACGGCGGCCGTCACCTCCGCGGTGAGGTACTGCCGCAGGGTGTCGTCCGGCACGCCGGCCGGTCCGATGAGCGTGCCGGTGGGCAGGGCGGCCGTGGCGGCGGCCACGACGGCGGCGGCCGCCGCCGAGGCCGGGCGCTTGACGCCCTGCTGGACCTGCTCCCACAGCGGCCGCATCGGCGGCGGCAGCAGGTGGATCGTCATCTCGGCGGCGTTGGGCGTGGCGGCGGGGCCCGGGTCGACGGCCACGACGTCCACGCCCTGGCCGTCCAGCCGCGCGGCCAGGTCCATGGTGTGCACGAGATGGGCCAGCTTGGCCCGCCCGGTGGCGGCCATCCCGTAGTAGGGGCTGGGCGGCTCGGTCTCCTCGTACGTGGGGTCGGCCGCCATGATGGCCGAGGACGTCACGTTCACGATCCTGCTCGGCGCGCCCGCCTTGAGGGCGTCCAGCAGCGCCTCGGTCAGCACGTACGGCGACAGGTGGTTGACCGCGACGCTGGCCTCGATGCCGTCGGCGGTGTCGCGGCGCCTGCTCCACATGCCGCCCACGTTGTTGACCAGCAGCTGCAGCGGCCCCTCGTCGGCGAGCTGCACGGCAAGGGCGCGCGCGGCCTCCAGCGAGGACAGGTCGGCGGCCAGGAACCGGCCCGCCGCACGCCCCGCCGCCTCGTCCAGGCGGGCCACCGCGGCGGCGCCGCGCCCGGCGTCGCGGCCGACGACCGTGACGGCGAAGCCGGACGCGGCCAGCGCCGTGGCCGTCTCCAGGCCGATGCCGCCGGTCGCCGCGGTCACGACCGCCTTGCGGACATATGTAGACATGCGTCATCCATTCAGGAAGGGGATCAGGAGGAGCGGCGGGCCCGGCCCGCGCCCTGACCAGACAACACCGGCCGCGTGCGGCGACGGAAGTTCCTGTCGGGCAGGCCGCGATGCCGCGGCGGCATAGCCGCACGTGGAAGACTGCGCGGGTGAGTGATGTGGAGATCCGGCAGTTGCGCTACTTCATCGCGGTGGCCGAGGAACGCAACTTCACCAGGGCCGCCGAGCGGCTGCTGATGACGCAGCCCGCGCTGTCGCGCGCGATCAGGGCGCTGGAGCGCGAGGTCGGCGCCGAGCTGCTGGTGCGCTCACCGGGCGACGTCGGGCTCACGCCGGCCGGGCGGGTGCTGCTGGCCGAGGCCCGCACGCTGGTCGCCCAGGCGGGCAACGCGCTCGCCCGCGTCCGGCGCACCGGCGGCGGGCCGTCCGCGCTGACGGTGACGGCCTCCGGCTGCAGCGCTCCGCTGCTGGACGACCTGGTGCGCTCCTTCAACGACGGCGATCCCGCGGTGCCGGCGGAGGCGGTCGTGGGCAACGCCGCCGACCAGCTCGACCGGCTGCGCTCCGGCGCGGCCGACCTGGCGCTGCTGCGCGCCGCGCCCGACCCCGCCGCCATGGACGGCGTGCTGCTGCTGCTCGACCAGATGCACGTCATGCTGTCGGCGAGCCACCGGCTGGCCGGGCGTTCTTCGCTCACCACGGCCGACCTGGCCGACGAGCCGGTGCTGCGCTGGCAGGGCGGCAACCTGCAGATGATGACGCCGGAGCTGTGGCCCGAAGGCTTCCCCGGGCGTCCCGGGCCCGTCGTGAGCGACGGGATGCAGCTGTTCGCGGTGGTCAGGCTGGGGCAGGCCGTCGTGCTGTGCCCGCCCCCTGCGCAGGGCTTCGACGAGCAGCCCGGCACCGTCACCCTGCCGCTGGCCGACAAGGAGCCGGTGCCGTTGCGGCTGGCCTGGCTGCGTGAGCACGCCCGGCCGCCGGGGGTGCGGGCGTTCGTCCGCCACAGCCGTGCGCGGGTCGCGGCTCAGCCGGCCATCAGCGGGTAGGAGCTGCGGGGTGAGAGCCGTCTACGCCGCCGCCGCCGCCCATGTGCCGGCGCCTCCTGAGCAGGTGTTCGCGCTGATCACGGACTGGCCGCGGCATCCGGAGTGGATGTTCATGACGACCGCGCGGCGGGTGGGCGAGGACGGGCTGGAGGCGTACACCGGCCTGCGGCCGTTGGGGTTCCTCGACACGATGACGATCACGCACTGGGAGCCGCCGTTCCTGATGCGGGTCGATCACACCGGGCGGGTGGTGCGCGGGCGCGGCGCCATCCGGGTGCGGCCTGACGGTGATGGCAGCCGGGTGGTGTGGGCGGAGGAGCTGCTGGTGCCGTTCGGGGCGCTCGGCGTGGCGGCCTGGCCGTTCATCCGGCCGCTGGTGAACGCCGTGGCCCGCCGCTCGCTGCGTAAACTCGCGGCCCTGCTGCCCGCCTCATAGCCGACCGGCGCGCCGGATGGCGTGGAGAGACGGTCACGCGGTTTTTCCGATGAGGCCGTGGCGGGCGGCCGCGGCGGCGAAGGCGGAGATCACCGGGTGGGGGCGCCGCCCGTCGCCGGCCAGCTCGGGCTGGAACATCACGGCCAGGAAGAACGGGTGCCCGGGCAGCTCGACCGCGCGGGCCGTGCCGTCGTCGGCGTGACCGGAGAACACCAGCCCGTGCCCGGCCAGGGTCTGCTTGTAGTCCTCGTTGAGTCCGTAGGAGCAGTTGTAGACCTCGACCGTGGAGGACGCTCCGACGATCCGCTCCATCATGGTGCCGGACTCCGGCCGTACGCGGCTCTCGTGCCCGGCAAGCGTGCAGGCCAGCGGGGTGAGCAGGAAGTCTCGGGCGCCGGGGGTGTTCTCGGCGTGTGCGACGTCCAGCCCGCACACGTTCCTCGCGTACTCCAGCAGCAGGTGCTGGAAGCCGCCGCAGGTGCCGAGGAACGGGATGCCGCGCTCGCGCGCCACCCGTACCGCCTCCAGCGCGCCCGCCTCGTCGCGGTAGGGGCTGCCGGGCACGAGCCAGATCCCGTCGAACCCGTCCACTCCGCTCACGTCGGCGGTGGAGATCCAGTACGCGTCCACCGCGATGCCGTCGCGCTCCCGCAACGCCCGCACCAGCAGCGGGATCCTGGCGTGGGAACGGACGGAGGGGGAGCGTTCCCCCACAAGGGCGATTCTCATGTCCCCCATCGTGGCCGCCCGCCCGGCTTAAGCGCCAACGATCATTTCTTGCCGTGCTATAAGCACTTCTAATGGACCCTCATCTGCTGGCCACGTTCGTCGCCGTCGCCCGCCACGGCTCGTTCTCGGCCGCCGCCGCCGAGCTCGGCTACACCCAGTCGGCCGTCTCCCAGCAGGTCGCCGCGCTGGAGAGCGACCTGGGGCTGGCGCTGCTGACCCGCCGCCCCGTCGCGCCCACCCCGGCGGGCCGCCGCCTGCTGGAACACGCCGATCCGCTGCTGCTGCGCCTGCGCGCGGCCCGCGCCGACGTGCTGCGCGCCGCCGCACCGCCCGGCCACCTGCTGCGCCTGGCCGCCACCCCGCTCGCGCTCAACCCGGTGCTGGCCGGCCGCCTGGCCACGGCCTGCGCCCGCCGGCCCCGCCTGGACGTGGACGTGCACACCTGCGGCCGCGACGACGTGGCGGTCACCGTGGCCAGGGGCGAGGCGGACCTGGGGCTGGCCGACGGCATCGTGGCCCCCAGCGACCCGCTGCGCCTGCCGGAGACCGGCCCGATGACGGCCACCGGCGTCGCCGAGGAGGACCTGCACGTCATGCTCCCGCACGGCCACCCCCTGTCCGGCCGTACGGCGCTGCGCCTGGGCGACCTGGCCGACGCGCGCTGGCTGCGCACGCCGCTGTGCCCGCTGCCGCGCCTGCGCGAGCTGGCAGGCGACGGTTTCCCCACGGCGGTCGGCTACGACGGCGAGGACGTGCACACGGTGCTGAACCTGGTGGCCGCCGGCCACGGCCTGACCCTGCTGCCCGCCTCGGCCGGCCCCGGCCCCTGCGCCGGAGTGCGCCTGGCCGAACCCCGCCTGGTGCACCGCGTGGAACTGCTCCACGCCACCCTCCCGGACGGCCCCGGCTCCGACGTCGCCGCCATCCTGACCGGCGGCTGACCCGGTCTCAGCGGCTCACACGTCACGTACAGGGACCGCCTGACGCTCGCCGCGCAGGGGCCGGTGGGCTGGGCGACCGTCACAGGCCGAAGGCGCCGCCGTCGATGAGGATGAACGCGCCGATGGCGATCAGCACCGCGGGCAGCAGGATGTGGCCCCAGCGGGTCAGCGCTCCGGCGATGACGGGGCGGGTGGCGAAGAACCGGCCGGCCGCGCACCACACGGCCACCAGCAGCAGGAAGACCGTGACGTAGACGGTCATGCCGCCGGGGCCGGAGGTGGCGAAGACCGGGACGTACACGCCGATGTTGTCGCCGCCGTTGGCGAAGGTGACGGCGGCGACGGCCAGCGCGCCCGGCCCGCCGGGCGGCTCCTGCTCCTGCCCCTCGGAGCGGTTCTTCCACGCCTGCCAGCCGGCCTTGAGGCCGATGGCGAGCGGGAGCAGCCCCAGGTACGGGATGACGGGGCCGGGCAGGAAGCTCGCCCCGAACCCGGCGGCGACGGCCACGGCCAGGATCGCGGCGAAGCCGAGATACTGGCCGGCCACGATCCGCGCCGCCGCGCCCGGCCGGCCGGCGGCCTGGGCGAAGAACAGCGCCAGGATCAGGATGTCGTCGATGTTGGTGACGGCGAACAGGGCCGCCGCCTGCCCGGCGACGCCGGCGTTCACCGCCTGCGCCTCCTCAGGCGAGCCAGTCGCCGGGGCCGCCCGGCAGCGGGGCGGCGGGGTCGTAGGGGTCGCGGGTGAAGATGAAGGTGTTGAGGTCGAGGTGGTCGGGGGCGACCTTGAGCGTCTCGCCGGCGTAGTAGCCGTCGAGGCCGAGCCAGGTGCCGTCGTCCTGGGCGACGAAGCGGGAGGCGCGGCCGCGGCCGCCGACCGGCTCCAGCGCCAGGCCGCGGTCGGGCAGCAGGCTCAGCACGTACGGCTTGGGGCCCCAGTGCCACAGGCCGGTCAGGGCGAGCAGGCCGGGGTCGGCGGGGGCGGGCTGCCATTCGTCGGGCAGGCGCGGCTCGTACTCGTGCAGGATGTCGAGCAGGTCGTCGGTGAGGGCGCCGGTGAGGCCGGAGGTGGTGTTGGCCATGAACAGCACGCCGGTGTCCTCGTCGGGGTCGGCCCACACGGTGGCCAGGAAACCGGGCATGGAGCCGGTGTGGCCGGCCAGGCGGCGGCCGCGGGCGCGGGAGAGCTGCAGGCCGAGCCCGAACCCGCCGGTCCAGGTGTGGCCGTCGTCGACGCCGATGGGTTCGCGCATCTCGGCGAGGGTGGCGGCGGGCAGCACGCCGCTGGTGTGGCCGGACAGGAACGCGGCCCAGCGGGCCAGGTCGTGCGGGGTGGACCACAGCTGGCCCGCCGGGCCCATGGCGTCGGCGTCGTGTTCGGGCTCGGCGAGCACGACGTCGGCGTAGGGGTGGACGGCGTAGCCGGTGGCGTGGGGCGGGCGGGGGCGCGGGGTGGTGTCGTGCATGCCGAGCGGGTCGAGCACCTCGGCGCGCAGGGCCTTGAGCCAGGTGGTGCCGCGCAGCCGGCCCACCAGCTCGCCGAGCAGCGCGAACCCGACGTTGGAGTAGTGGAAGCGGCGGCCGGGACGGTGCTTGAGCTCTGGCCCGCCGAGGCGGTCGAGCAGGTCGTGGGCGGGGATGCCGGGGGTGCGCTCCCACCAGTCGGTGGGCGGCTCGGCGGTCAGGCCGGCGGTGTGGGACATCAGCTGGCCGATGGTCAGGTGGCCGACCTGGGTGCCGGGCAGGTGCCGCTCGAGGGGGTCGTTGAGGTCGAGGACGCCTTCGTCGCGCAGCCGCATGACGACGACGGCGACCATGCTCTTGGTGATGGATCCGATGCGGTATTGGGTGGCGGGCGTCGGCTGCTGGTCGCCGACGCGGCCTCTGCCGCCGAACCATGCGGTCCGCCCGTCGCGGACGATCGCCGCCGTCAGCGACGGCACCCTGCACTCGGCCTGTTCGACGGCCAGCCTGCGCAGCAGGGCGCGCGCCGTCGCCTGTCCCACCTGACTCATGAGCGACAAGAGTAGCGGCTGCTCAGCGGGAGGGTGCGCGGTCGAAGGCATCGAGGATGAGGCGGGTGGCGTCGAGCTCTGAGGTGGTGTGGCCGAGGCGGGGGACGGGCATGGCGCCGGGCCAGGTGTGGCCGCCGCCGGTGACGGTGTAGAGGCGCACGGTGGCGCCGGGGCAGGTCCAGTCGTGCAGGCGTACGCGGGGGGCGGGGGTGGTGGTGCCGGGGCCGGTGCAGCCGAGCAGGTCCGCCCAGCCGGCGGTGGCGCGCTCGACGGGGTCCAGGACGATGAGGTCGGCGAGTTCGCGCAGGTCGCCGGTGGCGTCGCGGAAGGGGTGGCCGCCGTCGTAGGGGACGATGCGGTCGTCGGTGCCGTGGAAGGCGATGATCGTGGTGGGGGCGGGCGGCCGGCAGGGGCGGGCGATGTTGATGCCGGCGACGGCGGCCACGGCCGACAGCTTGCCGTCGAGGGCGCAGATGAGGCCGGTGGCCATGGCGGCGCCGTAGGACATGCCGGCGGCGAACCGGCGGTCGGCGCGGACGCACAGGCGGCGTTCGAGGTGGGCGAGCAGCGCGGTGAGGAAGCCGGTGTCGTCGGGGCCGGCGGTGCGGGGCAGGGTCCAGCCCATGTGGCCGTCGGCGGCCTGGGGGGTGGCGACGATGTAGCCGCGGCTTGTGCCGTGCTCGGCCAGGCGGCTGTAGGCGTTCTGGCGGGCGGCGGTGGAGTTGAGCCCGTGCAGGTCGAGGATGAGGGGGTGGGGGCCGTCACCGTCGGGCAGGGCGAGCAGGAAGCGGCGGCTGAGCCCGTCGTGAGCGAGGCGGTGGGTGCCGGGTTCCAGCCGGTCGGCGGACTGGCAGCCGCTGGTGATGGCGGGCTGGGCGGCGGGGGAGGGCGGGACGGGCGCGGGTGGCGCTCCGTCGCAGCGGACGGCCAGCAGGGCGAGTGCCGCCGTCAGGGCGAGGCGGGCGAGCATGGGCGCCTCCTTCCGTCCCGCCCTCAACGCTACAGCGGCAGCCCCTGCGAGGCCCCTCTTCGGCGGTCCCTTCCCCCCTTGGCGGTCAGACGTCGCCGGGGAGGGTGAGCATTGTGTTGAGCACCGGGACGAGCTGCTGTTCCTCGTGGTCGAGGTGGGCCTCCAGCTTCGCGGTGAGCCGGTCGAGTTCGGCCTGGATCCGGCTCCGGTCGTGGTCGAGCAGGCGCCTGATCTCGTTCATGAGGGCGGCGACCACCTGGTGCTCCTGGCGGAGCCGGGCGAGGACGCCGGCCAGCTCGGGGCGCTCGGTGGCGAGGTGGGGGAACAGGGCGCCGTCCTCGCCTTCGTGGTGGGCGTGCAGGGCGTCGCAGAAGGCCAGGCAGTGCGTACGCAGGTCGGCCGCGTCCATCCTGGACTCGCGCAGCGCGGCGAGGTCCCGGCGGAAGCCGTCGTGCAGTTTGATCAGTTCGTCACCCCAGGCGGTGATGCGGTCGTTCATGCCGGTTCCATCTCTCGGGTCGGTGTGTGGGTGAGGCGGGTGTGGGCGGTGGCGAAGAGGGCGGCGAGCAGCCCGGCCGCGGCGGCGACGCCGAACGTCCATGCCGGGCCGCCGGCGTCGAGCACGGCGGCGCCGACGGCTCCCGCGACGCTGCTGCCGGCGATCCTGACCAGGGCGTTGATGCCGCCGGCGGCCGCGGTCTTGGCGGGTTCGACGTGTTCGACGGCCATGGTGCCGAGGGCGGCGTAGCCGAGGCCGGTGCCCAGGCCGAGCACGGTCGCGGCGCCGTACAGGTCCATGGGGGAGGAATCGGACAGGGCCAGCCACAGGGCGGAGGCGCTCACCAGCGCGGAGCCGGCCGCCACGAGGGCCGAGGCGGTGTAGCGGCGCATGAGCGGCCCGGCGAGCACGGACGTCACGAGCATGAGCAGGGTCGTGGGCAGCAGGTAGAGGCCGACCTGCAGCACCGAGGCGCCGAGGCGGCCCTGCGCGACGGCCGAGACGGTGGTGATGGCGGTGAACAGGGCGAGCCCCATGAGGAACGACGCCACGGTGGCCCCGACGGTGGCGCGGTGCAGCAGCATGGGGATCTCGATGAGCGGGTGCGGGGTGCGGCGGGCGGTCACGGCCCAGACCGCGGCCCCGGCGACGGCGGCGGCGAACAGGCCGAGGGTGGCCGGTGAGGTCCAGCCCCACGCGGCGCCCTTGCTGACGGCCAGCAGCAGGCAGCCGAGCCACAAGGCGACGAGCGCCGCGCCGGCCAGGTCGGGACGTCCGGGTGCGCGGGCGTGGCGCTCGCGCACCACGGCGGCCACCAGCAGCAGGCTGAGGGCGGCGAGCGCGGCCTGGGCCCAGAAGACCGCCCGGTGGTCGCCCTCCAGCAGCCCGGCCATGATGAGGCCGCCGCCGCAGCCGACGCCGAGGGTGGCGCTGAGCACGCCGATCGCGGCGGGCAGCCGGTCGGGGGGGACGAGCTGCCTGACCAGGCCCATGGACAGGGGGAGCAGCGGCGCGGCGGCGCCCTGCAGGACACGGCCGGCCAGCAGCAGGGGCAGTTGGTCGGCGATGGCGCTGAGCACGGATCCGGCGGCCAGGAGGGCGAGGGTGAGCAGGGCCATGGTGCGGCGGCCGTACATGTCGCCGAGGCGGGCCAGCAGCGGGATCGACACGGCCCCCGACAGCATGCCGGCGGTGAGCGCCCAGGAGACGGTGGTGGGCGGGGCGTGCAGCAGGCGTTCGAGGCCGGGCAGCAGGGGGACGACGACGGTCATCTGCAGGGAGCCCACGGCGACGGCGAAGGCGAGGGCGGGGATGGCCAACGACTTTGTATACACGTACACAAAGTAGCATGGCGGTCATGCCGACGCGTACAGGAAGACCGCCCCGCATCTCCCGGGCGGAGATCGTCACCGCCGCCTGGCGGGTCATCGAGCAGGACGGAGTGGGCGAGCTGACCATGCGCAGGCTGGCCAGAGAGGTCGGCAGCACGCCGATGGCGCTCTACCGGCACGTGCGCGACAAGGACGAGCTGCTGGTGCTGCTGCTCGACGACTACGCCGCCGGCATCCCCCGCCCCGACCTGCCCGACGACCCCCGCGAACGCGCGATCACCGCCGCGCTGGCCATGCACGAGGCCGTCTCAGGCTGCCCGTGGGCGGTCGACGTGCTGCGCGCCGACGACCTGCTGGCGGTGGGCGCGCTGTGGTACCCCGACCGGATCGTCGACGCCGGCCTGCGGGCGGGACTGCCGATGGAGGAGGCGGTGGACGCGTACCGGATCATCTGGCACTACACGGCCGGCGAGATCGGCGGCCGCGCGGCCGCCCGCCGGCGCCGCGAGCAGGGCGGCCCCACCTACCGCGAGAAGGTCTTCACCGGCCTGGACGCGGCGCAGTTCCCCCGCCTCAGCGAGATCGCCGGCCGGTGGGAGGAGCTGACGGCCCGAGACACCTACGCCAAGGGCGTCCGCGCCCTCGTCACCGGCCTGCTGCCCGCGGTCAGAACCTGAGCTCCCACGACTGGTTGATCCGCCAATGCACGTAGGACCTGTCCGGGAAGCAGTCCCAGATCTGCAGAGACGGAATCTCGGGAAGCAACGAGATGAGCTGATGGCGCGCACTTCCACGAAACGCCGGCATTTCCGCAACGCTTCTGCCCGCATAACCTGACCACCGGCCCGGTTTATCGGATCGAGTCCCCCGTTACGTGCGTGGCGCTCCCGCCCGGCGGAGGCGGAAAGACCGCGCACCCGAAGCTCCCTGGCCCGCCACCCGGCGTGCGTGTGACCCTGGAGCCATGGAGACCTTATTCGAGCACGCCGGCGGCCACGACAAACTGCACGAGTTCATCGAGATCTTCTATCGCAGCCTGCTGGCCGACCCGCTGCTCCAGCCGCTCTTCGGCACGGGCAGGGCCACCCACGTCGACCATCTGACCGCCTTCACGGCGGAGACCTTCGGCGGCCCCGACACCTTCTCCACCGACATGGGCGGGTTCCCGCTGCTCATCCGCGCCCACCGGGGACTGCGGATCACCGAGGAGCAGCGCTCGCGCTTCGTCGAGCTGTACATGCAGGCCGCCGACCACGCGGGGCTGCCCGACGACGAGCCGTTCCGGGCCGCCCTGCGCTCGCACGTGGAGTTCGGCACGGAGGTGGCCAAGCAGAACTCCCACGCCGAGACCGACGATCAGCTCCACCCGCTGCGTGAGGTGCCGCTCTGGACGTGGGAGTGAACGCGGCGCGGACCACCCGCCGGGCCGGGTGTCGCGGCGGTGAGGATCTCCCCTAATCTCGTCGGTGTGGTGGAGCGCGAGGCGGGCCCGGACGCGGGTGCCAGAGAAGCCGGCACTCAGTTGAGCGCAGTCCTTGAGCGCATCACCTACGCCAACGAGGAGACCGGCTACACGATCGCGCGCGTCGCCACCGACCGCACCGGGGCCGACCTGCTCACCGTGGTCGGGCCGCTGCTCGGCGCGCAGGTGGGGGAGTCGCTGCGGCTGCACGGCCGCTGGACGTCGCATCCCCGTTACGGCCGCCAGTTCGAGGTGTGGTCCTACACCACCGTGCTGCCGGCCACCGTGCAGGGCATCCGCCGCTACCTCGGCTCCGGGCTGATCAAGGGCATCGGGCCCAAGATGGCCGAGCGCATCGTCGACCATTTCGGCACCGACACGCTCGAGGTCATCGAGCAGCAGCCCGAACGCCTGGTCGAGGTGCCGGGGCTCGGCCCCAAGCGCACCAAGATGATCGCCGCCGCCTGGGAGGAACAGAAGATCATCAAAGAGGTGATGATCTTCCTGCAGGGCGTCGGCGTGTCCACCTCCATCGCGGTGCGCATCTTCAAGCAGTACGGCGAAGGCTCCATCGACATCGTGCGCACCCAGCCGTACAAGCTGGCCGACGACGTGTGGGGCATCGGCTTCAAGACCGCCGACACCATCGCCCAGGCCGTCGGCATCCCCCACGACAGCCCAGAACGCGTCAAGGCCGGGCTGCGCTACACCCTGTCGCAGGCCGCCGACGACGGCCACTGCTACCTGCCCGCCCCCAACCTCGTCGCCGACGCCGTCAAGATCCTCGACGTGCCGCCCGACCTCGTCACCACCTGCCTGGAGACGCTGGTCGCCGAGGAGGGCGTCGTCCGGGAGGAGGTGCCGGCCGGCGACAACCACGTACCGGCCGTCTACCTGCCGCCCTTCCACCGCGCCGAGACCTCCCTGGCCGGCGGCCTGCTCAGCCTGCTGCACAACGGCCACGACCGGCTCAAGAGCTTCGCCGACGTCGACTGGGAGCGCGCCGAGCGCTGGCTGCACGGCCAGACCGGCGCCGACCTGGCCGCCGAGCAGCGCCAGGCCGTCCGCCTGGCGCTCACCCACAAGGTCGCCGTCCTGACCGGCGGCCCCGGCTGCGGCAAGAGCTTCACCGTACGCTCGATCGTGCTGCTGGCCCGCGCCCGCCGCGCCAAGGTCATCCTGGCCGCCCCCACCGGGCGCGCCGCCAAACGCCTGGCCGAGCTGACCGGCCACGAGGCCACCACCGTGCACCGCCTGCTGCAGCTGCGCCCCGGCGGCGACGCCACCTTCGACCGCGACAACCCGCTCGACGCGGACCTGATCGTCGTGGACGAGGCGTCCATGCTGGACCTGCTGCTGGCCAACAAGCTCGTCAAGGCCGTCGCGCCCGGCGCGCACCTGCTGTTCGTCGGCGACGTCGACCAGCTCCCCTCGGTCGGCGCGGGCGAGGTGCTCAAAGACCTGCTGGCCGCCCCCGACATCCCCCGGGTACGGCTGACGCAGATCTTCCGCCAGGCCCAGGAGTCCGGCGTCGTCGTCAACGCCCACCGCGTCAACACCGGCCGCCACCCCGTCCTGGAGGGCATGAAGGACTTCTTCCTGTTCCCCTGCGAGGAGCCGGAGGAGATCGCCGCGCTCACCGTCGACGTCGTCGCCCGCCGCATCCCGCGCCGCTTCCGCCTCGACCCCCGCCGCGACGTACAGGTCCTGGCCCCCATGCACCGCGGCGCCGCCGGCGCCGGCGCGCTCAACACCGCCCTGCAGGAGGCCCTGACCCCCGCCCGCGACGGCATGCCCGAGCGCCGCTACGGCGGGCGCGTCTTCCGCGTCGGCGACAAGGTCACCCAGCTGCGCAACAACTACGACAAGGGCGCGGCAGGGGTGTTCAACGGCACGGTCGGCATCGTCACCGACATCCGCCCCGACGAGCACAAGCTCACCGTCCTGACCGACGAGGACGAGCCGGTCGACTACGCCTTCGACGAGCTCGACGAGCTGGCCCACGCCTACGCGGTGTCCATTCACCGCTCCCAGGGCAGCGAATACCCGGCCGTGGTGGTCCCGCTGGCCACCAGCGCCTGGATGATGCTGCAGCGCAACCTCCTCTACACCGCGATCACCCGCGCCAAGAAGCTCGTCGTCATCGTCGGCTCGCGCCGGGCGCTGGCCCAGGCCGTACGCACCAAGGGTGCCGGACGCCGCCACACCGGCCTGACCCACCGCCTGGCCCGCACAAGTAATTGAAATGTGATCGAACTCTCCCAAACGATTCGGCGTCTTACAGGCAGGAGCATTAAGGTTTTTGAAGTGCCCTTTGCGGCGCCGTTGGCGAGAGGAAGAACTTGAACGCGCAGACCGGCCCGAGGAGACCCGCCACCGCATTCGCGCTGCTGGCAGCGGCTGCCCTGACGGCGTCCTGCTCAGGCGGTCCCGCGAGCCCTCCGCCCGACGCGCCCGACGCCACCATCATCGCCACCCCGCAGGCGCCCACGGTCGCGATCAAGCCCGCCGAGGGCACCAGCAAGGTCCACCCGGACAAGAAGGTCGTCGTCTCCGCCGCGGGCGGCGCGCTGGAGAACGTCACGGTCGAGGCCGACGGCGAGCAGGTCACCGGTAAGTTCAACGCCGACAAGACCCGCTGGATCTCCAAGACGCCGCTGAAGCCGTCCACCCGCTACAACGTCTCGGCCACCGCCGGCGCCACCACCGCGACCAGCACCTTCACCACCGCCAAGCCCGAGCGGGCGCTCCAGGTCGCCGACGTCACCCCCAACGCCAAGGGCGAGACGCTCGGCGTCGGCGCCCCCATCATCGTGACGTTCAACCAGCCCGTCACCAACAAGGCCACCATCGAGCGCGCCCTTGAGGTCGAGGCGGAAAAGCCCGTCCAGGGCGCCTGGCGGTGGATCAACGACAAGGTCGTCATCTACCGCACCGCGAAATACTGGCCCGCCCACCAGAAGGTCACCTTCAACGCCAACATCGACGGCATCAAGGGCGGCAAGGACCTCTACGGCGTCAAGGACTACACCGCGAACCTCAAGATCGGCGCCAAGCAGATCAGCAAGGTCGACGTCGCCAAGCACATGATGTACGTCTACAAGGACGGCAAGCGGGTCCAGACCATGCGCATCAGCGCAGGCAAGGGCAACACCCGCGAATACACCACCACCTCGGGCGTGCACCTGACCATGGAACGCGGGAACCCCGTCCGCATGATCTCGCCCGGCCGCGAGAAGGACGACCCCGAGTACTACGACGTGATGATCAACCACGCGGTGCGGATCTCCAACTCCGGCGAGTACGTCCACGCCAAGGACAACGTCTGGGCCCAGGGCCGCACCAACGTCAGCCACGGCTGCATCAATGCCCGCCCCGACCAGGCCAAGTGGTTCTACGACCACATGCAGCGCGGCGACGTCGTGGAGATCACCGGCACCAACCGCGAGCTGGAGTGGAACAACGGCTGGGGCTACTGGCAGATGCCGTTCTCCCAGTGGAAGAAGGGCAGCGCCCTGAGGACGGTCAAGAAGAAGTGATCCGCGTCCGTCCCGCCGGGCCCGGCGACGTGCCCGTCACGCTCGCCATGTTCGACAGCGCCGTGGCCTGGCTGACCGCCCAGGGCCGCACCGGCCAGTGGGGCAGCCGCCCCTTCACCGGCGACGAGCGCCGCACCGAGCAGGTCGCCTCCTGGCAGCGCGGCGGCGGCATGCACATCGCCGAGCACGACGGCGAGCCCGCCGGCACCATCTCCATCGGGCCCGCCCACCCCTACGTCACCCCCGCGACCGAGCCCGAGCTGTACGTGCAGGCCCTGGTCACCGACCGCCGCCACGCCGGCCACGGCATCGGCCGCGCCCTGCTCGACTGGGCCGCCGAGCAGGCCCGCGAACGCGGCCTCGGACTGCTGCGGGTCGACTGCTACGCCGGCGACGACGGCCGCCTGGTCGCCTTCTACGAAAGCTGCGGCTTCACCCGCCTCGCCCCGTTCACCGTGGGGGAGTGGCCCGGCATGCTCCTGGAGCGCCGCATCACGGGCTGACGTCCACCAGCACCTTGCCGACCGCGCCGCCCTCCACCGCGCGGTGCGCGTCTGCGGTGCGCTCCAGCGGGAAACGCACCAGCGGCAGCCCGTGCTCCTCACCCACCGGCAGCGCACCGTCGGCGACGGCGGCCGCGACGTCCTCGGCGCCCGCACGCAGCGCGTCGTCGCCGACCGTGTACAGCACCAGGAACTGGAAGCGGGTGTTCAGCGTCATGTTCTGCCGCACGTCCAGCGAGACCGGCTTGCCGCCGTCGTTGGCGTAGGTCGCGATCACCCCGCGGGTACGCAGCACCGCCAGATCCAGGGCGAGGTTCGCGCCCAGCGCCACCTCGGCGATGATGTCGACGCCGTCCGGCGCGAGCTCGCGGACCTGCGCCGCCGGATCCCCCTCGCGATAGTTGATGACGTGGTGGGCGCCCGCGGCCGCGGCCAGCCGCGCCTTGTCCGGGCCGGAGATCGTGGTGATCACCGTCGCGCCGGCCCAGCGGGCGAGCTGGATGACGGCGTGCCCGACCGCGCCCGCCCCGCCCGCGGCCAGCACCACCTTGCCCTCCAGCGCGCCGGGCCCGAGCCGCCGCGGCCCGTCCTCGGCCACCGTCAGCGCCCGGTGCGCGGTTAGCGCCGGCACCCCCAGGCTCGCCCCGACGTCGAACCCCACCTTCTCCGGCAGCGCGACCGCCTGACCGGCGTCAAGGAGCGCGTACTCGGCGGCGGTGCCGGTGGAGCCGCCCTGCGTGGCCATGAACAGCCACACCCGCTCACCCACCCGCCCCCGATCGACCCCGTCGCCGACCGCGTCGATCACGCCCGCCCCGTCGAGATGCGGGATGACCTCGGGCACGCTCTGCGGGTTGGTGGCGCCCGAACGGGTCTTCCAGTCCGTCGGGTTCACCCCCGACACGGCGACGCGCACCCGCACCTGGCCAGGGCCGGGCTCGGGCAGGTCACGCTCGACGAGCTGCAGAACGCCGGCGTCGCCGGTCCCGCGGTAGATGATGGCCTTCATGACGTGCCGTCCCCGTTTCTCGATGGTTGCTGTGGCTATGCTCTCTTACCCACGTTCGTGATCAGCCGATCCGGGCCCGCCTCGGCCAGCACCGCCCGCGCCCGCCCCTCCAGCAGCCGGAACCGGCACGCCGCCGCGATCCCCGCCGCCTGCCCGGCCGCGTCCCGCGCCCCCGCCACGTCACCGGCACGCAACCGGGCGGCGGCGAGCCCCGCCAGCGCCCGCGCCTGTCCATACGGATAACCACCGCGCGCCAGCTCCACGCCCCGCTCGAACCACGCCGCCGCCGTGCCCGCCTCACCCAGCGCCAGATACGCCTCCGCCACCGTCGCCGCCGTCTGCGCCGTCGCCTTCCTGTCGCGCACCGCGATCGCCATGTCATACGCCCGCCGCGCCACCTCAAGCCCCGTCGCGGCGTCCCCGCGCTGCAGGTGCAGCAGGCTCAGCTCATCCAGCGTCGACAGCTCACCGCGCAGGTTCGCCGCCCTCCGGTACGCCGCCAGCACCTCGCCCAGCAGCCCGGCCGCCCGCTCCTCCGCACCCAGCCCCCGCAGCGCACTGGCCAGATTGCCCCGGTTCACCAGCGCCGACGTCAGCCGGCCCGTCTCCTCGTTGATCGCCAGCGCCGCCCCGAACAGCCCGGCCGCCTCCCGCAGCTCGCCCTGACTCAGCCGCAGCACCCCCAGCCCGTTGAGCGCGACCGCCCGCACGTGCCCGCGCGGCTCGTCCTCCGTCCGCGCCAGCGCCCGCCGCAGCCACGTCTCGGCCTCGGCGAGCCTGCCCTGCTCCAGTCGCAGCCAGCCGATCTGATGCGCCAGGTACGCCGCCGCCCTCAGCTGATCGGTGTCCGCCGCGAGCCGCTCACCGGCCAGGCAGTCCGCCAGCGCCTCCTCGTCCCGGCCCGCCGACCACAACGCCTGCCCGCGGCTGATCAGCATCGCGGTCCGCGCCGCGTCGTCACCGGCCCGCCCGGCCGCCTCCATGCCCGCCTGCGCCGCCGGCAGCCACCCCTCCACGTGCCGCCGGATCAGGAAATAGCCGCGCAACTGGTCGGTGATACGCCACGCCGCCGCCGGGTCCTCCGACACGGCCGTCCGCCGCACGATCGCCACCAGCGCGGGCAGCTCGCCGTCCAGCCAGGCCAGCGCCTCGTCCTCACCGGCGAACACCTCCTGCCTGCGGGCGTGCGTGCCGAGCCTGACCAGCTGCGGGTAGACCCACTCCATCGCCGCCGTCACCGTGTCGATGTACCAGGCGTGCAGCCGGGCCCGCGCCGCCTCGCCCTCCGGGTCCTCGGCCAGCAGCCGCCGCGCGTACAGGCCGAGCAGGTCGTGGAAGCGGTAACGGTCGGCCGCGTACTGCAGCAGCATGTTCGCCTCCAGCAGCTCCTCCAGCACCCGGTCGGCCTCGGCGGCCGGCAGGCCGAGCAGCGCGCCGGTCGCGCCCGCCCCGAAGTCGTCGGCCGGATGCAGGCTGCACAGCCGGAACGCCCGCCGGGCCGCCCCGCTCAGATCGGCGTAGCCGAGCTGGAAACCGGCCAGCACGCTCGACTCGCCGGTGGACAGCTCGGCGAGCCTGCGGTTGTCGTCACGCAGCCGCCTGGTCAGGTCGCCGATGGTCCACGCCTGCCGGGTGGCCAGCCGCGCCCCCGCGATGCGCAAGGCCAGCGGCAGGTGCGCGCACGCCTCGGCCAGCGCCCTCGCCGCGCCGGGATCGGCCTGCACGCGGTGCGCTCCCGCCGTCGCGGCGATCAGCGTGACCGACTCCCGCGCGTCCAGCGGCTCGAGGTGCACGGTACGCGCCCCGGCCAGGCCCGCCATCCTGCGCCTGCTGGTGACGATCAGGTCGCTGCCGCCCGCGCCGGGCAGCAGCGGCAGCACCTGGCCCGCGTCGTGCGCGTTGTCCAGCAGCACCAGCATCCGCCGGTCGGCCAGCTCGCTGCGGAACAACGCGGCCGCCTCGCTCTCGTCGGTCCCGATCCGCCGGCCCGGCACGCCCAGTGCCCGCAGGAACCGGCCCAGCACCCGCATCGGCTCCGGCGCCGCCGCGGAGCCACGCAGGTCGGAGCCACGCAGGTCGGAGCCACGCAGGTCGGCGTACAGTTGGCCGTCGGGGTAGCGGGCGCGCAGACGGTGAGCGGCGGCCAGCGCGAGCGCCGTCTTCCCGACACCCGCGATCCCGTCGATCAACACCATCCTCGGCGGCACCCCCACCTCCTCCTGTAGGCCGGCCGCGTCGGGGGTCTCCTGCCGCCGGTCTGCCGCGTCGAGGCTCTGCCCGCGTCCGCCGGTCTCGTCCGGGGCTTCCTGCCGCCGGCCTGCTTCCTCCGGGGTTTCCTCATCCTGGCCGGCCGCGTCCTGAGCTTCCTGGTGGCGGATGGTCAAGGCGGCTTCGATGGCGGCCAGTTCGGACGTCCGGCCGACGAAGTCCGGGGGCGGGGCGGGCGCCTGCTGGATCGCCGTCCATCCCGCCGCCTGCCGCTCCTGCCGCCGCAGGACCGCGAGGTGGGCCTCGCGCAGCCGCTCGCCGGGGTCGATGCCGAGCTGGTCGGCCAGCGCGGCCCTGATGCTCTCGTACGCGGCCAGCGCCTGCGCCTGCCTGCCGCTCGCGGCCAGGGTGAGGATCAGCTCGGCGTGCAGCGGCTCGTCGAGCTCGTGCCGGCGCGCCAGCCGGCCCACCGGCTCCAGAGCCCGTTCCGGTACGCCGAGGTCGCGCGCCAGGGCGGCGAACCTGCGCACGGCGGCGGCGTACTCGGCCGTCACCGCGGCCTGCAGCGGGCTGGAGGCGAGCTGCGGCACGTCGAGCTCGCCCCGCCACAGCGCGACGGCCTTGCCGAGCCGGGCCAGCGCCTCCTCGGGCCCGTCATAGGCCGCCCGCGCGATCAGGTCGCGAAAGCGCAGCAGGTCGAGCTGGTCGGCGGTGACCGCGAGCCGGTAGCCGCCACGCCCGCCGGGCAGCACACCCCCTGGCGGGCCGGCGACTGCTGCGGGCCCGCTCCCGCGCCGGCTCTCAGAGCCGCTCTCAGATCCGCTGCCGGTCCCTCCGGCGGAGCCGCTGCCCGAGCCACCTCCGATTCCTTCGCCGGTTCCTTCGCCGGAGGCGGCTCCGGAGCCGGCCTCGGAGTCGGCGCCGATGCCCATGCCGGGGCTGGGGCCTGCGGCTTTCTCCAGGAGGCGTCGTAAGCGGGCGATGTGCGTGTGCAGCAGGCCCACCGCACGGGAGGCGGCGCCGTCCGGCCACAGCAGCTCGATGAGCTCGTCCTGCCCGGCCGGCGCGCCGGCGCCGAGCGCGAGCCGGGCCAGCAGCGCGCGTTGCAGGCCGGAGCCGAGCGGGACCCGGGTCTCGCCGTGCCACACCTCGACGGGGCCGAGCACCCGGATGCGCAACGGCCCGCCGCCGGGAGCCTCGGCGTGCTGGGCGGGCCGGCTGCTCGCGGCGGCGCGCAGCCGTGCGGCGTCGGCGTCGTCCAGGGTGAGCGCGGCGGCGATGGCCCGTACGGAGTCCTGTTTGGGGGTTCGTGTCCTGCCCTGCTCGAGGTCGCGGATCGCGCCCGCGCTCACCCCTGCCAGGGCGGCGAGCTGCCGCTGGGTCAGCCCGGCGCGGCGGCGCAGGGCGCGCAGCAGGTCACCGAAGCTCTCCTGCGTCACCGGTGACCGCACCCGGTGACCGTGACGTGCGACACCGCACGATCTTAGGTCAGAAGTACGCGAAAGGCCCAGAGCGCCGGGGGCGCCCTGAGCCGTTCGCAGGAGGACGGGCTAGGACACGGTCGTCACGCCCAGGATGCGGAAGGCCGCGACCCGCACGTTGCGCAGGCCGCCCTCCGGATGCACGGCGACCTCGGTGCCCGGCTCGAGCGCGTCCAGCACGTTGCCGTCACCCTCCCAGAACGCCACGTGCCCGACATCCTCCGAGGTCGTCTTGTAGAAGATCAGGTCGCCGACCTTCAGGTCCGACCAGGCGACCGACTTGGCGTAGAACTTCGACGGGGTCTGGTGGCTCTCGGCCCACCGCCACATGTCCACCGCGCGGCGCACTGGCCAGCCGGGGAAGTGGGCGATCGCGTCGTAGGCGACCTTGACCAGGCCCGAGCAGTCCAGGCCGGGCTTGGCCGCGGTGTCCTCGCCCCCCAGCACGTACGGCACGCCGCGCTTGCCCATGGCGTTCTTGTGACCGATCATGCTCCAGTTCCAGATCTCCCGCACCTGCGTGCAGTGCACGCCCTGCGCGGCCGTGCCGTTCTGGACCTGCACCCGCAGGTGGTTGATGTTGCCGATGGCGGTGGGGTTCCAGTTGGACTTCAGGCCCACCTCATGGGTGCCGTTGCCGCCGTTGTGGATGTAGTAGGCATCACCCGCGGGGAAGATGAACGCCGACCCCTGGTGGTCGAAGTCGTGGGCCGAGATCCGCAGCACGGGGGAGATGCCACTGGCCGTGCCGGTGTCGTCGACCCGCCAGCGGATCGTCACCCGGTCGCCGGCCTTCCAGTCCACCTGCAGGAACGCCTTGGCGCCGGCGCACTCGACGGTGAGCGTGCCGCTCGGGTTGCTCAGCCCGTCGGCGGAGGCCGCGGGCACGTTGACGAAGACGGAGGCCGCGGCGGCCAAGGCCACGAAGGACGCGATGATTCTGGATCTCAACGGGGGTCTTCCTTTCACGCGGGGGTCCCCCGAAAGCCGGATCCCGGCCTCGAGGGGCGTGAGCACACCGTAGGAAGGGCCGCTGGCAGCACTCTGTCCGTACTGCGCCCGTACCGCCTGATTAGGGTGGGAGATGACGGGCACTCACGCTGTGAGGAACATGACGGCAGCCACTCTTGTGTCGGTGAACGTCGGGATGCCGCAAGACGTGTCCTGGCAGGGCCGCACCGTGCACACCGGCGTCTGGAAGCGCCCCGTCGCCGGGCCGCGCATGGTCAGGCGGCTCAACATCGACGGCGACGGTCAGGGAGATCTGCAAGGGCACGGCGGCGAGCAGCGGGCGGTGCTGGTCTACCAGATCCAGTCCTACGCCCACTGGCAGGAGCACTTCGGCCGCGACGACTTCACCTACGGCCAGTTCGGCGAGAACTTCACCGTCGACGGGCTGCCCGACGACGAGGTGTGCATCGGCGACCGCTACCGCATCGGCGAGGCGGAGTTCGAGGTCACTCAGCCCCGCGTCACCTGCTACCGCGTCGGCATGCGGCTCGGCGAGCCCGAACTGCCCGCCCTGCTCGTCGCCCACCACCGGCCCGGCTTCTACCTGCGCGTCCTGACCGAGGGCGAGGTACAGGCGGGCGACGCCATCGTCAAGACGCGCACCGGGCCGCAGGCGTTCACCGTCGCCGGCATCGACGCCCTGCTCTACCTGCCCGGCCGCGACCCCGGCGACCTGCGCAGAGCGCTGGCCATCCCCGCGCTCAGCCCCGGCTGGCGGCAGTCGTTCCAGGAACTGGCGCAGGGAGAGGCGGCGCGCGCCGAGGCATGGCAGGGGTTCCGGCCGCTGCGGGTCACCGCCGTCGTCCGCGAGACCCCGTCGGTGCTGTCGATCCATCTGCAGGCGCCCGACGGCGCCCCGCTGCCCGCCGCCGAGGCCGGGCAGTACCTCACGTTCCGGGTCGCCGCCGCCGGCGACCCGCCGCCGGTGCGCAGCTACTCCCTGTCGTCCGCGCCCGGCGCGGACCACTACCGGGTGAGCGTCAAAGGCGAGGAGTACGGCCTGGTCAGCCGCTACCTGCACCGTGACCTGCACCCCGGCGCGGTGCTGGAGGTCGCGGCGCCGCGCGGCGACTTCGTCCTCGCCGGCGACCCCAGCACAGCGACCGGCCCCGTCGTCCTCGCCTCGGCCGGTGTCGGCGCCACCCCCGTCATGGCGATGCTGCACCGCCTGGCCGCCGAGCACACCGTACGGCGGCTGTGGTGGATCCACGTGGCACGCAGCCGCGCCGAGCACCTGTTCGCCCGCGAGGCCCACACCCTGCTCGCCCGCCTGCCGGGCGCCCGCGAGCACATCTTCTACACGGCCGAGGACCACCAGGACCACCAGGACGGCCCCGACGAGCACGGCACAGGCGAGGACGGCACGGGCGGGGACGCCCCCGGCGGCGAGACGGCGGGCCGGCCGGCCCGCCGTGCCGAGGTGCACCACGGCAGGCCCACGCTCGAGAGCCTGGCCCCGCTCGGCCTGCCCGCCGACGCCACCGCCTACCTGTGCGGCCCCGCCGCCTTCATGACCGCCCTGCGCGCCATGCTCACCAGGCTCGGCCTGCCCGGCGACCGCATCCGCACCGAGCTGTTCGGCGCCCGCGACGCCATCACCCCCGGCCTGACGGCCCGCCCCGCCGTGGCCCCGCACCAGCCGCCGGGGGAGCCGGGCACCGGCCCGCTCATCACCTTCGCCCGCAGCGGCCTGACGGTCGCCTGGTCACCCCGCCACCGCTCCCTGCTCGACCTCGCCGACGCCTGCGACGTGCCCACGCGCTGGTCCTGCCGTACGGGCGTCTGCCACACCTGCCGCACGCCGCTGCTGTCCGGCGACGTCGAGTACGCCCCCGACCCCCTGGAGCCGCCGCCCGCCGGCCAGGCGCTCATCTGCTGCTCGCGCCCCCGCCACGACGTCGTGCTGGACCTGTGAGGCGCGACCCCCGCCACACGTGCTGTCAGAGCGGCCACCGCCCGTGAACGGCACCTCGTCGGCCGAATAACATTCCGCGAACGTTCATGGTGAAGACACTGGTCAGGCCTACCGCAAGCTGACCGCGATAGGCAGAATCCAGCAAGCACGAATGTGAATACACCATGAACGAAAGCAGGACCGCACGACCATGCAAGCGCGCGCTATCAGTCAACGGGGACCGACGGGCGAGCGCCGGTTAGCACTGCTCTACCTCGCGCCCTCACTGCTCATCTTCGCGATCTTCGTCTTCTACCCCCTCGGCAGGACCTTCTACCTGTCCACCATGGGGACCGACATCATCGGCCGGGCCAACAAGTTCGTCGGCCTGGACAACTTCACGGCCATGTTCTCCGACCCCGCCTTCTTCAAGGCGATCGGCACGACCGCGTTGTTCGTCCTGTTCACGGTGGTGCCGGCGATCCTCGGCGCCCTCGCCGTCGTGCTGCTGCTGGAGTCGCGCATCAGCGGGCAGCGCATGTTCCGCACGGTGTTCGCGCTGCCGTTCGCCTTCTCGGTCGCGACCGCGTCGGTGATCTTCGCGCTCATCTACAACCCCGCCGTCGGCATGGCCAACGGCATCCTCAGCCACATCGGCGTGGAACGCATCGGCTGGCTCACCGAACCCGACCTGGCCCTCATCTCCGTCTCGATCACCACCGTCTGGATGACGCTCGGCTACAACGTGCTCGTCCTGTCGGCCGGGGTCGGCGCCATCCCCACCGAGGTGGTGGAGGCGGCCAGGCTGGACGGCGCCACCGGATGGCGGCTGCACTACCGCATCACCATCCCCATGCTGTCGCCGCAGCTGTTCTTCCTCATCGTGATCTCCACGATCCACGCGCTGCAGAGCTTCGGCCAGATCCACATCCTCACCAAGGGCGGCCCCGACGGCGCCACCTCCACGCTCGTCTACTGGATCTACGAAAAAGCCTTCAGCTACGGCTCCTCCGACTTCGGCACCGCCAGTGCCGCCGCGATCGTGCTGCTGGTCATCGTGCTGATCTGCACGGGCATCCAGTTCGGCGTGCTGGAAAGGAAAGTCCACTACCGATGAGCCGCTCTTCCACCACCTCATCCTTCACGAGCAAGCTCGTCGTCTACGTCGTGCTCGGCGTCTGCGCCCTGCCGGTGGTCTTCCCGCTCTACTACGCCGTCGTCGGCGGCATCATGACCCCCAGCGACCTGGCCAGCTACCCGCCCAAGCTCATCCCGACGGCGATCGACCTCGGCAACTTCACCTCGGCGCTCGACACGATCCCGCTGGCCCGCCAATACCTCAACTCGGCGATCCAGACCGGCATCGTCACCATCTGCCAGCTGCTGACCAGCGTCCTCGCCGCCTACGCGTTCGCGTTCCTGCGCATGTGGGCCAAGACCGCGATGTTCGCGCTGTTCATGGTGACCCTCATGGTGCCGTGGGAAGCGATCATCCTGCCGAACTACCTGCTCATCTCCGACCTGGGCCTGACCAAGGGACCGCTCACCTACCTCGGGCTGACCCTGCCGTTCCTGGCCCACGCCTTCGGCACGTTCCTGCTGCGGCAGTCGTTCCTGCAGTTCCCCGTCGAGGTACGCGACGCCGCCGTCATGGACGGCTGCGGCCACCTGCGCTTCCTGTGGCGCATCCTGCTGCCGCTGTCGAAGCCGGCCATCGCCGCCGTCGGCGTCTACGTCTTCATGACCACCTGGAACCAGTACTTCTGGCCCCTCATCCTCGGCAACGACGACAGGTACAAGACCCTGCAGATCGGCGTGTCCATGCTGAACGACGCCGAGTCCTCCAGCCCCACGCTCATCCTGGCCGGGGTCACCCTGGCCCTGCTCCCCACCCTCGCACTCGTGATCTTCGGACAGCGCTTCATCATCCGCGGGCTCACCGCGGGCGCGGTCAAGTGACCTCCTCGAACCAGAAACGGAGTTCCCCCCATGGCATCACCCCGAACCCGGCAGCTGCGCGGCGCACTGGCCGTCGCGGCCGCGCTGTCACTCACCCTGGCGGGCTGCGGCAGCGACGGCGGCTCAGGCGAGGGCGGTGAGGCCGCCACCGCCCCCGGCCCCGACGCGATCACCGAACCCGTCGAGATCGAGTTCTGGCACTCCATGAAGGAGAAGAACGAGCTCGCCATCAAGGCCATGGTGGACGACTTCAAGAAGGCCAACCCCAACATCACCGTCAAACCGGTCTTCAAGGGCGACTACGACCAGATGATCGTCGCCTACAAGCAGGCCGTCCAGCAGGAGGCCACCCCGCCGCTGGTGCAGATCTACGACATCGGCTCCCGCTTCATGTACGACGCCCAGCAGGTCGTGCCGATGTACAAGTTCATCGAGGCCGACAAGTTCGACCAGAACGCCAACATCGAGCCCAACATCGCCAGCTACTACACGATCAAGGGCAAGCTCTGGTCGATGCCGTTCAACTCCTCCGCGCCGCTGCTCTACATGAACGCCGACGCCGTACGCAAGGCCGGCCTCGACCCCGACAAGCCACCGGCCACCCTCGACGAGATCGGCGAGTGGGCCAAGAAGCTCACCGTCAAGGAGGGCGGCACGGTCAAGCAGTACGGCTTCAACGCCGCCCTGTACGGCTGGTTCGTCGAGCAGCTCACCGCCCAGGACAACGCCGAGTACTGCGACAACGGCAACGGCAGGAACGGCCTGGCCACCAAGGTCAACTTCGGCGCCGGCGCCGGCCCCAAGTTCGCCGAATGGCTGGGCACCCTGGTCAAGGAGGGCAACGCCACCAACACCGGCCGCCCCACCGACCAGGCGCAGAACGCCTTCAAGACCGGCACCGTCGCCCTGCACCTGGAGTCGACCTCCGCGCTCGGCGGCTACACCCAGGCCGCCGAGGGCAAGTTCGAGCTGAAGACCGCGCCGTTCCCCAAGCCGTCGGCCTCCTCCACCGGCGGCACCATCATCGGCGGCGCGTCGCTGTGGATCGACGCCGTCGGCCACAGCGACGCCGAGAAGCGCGCCGCCTGGGAGTTCGTGAAGTTCTCCAACACCCCTGAGCAGCAGGCCAAGTGGCACGCCGCGACCGGGTACGTGCCGGTCAACCCGCAGGCCAAGTCCAACGACGACCCCAACTTCCAGGTCGCGGTCACCCAGCTGCGCGCCCAGCAGCCGTCGCCGGCCACCTCCGGCTGCCTGCTCGGCATCATGCCCGAAGCCAGGAAGGCGGCCGAGGTCGGCCTGGAGCAGGCCGTCCCGGCGGGCGCCGGCCAGGAGCCGAAGACGTCGGCCCAGCAGGCGATGCAGGCGGCGGCCGACGGGCTGCAGCAGGCCATCCAGAAGTACAACGCCAACGTCGGCCAGTAGCGCCGCGCCCTTGAGCGCGCGGCGCCGTCCCGGCCCGCGGATCACGGCCGCGCTCCCCGGCGCTCGTCCGGGGAGCGCGGCCGCGCTCATGCCGGGAGCCAGCCGGTGAGGTGGTCAGGCGGGGCTGGTCAGGTAGGGGCGGTCAGATAGGGGTGGTTCAGGCAGGGTCGCCCCAGCCGCGGCGGGCGGCCAGCAGCCCCGCCTGGAACCGGGTACGCGCCCCCAGCAGCTCCATCAGCTCGCTGACCCGCCGATGCACCGTACGCAGGCTCACCCCGAGCTGCCGCGCCACCGCCTCGTCCTTCAGCCCGGCCGCCAGCAGCGTGAACAGCTCAGGATCGGGCGAGGCGTCACCGCCGCCGGCGGGGGAGCCGGACGGGAGCGGCAGCGCCGCCCGCCACAGCACCTCGAACAACGCCACCAGCGCGTCCACCAGCATCGAGGCGTGCACGATCACCGCGCTGTCGGCGTGCGCCGACTCCGTGGTGCTCAACGGCAGCATCGCGCACGCGCGGTCGGCGATGGCCAGCTTCATCGGCACCTGCGGGCTGATCCTGGCCTGCTCACCGGCCGCCACCGCCTCCTGCGCCAGCCGCAGCTTGCCAGGGACCTCCAGCGCCGAGACGTCGTAGATGCCCCGCACCACCACACCACGCGCCAGCCGGTCGATCTCCTCGGCGTTCTGCTCGCCGGGATCCGACGCGTACGGGGGACGATCGAGGACCAGCAGCTCCTCGGCCGCCGTCTGCTGCAGCTGCGTGAACCGCTGCACCACGGCCGCCTGCCCCCGCACGACCTCCACCAGCTCCTCCGGCGACTGGTTCTGCGTGCTCGGCGTCTCGGCGAGCAGCGCGATCGAGGCCAGCCTGGCCTGGGCCAGCCCTTCCTCCCTGCGCGAGATGAGCGCGGCCACCGCCACGTCGGGCCTGGTCGCCAGGAACCGGGCCGGGCGGCCCGCCATCCGGCTCACCAGCCCCAGCGCCTCCAGGCGGGAGAGCGCGCGGCGCAGCGCCACCGCCGTACGGCCGGTGTGCTCGGCCAGCTCCGGCAGCGTCGTGCGCGGGTGGCGCAGCAGGTCACGGTAGAGCCGCTCGTCCTCGGCGTCGACCCCGACCGCCGCGAGCGCGTTGTCGCCGGCGTCCATCACCCTCCGCTGCTGTCGTATTCATGGCACGTCACAAACCTGCCACCGTCGCGCCAAGCGTAGGCGATCACGTCACCGACAGGACAGACCGGAACACACCGGAACGGATACGGACGTGAAGACCACGATCACCCTGGGCACCGCCGCCGCACTCGCGACGCCGCCGCGAGCGTGATGGCGGCATACCCGCAAGCCACGGCCAACCCCGCCCAGGGCGGGAGCGGGTAGTAGCCTCCGAGCAGTGACTGCGGTACGTCCACATGCGCGAACGTGGGCACGCTCTGTGTGATCGCGAACCCGGCGGCAGGGGTGATCACCAGCAGCCACGGTGCGAGACCCGCGACCGCCAGGAAGTACGGCACGATGACCAGCGCGATGGCCAGCCCGCCGGCGACGACGGCCCGCTTGACCAGCGCGGCCAGGCCCACAGCCAGCACGGCGGAGGCCGCGGTCAGCGCCGCGTGGCCGACGATCACTCGCAGCCCGGTGCCCAGGGTGAGCGGCTGGGTCGGGTTGTCGTTGGCGCGCAACAGCGCCAGTCCGGCAGGAACCACGACCGCCGAGGCCACCAGTCCCGTCACGAACGCGACCGCGCCCATCACCGCGGCCATCACCACGACCTCGGCCGCCGGCAGCCGCCCCGGGCGTCCCGGGCGTCCCGGCGGGCCGGTCCCGACCAGCGCGCGCCTGCCTGACGCCGTGACGAACGTGACCGCCACCACGAGCACCGGGATCAGCCCCAGAGCCCCGCCGATCAGCATGAGGTCGGCGCGCAGCCCGCCCTCCACCGTGGCGGGCCCGATGTCACCGCCCCCGGTGACGATCAGCTTGTCGCCGGACTCGACGGCCCCGCCCGGGTGATGCGGGGTCTTGCCGTCGGATTCCATGGCGACGCCGACGTCGTCGTGCCGCCACCTACCGTCGGCGCCCTTCAGGTCGATGTGGTCGAAGGTGGCGGTGGCCTGGGCGAAGGCTTGCGCCATGTCCCACAGGGCCCCAGGCGAGGTGGCGAACAGCCCGATCTCGACCGTCTCCGGCAACCCGGCCAGCTTGACCGTGCCGACCTCGCTCCACGCCTGGCCGTCGTCTGACTCGTATCCGGTGATGGTGTCGCCCGACCTGGTCAGCCGCAGCCACTGCGGGCCGTTGTGCGGGCCGCCTGCCACGTCGTGGATGTAGTCGTGCTGCATCCGGACGCCATGGGCTCCGGTGAGCATGACGGCGGCGTACGGTGTGCCCTGCTTGAGGCTCTGCCTGACGAGCAGCCCGGCCTTGGCCCATGGCACCGCCCCCTCCATGACGTTGCGCACCCCGGGAACGGCGTCCGGCAGCCGGATCTGCCCGGTCAGGTCCGACACCCGGGCGGTGATGCTGCCGTCCCCGGTGAGCGGCTGGTGCACGAAGTAGTACTTGTCGCTCACCGCCGTGCCGTCGGGCCCCACCAGCGGCGCGGGACAGGGGCCCTCTCCCTGGCCGGTCACGCAGGTGCTGCGGGCACCCCCGGCGATCAGCAGCCCGAGCGACACGGTGACCAGCACGGAAGCCGCCATGGCGAACACCCGGCCCCGCACAGAGAGGAACGCGGCCCACTCCGTGCGCAGTGACGCGGAGAAGCCGGCCCGCCGGCCGGTTCGGTGAGGTGTGAAGGAACTCATGCCGACCGTTGTACGCGGCACCCGGTTCCGCCACGGTCGCGGCCGCTGCGACCGGGCTGCGACCGACCGGCCCATGCCGGCACGAGGCCGGCACGAGGCCGGCACGCGCCGCGTTACCGCCTCCAGCGTTCAAGTGCGGGTGGCAGGTGCCGCCCCCGCGCAGTCAGTCGTCCCCAGATGTCAGGAACGGTTCGGGGGATCCATGTGCGAACCGCACGGTGATGGACAGGCCCCCTCCGGGGCACGCGCCGGCGGTCAGAGTGGCGCCGTGAGCCCGCGTGACGGCATGAACGATGGCCAGGCCGAGACCGTAACCCTCGCCGCGGCCGTGACGATGGCCGTGACGATCGGGCGCCAGCTTCTGGAAGGGCTGGAAGAGGCGCTCGACCTGGTCGCCGGGGATGACCGGCCCGGTGTTGGTGACCGTGAGGGCCGCCTGCGTGCCGGAGGTCCGCGTGGTGACCTCCAGGTGCCCGCCCTCGTGGTTGTGGCCGATGGCGTTGTCGATGAGGTTGGTGACGAGGCTTTCGATCAGTCCCGTGTCCCCGGCCGTCACCGCGGGCGAGAGATGTTCGGCCAGGCCGATGCCCTTCCGCGTGACTCGGTCACGGCGGGAGGCGAGCACCCCTTCGACGACGTGGGCCAGGTCCAGGGTGTCCCAGCGGGTGCCGCCGCGCTCGCTGGTCGCCAGGTCCAGCAGGGCCTGGACGAGCCGCTCCTGGTGCGCGCCGAGAGCCAGGGCCTCCTGACAGACCGAGCGCAGGGTGCCGGTGTCGGCGCCGGAGTCGGCGAGGGCGACTTCGAGCAGGGTACGCAGCCCGGCCAGAGGGGTGCGCAGCTCGTGGGAGGCGTTGGCGACGAAGTGACGCTGGGCGTCGAAGGCGGCCTGCAGACGGGCGAACAGGCCGTCGAGGGTGTGGCCGAGCTCGGTCAGCTCGTCCGTGGGCTCGCCGAGGTCGAGACGCCGGTGAAGGTCTCCGGCGGAGATGACGTTCGCGGTGGCGGTGATGGCGCGCAGCGGTTGCAGGAACCGGCCGGCGACATACCAGCCGAGAGCCAGGGCGACGGGAATCAGCATGACCAGCGCGACGGCCGATCCCATGAGGAGCTGGGGCAGGCTGATCCCGGGCCCGGTTTCGGTGACCGCGCTCGGCGAAGGCCGGCCCTTGGGGACGGCCGCGTCGATGCTCGCGAGCGGGACGACGACCAAGACGAGCACGAAGACCCCGGCGGCGTAAATGCCCGCCGCGTAGGCGAGCGCGAGCCGCTTCTGCAGGGACCTACCGGCAAGCATCCGGCAGATCATGACGGCCCGATGCGGTAGCCGCCCTCGCGGACGGTCTCGATCACCGGCGGGTCGCCGAGCTTGGCCCGCAACCGGTGCATGGTGTGCTTGACGGCGCTGCTGAAGGGGTCGGCGGCCTCGTCCCAGACGCGTTCGAGCAACTCTTCGGCGGAGATGACCACGCCGGGTACGGCGAGCAGGCATTCGAGCAGGGCGAACTCCCTGGGGCTCAGGTCAAGCCGCCGGCCGGCCCGGAACGCGACCCGGCGGGCCGGATCGAGCGTGAGGTCCCCGCATGCCAGCGTGGGCGGCAGCGGCGGCGTGGCGCGGCGCGCCAGGGCACGGACGCGAGCGACCAGCTCGGCGAACGCGAACGGCTTGGGCAGGTAGTCGTCGGCGCCGAGGCTGAGCCCGGCGACGCGATCCTCGATCGTGCCGGCCGCGGTGAGCATCAGCACGCGGGTGTCGCAACGGTCGCGGGCGAGCCGCCGGCACACCTCGTCCCCGTGGACGCCCGGCAGGTCACGGTCGAGGATCACCACGTCGTACCGGGTGCCGGCCAGGCGTTCAAGGGCGGCGGTCCCGTCCAGGACGACATCGACGGCCATGCCCTCGCGGCGCAGCCCGGTCCCGATGGAACGGGCGAGGACCTCGAAGTCCTCGACCACGAGGACCCTCACCGCCACTCACCATCGGCCGTCACGCGGGCAGGGCCGCCGGGTCGAGATGCCATGCCGTCAACGATGCCAGATCCCCGGTCGCAGCCCGGTCGCAGCCGCCGCGACCTTGGGTCGCCATGCCGCCGTACTCATTCAGATCAGGAGGATGAACCCGTGGCGGCGATCAGGGACGCTCCGCGAGGAGAATCCTCGCGGAGCGCCGGATGCGCGGGCGCCGGTCGAGCGCCCAGCCGCATTTACTCGTCGTCGTCGTCCTCTTCGTTGCAGTACTCGGTCCTCCACTTGCCGTGCTTGTAGCACTGCTTACACCAGTCGCCGTAGATGGTCTTCCAGCGGCACTTGGCCGCGGCGTTTCCCGGTGCGGCGCTCTGCGCAACGGCGGTGCAGTCCGCGTCGGTGCCGGTGGCCGCTTGAGCGGTGACGGGGCTACTGATCACCAGGGCGGACGAGGCCACGGCCATGGCGATGAGAAGTCGTTTCACCATTGGTTGCTCCTGATGGAGGGAAGAGTTCCAGGTCCGGCCTGGAACAGTCGAAGCGTCGTTCACGCATGTACGAATGTCGCCGCGACGGCGCTATGAACAATTTCCACGCTAGCGACGGCCGCCGAAATCGTCCCCCCACCAGCGGCAAAACTCAATTTTCGAACAATCGGCCCTATATTTCTTCCGAACGAAACCAACGAATATCGCCGCGCGGACGGCATTGAAAGGAGAGCCGCTACATCACGTGCACACGGCGACACGAAGCCCCGTCCCGCCACGCCGCCTGAGATGATCTTCTCTTCCCCCGCCGGGCCACCCCGACGCCGGGCTTGCTGAATGATTCGGGAAAGGGTTTCACCAGCAGCCCTACACCAGCGCCAGCTGAGCCGCCTTCGGCTCACGCCGCACCGGCTCAGGAGCACCGCACGCCATCCCGTACACCCGGCACAGCTGCGCGATCTGCCCCGTGATGCGCTGCTCGTAGCCCTCCGACGGCGACCCCGCCCGGTCGTACAGCTCCTCATACCGCTCCACCAGCGCCGGATGCGCCCGCCCCAGCCACTCCAGATACCACTCCCGCGTCCCCGCCGGCAGCCGCAGCACCACCGGCTCCACCACCCGCGCCCCCGTCGCCGCGATCCGCCGCACCGTCGCCCCCAGCTGATCGGCCGCGTCACTCAGCAACGGCAGCACCGGAGCCATCAGCACCCGGCACTCCACCCCCGCCTCCACCAGCGCCGACACCAGCTCCAGCCGCGCCTGCGCCGTCGGCGCGCCCGGCTCGACCGCCCGGCGGATCCGCTCGTCCACGAACGCGATCGACACCGCCACCCGCGCACCCGCCCGCGCCAGCAACGGCGCATCCCGCATCACCAGCGCGCTCTTGGTGTAGACCGTGAACGGCGTCCCCGACGAAGCCAGCGCCCCGATCACCCCCGGCATCAGCCGATACGTCTCCTCTGCCGCCTGATAGCAGTCACCACCCACCCCCACCGCCAGCTCCTGGCCGTCCCACCGCGCAAGCTCCGCCCGCAACCGCTCCACCACGTTCGGCCGCACCACGATCCGCTCGTCGAAATCGGCCCCCGCACCCAGCCCCAGCCGCCGATGCCCCGCCCGCGCACCGCACCCCCGGCACGCATGAGCACACCCGCGATAGGGGGAGATCGCCCACTCCTGAACGATGCCCGCCGCCGGCGGCACCCGCTCGATCACCGTACGGGCCTGCATCTCATAGAAACCGCCACGCACCACCGCACGCCGCTCGATCAGCGGCCGATCATCGGCAGCCTCGTCATCGACCAACGCCAGCACGTCCCAACCCACGCCACCCAGTGGAACACGTTTTCGACAGCGTTTTCAAGCAGTTCCGCCAACGCGGGCCCCGGGGGAGAAGAGCCCTAAAATTCGGTACGCCCGTACCACTTCACTCCGGGAGACCCCCATGGCCTGGCTCCTGCTCGCCCTCGCCATCGCCTCAGAAGTCCTCGCCACCAGCGCACTCAAACTCTCCAACGGCCTGACCCACCTCGGCTGGAGCATCGTCGTCGCCGCCGGCTACCTCACCTCCTTCGCCCTGCTCGCCCGCGTACTCAAACTCCACCTCGACATGGGCACCGCCTACGCCGTCTGGTCCGGCGCCGGCACCGCCGCCATCGCCCTCATCGGCGCCGCCTTCATGGGCGAGACCCTCACCGCACTCAAGATCGGCGGTATCCTCCTCATCATCGCCGGCGTCGTCGTCCTCAACCTCGCAGGTGGCCATTGACCACACACCGCAGCCCCGCCCAAGACCGCAGCAGACGCCGCCGCGCCACCCTCCTCGACGCCGCCGTCCACCTGCTCACCCACGGCGGATTCGCCGCCGTCACCCACCGCGCCGTCGCCCACCACGCCCGCCTGCCCCTGGCCGCTACCACCTACTACTTCACCTCACGCGACCAGCTCATCGCCGAAGCCTTCGCCCAGCTCGTCGACCGCGAACTCGCCACCATCCGCACCTGGATCACCCGCCACGGCCCCCACCGCCTCCTCGACCAGGTCGCCGCCGCCGACCACACCCGCCAGCTCGCCCTGTGGGAGCTCTACGTCCACGCCGGCCGCGACCCCGCCCTGCAGGCCATCGCCCGCCGCTGGAGCGACGGCTGCCTGCGCATCCTCGCCGACACCCTCCGCCTGCCGCCCGACGACCCCCGCCTGCGCCTGCTCTACACCACCGTCTCCGCCCTCTGGCTCGAGCACCTCGTCGAACGCCGCCCCCTCGACGAAGCCCGCACCCTGCTCACCCTCGCCATCGAGCACGCCATGATGGGGTGCCGGTAAGAAACGTGTCATAGGCCCTGAACGAGCGTTGCTGCGGGAGCAACGACCACTTGAACCTGCGGAGCCCGAAGCCCCGAAGGCCGGGTGGTCGTGATGGGCCGGGTCGAGGCCCAGCGTTCCGCCCAGCGCCCAGCAGGACCAGGCCAGTCCCAGCCCGGAGGCCACACCAGGAGGCCCGCACCCACCCAGGAAGAGAAGATCACCGGCATGGCCGGCAGCCGACGGCCCCCTCGCCGGGCCAGCGCCAGCTCCAGCGCGATTCCGGTCGTCGCCATGACCACGGTAACGACTGGTCCTGCTGCGCGTCCTGGAGCCCGAACGGGTCCACCTCCGCTGGGCTCAGTGGGCACTGGCCGTCCTTGCGGCCAGAGCGGCCAGACCGTCGCGGCAGGAGGGGTAGCGGGGCGTCCAGCCCAGCTCGCCGATGGCGAGCCGGTTGGACAAGCGGATGTGAGTGGTGACCATCAGGCTGCGCACGTACGGCAGGGCGGCGAGGAGCCGGCCTGGCACCCGCCGGGGAGGAGGCGCCCCCGCAGCATGCGCGACGGCGCGGAAGTAGGCCTCGAAGGTCACCGGCTGATCATCCACGATGTTGTACGGCTGGCCGGGGCGCCCACGGTGCAGTGCGGCGAGGGTGGCCGAGGCGGCGTCGTGGATGTGGATCAGCGAGACGGTACCGCTGGGGCTCGGGGCGGGCAGCCGGCGTCGCCGGGCGAGGTGGATCAGCCGCCGGGTGGCGGGCTCCGGACCGTAGAACATGCCATAACGCAGGGCGACGCCGTCGATGCCCGGCGTGCCGAGGACCTGGTCCTCGTTGCTGCGCAGGGAGATCATGTGCCGGTCGAAGCCTTTGTGGCCGGTGCGAACGGCGAAGGGGTGGTCCTCCTCCAGCAACCGCTCGCCGTGATCGCAATAGCCGTATCCGAGGAAGAACGACTGGGTGAGGAAACGGCGGGCACCGAGTTCGGCCGCGGCACGCAGCAAGTGGGCGGTGCCCCGCTCGCGCAGTGCGTCGGTGGCGTACAGATGTCGGTGCAGGAACGGCACGCCGGTGATGGCTGTCGCCTGGTGGATCACCGCGTCGGCCCGCCGGCCCTCCAGGGCGGTCAGCAACTCCTCGATGTTCATGATGTCGGCTCGCACCGGCTGCGCGCCCAGCGCGGCCAGCTGAGCCGCGCCGGCCGCGGACCTGGTCAGGCCGAGCACGTGATGTCCCTCGGCCAGCAACATGGGGATCAGGGCGGAGCCGAGTGCGCCGGTCGCGCCGGCCAGCAGGACCCTCATGATCCCGCCTCCGCCTGGCCGCGCAGCTGCCGGATCCGTGCGATCCAGGCCGCCAGCGCCGCCGCGGAGACCGCCAGCAAAATCCATGGGTCGGAGGCGTTGCCGCCCAGCGGCAGGTCGAGAGCGTGATTGACGGCGTGGAAGGTGTTGGTGAACACGAAACCGGCCAAGACCACGGCCAGGACGTCGCGCCAGCGCAGGGCGCACAGCATCATCAACCCGATCCCGATCTGAAACACGCCCGCGTCGTGCAGGAAGTGCACGTGATTGGGCCAATTGGCGAAGCGGGCGAAGCCGGCTGGATCCAGCCGGGCCCAGCATCCGGTGCTCAGCATGGTCAACGCCGCCAGCACCACCACGGCCTTGACCAATCCGTCCTTGGACATCTGTCATGGTTCCTTTCCTTGCCTCTGCTCATGAGAGGCGTGGCGCGCCCCGGAGCGTGACATGGACGCCGTGTGATCCAGGGCACATGTCACATCTGGGCCGCGAATCCTCTTATATGGGCAGGACATGGCGTTTAAGGAGACAGATGGCCGCCGCGGACACCACCTTCAACCAGCACAGGAACCTGCTGTTCACCCTCGTCTACGAGATCCTGGGCAGCGTGCACGACGCCGAGGACGTGGTGCAGGAAACCTGGCTGGCCTGGGCCACCGTGGAGGCCGACCAGATCGAGCACCCCAAGGCATACCTGGTGCGCATCGCCGTACGGCAAGCGCTGGCACGCTCGCGCCGTCTGCGCGCGGCTCGGGAGGACTACGTGGGGCCCTGGCTACCGGAGCCCCTGCTCACCGCAGCCGACCCCGCCGAGGCCGCCTTCCAGGCAGAAGAGCTGACCTTCGGCCTGCTGGTGGTGCTGGAGACCCTCTCTCCGCTGGAACGGGCGGCCTTCGTGCTGCGAGAGGGATTCGGCTACGAGCACGCCGAGATCGCCCGCCTCCTGGAGCGCTCTCCCGCGGCGGCCCGCCAGCTGATCCACCGTGCCCGCGAGCACGTCCAGGCGCGGCGGCCGCGCTTCCCCGCAGACCCCGACCTTGCGCGCCAGGCCGCCGAGCGTTTTCTGGCCGCCACGCTCGGCGGCCACCTCGGAGATCTGATGGATGTCCTCGCCCCCGACGTCACCCTGTGGACCGACGGCGGCGGCGCGGTGCCGGCCGCCCTGCGCCCGGTGAACGGGGCAGCCAAGGTGGCACGCCTACTCGCAAAGCTCGGCCCCCGCTATGGTCACCTGCGCGCCCGCTGGCTCCACGACAGCCAGCCCACCGCGCTGCTGACGGCTGAGGATGAGCTGCTCGCGGTGCTGGTGTTGGACCTGGACGCCGTCACCGGCAGGGCGCGGCACATCTACGGCATCGTCAACCCTGGGAAACTCACCCACCTGTCGCCGGCCACCAACTACGTGTAATCGCTGCCGTCCCCGGCGTGCGCGACCTCCTCGGCCGGCCACACCGCCAGCTCCGTCGTGCAGGTACGAAAGCCCACGTGCGTGCTGACCCGATGACGGTGGTACTCAATGGTGAAGCCGGACCACTCATAGAAGCCGAACTCCGAGGCAGGAACCCGCACCTGCTCGGCCACGTGCTCCACCACGTCTTCCGGCAGCAATCGTCGATGTGCATCGAGGGGCGTTTCATGACCAGCCAGCATTGACCAGGCACGTCACAGCAAGATCAACGCCGCTTGGGTTCATGACACACTTCTTACCGGCACCCCATAATGAGGTCCGTGATCCACCACCTCGCCCTGCACGCCGACTGGCAGCACGCCCAGAACGCGGGGGAGTACCGCATCTCCACCCTCGGCCGCACCCTCGACGACGAAGGCTTCATCCACTGCAGCCGCGACCTCGCCCAGCTGCGCACCGTCCACGACACCTTCTACGCCGACGTCACCGAGCCGCTGCTGGTCCTCGACATCGACCCCACCGGCCTCGACGTCCGCGTCGAGAACGGCTACCCCCACCTGTACGGGCCCCTGCCGCTGACCGCCGTCACCGCCGCCCGCCCCTACACGCCCTGAAGACCCGCCATGGACACCAGGACCGCCGCCCAGCGCTTCGCCGACACCTGGCAGCACGGCTGGACCCACCACGACACCGGCGCCATCATCGCCCTCTACCACGACGACGCCGAACACCTCAGCATGCCCTTCCGCCCGCCCCACCGCGGCAAGAAGGCCATCGCCGACTACATCACCTGGTCCTTCAGCGGCGAGACCGACCCCCACGTCACCTTCGCCACCCCGATCGTCGACGGAGACCAGGCCGCCATCGAGTTCCGCGTCCACGCCCACGAGGACGGCCGCCCCGTCACCCTCGCGGGCTGCGTCTTCGCCCGGTTCACCCCCGACGGGCTCGCCATCCGCACCCGCGACTACTGGCACACCACCGACGGCCACACCTGACCGCCGGCCGTCGACCGGTCAGCGCACCACCCGCACCGGCACCCGCCCAGCAGGAACCGACGCTGCAGGAACCGGCCCAGCAGGAACCGGCGCGGGGGAGGGCTCCCGCCGGGGCTGCGCCTGCACCCGAGGCTGCGGCCGAGTCGGCTGTGCCTGCTGCTGCCCCGGCTGCTGTGGCTGCCCCTGAGGCTCCGGACGCGCCTGCTGCCGCGCAAGCCGCTGCTCCTGCTCGGCCGCCTGCCGCTCCGCGCAACCACCCGCGCAGTATCCGTTCGTCACGATCAGCCGACCGCGCAACGTCGTGTACGCATCCTTCCCCGAAGCGGGCAGAACCCCCCGGCACACCGGGCATAACACCGACTCAGTCCCCACGTGCTGCTCCTCTCGCGGCGCGAATAGCAGGAGCTCCACCCTAAACGCCACCCCCCGCGGGCGACACCCAATCAACATAAAGTCAAATGCACCGTCAATGCCCCGGCCAGCGTGCCCAGGCCGCCGAAACCCCCGCTCAACACCCCCGATATCACCCTGCGCACGCACCTCGACACGGCTAAAAAATCTTCACACCCGGCACACCCATCACACGGGCAGGGGAGAGGCACCCCACCCCGCCGACCAGCACCCATCACGCTCCGCACACCGGCCCCACCTGCGAGAAAACGGCAAAACCCGCTATTTCCCGACTCCCACTGCGCACAACCGCACAATAAGCACCCACATTACGCACACAAACACCGCCAAATGTGCGCCACCTCACAAAACCCCAAATTCCATGTGATTCTGAAGCAATGGCGCACCCACCCCCACAACCGCCCACCACCCTCACCATCGCCACCACACTGGCCGCCTCCACCGCCGCCGCCTGGGCCGCCCTCCACCTCACCCCCGGCATCCACCTCGACGGCCCACCCGCACATCAGGCCCAGGCCATCGCCATCACCGCACTCCTCCTGCTCGCCACCGCCCTCGGCAGCCGCATCACCATCGACCACACCGCCGCCCGCCGCAACACTCCCGCCCACCTTCACCCCGGAATCCTCGCCATCTCACTCCTGCTGACACCGGCCGCCCTGTGGCTGTCCTCCCAGCTGTGCACCGCCCTCGGCCTGCCCCTGCGCATCGACGGCCCCGCCGCCCTCCTCACCGGCTGGCTCGTCATCGCCGCCGTACGCCTCCTCACCGGCGCCGCACTCAAACTCCTCACCCAGCGGACCCCAACCTGAGGACGAGACCCCTTCGCCCTCCAGAACGAGACACGATCACCCCTCAGGAGCGACCCCCGGCCGCCACCCTCCTCACCGACCGCCCCACCGGGCCTCCGCATCGACGAACTCATCGCCTTCAAGGGAGGAGCAGCACTCGGACTCCTCACCGAACACGCCCTCTTCCGCCACCACCCCAAAAGGGACACCCTCACCCTCGCCAGACTCGGCAACGCCGTACAGAACCGGGGGAGCGCCACTCAACCCCTACGCACTGCTCACCTCACTCACCGTAGTCACCGTCTTCTTCCTGCACGGCACCGCCTTCCTCAACCTCAGAACCACGGGGGAGTCACCCCGACACGCCCGCCGCACCTCACCCGCGCCGCACCCCTCACGATCGCGCTCCTGGCACTCCTGCTCGGCGCGCGCCGCCCGCCGCCCTCATCCCGGGCCTCGCCAGGCCGGTCCGCGGCCGCCGCGGCGTGGCTCGCGCTGGGGAGGGGACGGGACGGGATGACGTTCGCCGCCACGCTGGTCACCGCCGCGTCCCTGCCATTGACCGCCGGGGGACTCATGACCGGCTCGCCGCCGCAGGACGTCGCGGACCCCGGCGGGCTCGAGCGGCTGGCCGTGGTGGCGCTGCTCATCGTCCCGCTGCTGCTCGCGGCGCAGGCGCTGCTGGGGTGGGTGCACCGGCGTGGGGTGAGCGGGCGTACGGTGACGTTCTTCTGACAGCCCCTGCGGGAGAGGCCCCCGGAACGGTCTACTTGACATAATGTTCATTATCAAGCAACGAGCAACCCCGGCGAATAAAGCCCGCACACCCGGGCAGACGCCTGCACATGCCCGCCCTCGCCATCTCCACACCGAGCCTCGTGGCGATCACCGCAGTGGTCACCGCCGCAGCCATCTGGCTGATCATCTTCGCCGTCCGGCTCACCAGGAACCCGCGTAACCGGCCGACGATCAGCATCAGCCTCGTCGATCAAGCACGAGAGCTGAAGGCGGCCGGCCAGATCCAGGAAGCCGTCTTCCTCGTACGCGGCGAAACCGGCATGAGCCAGCGCGCCGCCGCACGCTTCGTCAACCGTTTATGACCCCCGGCCCCCGCTTCCGGCCACCCTCACCCTCGATTCCGATACCAGACAGAATGTATGTTCTGTCTGGTATAGCGCATTTCATCCCGTTCATGCCGATTTAGCGTCGTATGGCCGGGACACGTGATGACGTCTCCTTGCGGCGCTCGGCATGGACGCGGCGAGTGGATCCCCCGGGAGAAGCCGGTGTGAAGGCGGTGCCCGCGCGCCAGAGGCGATGCAGGAGCGCGGGCAGGTCGCGTCCGGGCCGAATCACAGGGGTGCTCCCCTACCCCGGCAGGCTCGCGGCCGGGGGCTCCCCTCGCTTCAGGTCACGGACGGTCACCAGTTACGAGTGCGGCCAAACCAGACATTCCGGGCTTGGAAGGTGGTGTCGCCGGTGGGGCCGGGTTGCTGGGGCCATTCGGGGTCGCCGGGTTCGACGCCGGAGGCCCAGGAGCCCATCTGCAGGTTGATGATGAGGTATTGCGGGATGCCGGCCCAGCCGACGCCGCGGTGGGTGGCCTGCCATTGGCCGTCGAAGTAGTAGTCGAGCAGGACGTCGTCGCCGTCCTTCTCCATCCAGAGGCGGTAGCGGTGCCAGGCGCCGGGGTTGGTGACGGGCAGGGGGGTGCGTTCTGCGGGGTCGTTCTCGCCGGCGGCTTTGGTCCAGGTGTTGAAGAGGTTGGTGGAGTCGCCGACGTATTCGAGGATGTCGCTCTCGGGGGGCCAGTCGGGGTAGATGCCGGTGGTCCAGAAGGCGGGCCAGATGCCTTGGCCGGTCTGGGTGCGGAATTCGCCTTCGATGTCGTACTCGGGGAACTGGTCGTTGATGAGGATGGGGGTGGTGGCGTGGACGGCGCCGGAGTGGTACCAGATGGGGGCGTTCGGGGTTGAGGGGCTGTTCTCGGTGCTGGTGGTGAGGCGGGTGGCGGTGAGGGTGAGGACGCCGCCGGAGAGGGTGGCCTTGCTGGGGAGCATTTTGGCGGCGCCGTTGTGGTATTGGCCCCAGGGGTAGCCGTGCTGCCAGCTGTCGGTGAAGCTGGCCTGGTCGTCGAACGACGTCTTTTGGACGATGTTCTCCCAGGTGGGGGCGGCGGCGCGGGCGGGGGTGGCGAGTCCTAAGAGGCCGGCGGCTGTTGTGGTGCCGAGGGTGAGGAGGGTGCGGCGGTTGATGGTGGGGTCGGGCATGTGGCTCCTTTCTTGATCATTATCAGTCGTACGGTAGAGGGTTTCGGGGTGTGGTGGGTGCGGTAGCTATGAGTCACTTGTCATGACTCATAGTGATTGGACGGGATCATGTCTCGTGTCAGTGTCGTCGCGCGCTGTGTTCGCGTTCGGCGCCGTGCTGCCGGTGGGTGTCGCGTCGGCTGCTTCCGCTGAGGTGCTTCGGGCGGGGACGGTCACGATCGCCGACTGTGTGATCGGGGCCGGGATCGTCATGCCGAGTTCGTCGAGTCCGACGCGGCTGGTGTGTGTCGGGGGTCTGCACAACGGCAAGCCGGTGGGCGGTATCGCCTGATCGCCCGGCGGGGTGGGGTGGCCGCTTCCGCGGGGCGGTCGCTGACCTTGCAGGAGGCGGCGGTGTGTCCCGGAGCGGCTGTTGGGGCGGGTGTGGGCTTGAGCGGTCAGGTGAGGGTGACGTCGCCGCCCGCGGGGTGCTGGCAGCGGCCATGGGGGCGGGGGCGATCGAGTTGGCGGCATTCCCAGGTGGTGCCGTCGACGTTGACGGTGAAGTTGGGGAGGTCGTCGCCCGGTGTGGGGCGGTTGCGGTGGTAGGCGTCGGCGACGTGGCGGGCGGTGGTGCAGGCGGTGGCGGGTTGGGTGGGGAGGTCGGCGGTGATGTGGAGGCCGGTGGGGGTTCGGCCGCAGTCGGTGGTGCGGGCGGCTGCGGGTGGTCGGGCGGCGGTGTCGTGAGCTGGTGGTGTGGTGGTGCAGGCGGTGGTGCAGATGGTGGTGAGGGTGAGGGTGGCGGTCAGTGTGGTGAGGGTGGTGTGCATGGTGTGTCCCCCTTCTCTGGTCAGGATGCGGGGTGACGACGGGTGGGTGGGTGTGGTGGTGGTGAAGGTCGGTTCAAGGGGTTTTGGGGGTGCGGGAAGTCGGGGTGGGCGGGCGGGTTTGGATCGTGGTGGGGCGGGGTTGTGTCAAGGGGCCGGCGGTGGATTCTGTCCTGGGCGTGACCTGGGGTGGGGTGGTGGGGCGGGATGCTGGGGGTGTGGTGATGTGTCTCGCATGGGCGGGCTGTCATCGCCGGGGGCGCTCGGGCTACTCCCCCGCTCGGGCGCCCCTTTTTTCGTGGGGTGGGGGCTGTGACCTGGCGGGATCTTACGGGGCAAAGCGGGTCAATCTGGGGCCGCGTACGTGGCTTTTTGCCGTGATTGGTCACCAGCAGTGGAGATTTCATGTCAGCATCATGTGCATGTATGGGTCAAATGGGACTGCCGTAAAGGGTCGTGACGCGTGCGGCGATCCGCCGTCCGCCTGGTAGCCCCTCCCCTGGTGACCGCTGCTCCCCTGTTCGGAAAGAAGTTCCCGCGTTGCGTATCTTGCTGCTCTGTTCCTCCTTCAACGGCCTGACCCAGCGCGCCTGGCTCGAGTTGCGCCGTTCCGGGCATGACGTCGGTATCGAGCTGGCCATCTCGCAGGAGCAGATGACGGAGGCGGCCGAGCTGCACAAGCCCGATCTGATCATCTGCCCGTTCCTGAAGGAGCGGGTGCCGGACGCGTTGTGGCGCACCCACCGTACGGTGATCATCCATCCGGGGCCGCCCGGTGACCGCGGCCCGTCCTCGCTGGACTGGGCGATCGCCGATGCCGAGCCCGAGTGGGGCGTCACGGCGCTGCAGGCGGTGGAGGAGATGGACGCCGGCCCCATCTGGGGGTACCGGACGTTCCCGATGCCGGCCGAGCCGCCGCGCAAGTCGGCGCTGTACAACGGGCCGGTCGCGGACGCGGCGGTCGAGCTGGTGGCGGAGGTGGCGGCGAAGGCGGCCGATCCGGCATTCGTGCCGGTGCCGCTGGACTACCGCTCGCCGGAGGTGCGGGGCCGGTTGCGGCGGGCGATGCGGCACGCCGACCGGGAGTTCTCCTGGAGCGAGCCGACCGAGGACATCCTGCGGCGGGTGCGCGCGGCCGACGGCGCGCCCGGCGGGCGGACGGATCTGTGCGACCTGCCGGTACGGGTGTTCGACGTCTACCGGGGTCCTGAGCTGGAGGGGACGCCCGGTCAGGTGGCGGGGCGCCGGGAGGGCGCGGTGCTGGTGCACACCGGCGACGGCACGCTGTGGGTGGGTCATGTGAAGGTCGAGCGGGAGGGCGGCATCAAGCTGCCGGCGACGCTGGCGCTGGGCGACCTGGTGGCGGGGGCGCCGCAGCGGTCGGGCTACAGCGAGATCACCTACGACCGCAGCGAGGGCGTGGGCGTGGTGAGCTTCGACTTCTACAACGGCGCGATGTCGACCGATCAGTGCCGGCGGCTGGCCTCGGCGCTGCGGTACGCGGTCTCGCAGGACACGCGGGTGCTGGTGGTGCGCGGCGGCGAGGTGTTCTCCAACGGCATCCACCTGAACGTGATCGAGGCGGCGCAGCAGCCGGAGCTGGAGGCGTGGATGAACATCAACGCCATCAACGCGGTGTGCCGGGAGATCGTGGGCTGCACGAGCCAGCTGGTGGTGACCTCGATCGGGGGCAACGCCGGCGCGGGCGGGGTGATGATGGGGCTGGGCGCCGACCGGGTGATCGTGCGTGACTCGGTGGTGCTGAACCCGCATTACCGCACGATGGGGCTGTTCGGCAGCGAGTACTGGACGTATTCGCTGACGCGCCGGGTCGGTGCGGAGCGGGCGCGGGCTCTGACGCAGGAGGCGTTGCCGATCGGCGCGGCGGAGGCGGTGGAGTTCGGGCTGGCCGACAAGGCGCTGGCGGGTTCGCGGCTGGACTTCGAGCGGCGGGTGCTGGAGTACGCCGAGCGGCTGGCGGCCGATCCGGGTTATGACCGGTTCCTGGCGGGCAGACGGCATGCGCGGGAGGCCGATGAGCGGCGTAAGCCGCTGGACGCCTATCGGGCCGAGGAGCTGGCGGAGATGAGCCGGGACATGTTCGACGATCAGAACGGGTTCCGGCAGGCGCGGGAGGCGTTCGTGCACAAGGTGAAGGCGCAGGCGACGCCGGAGCATCTGGCGCGTCTTCGGGAGTTGTCCGGCGCGTCGGCGCCCTCGGGCGCATCTACATCTCATATGTGAGATATGGTTCGCTGTTGTGGCAGATGATTACCTTGTGCGGATCGGCCGGCTGATCCGGGACGCTCGCCAGCATCGCGGTTGGACGCAGCTGCAGCTGGCGGATGCGCTGGCGACGAGCCAGAGCGCGGTGAACCGGATCGAGCGCGGAAACCAGAACATCAGTCTTGAGATGATCGCCCGGATCGGCGAGGCGCTCGACAGTGAGATCGTCTCGCTCGGTTATGCCGGGCCGATGCATCTGCGGGTGGTGGGCGGCCGCCGGTTGTCGGGCAGCATCGACGTCAAGACGTCGAAGAACGCGTGCGTGGCGCTGCTGTGCGCGTCGCTGCTCAACTCCGGCCGGACGATCCTGCGCAAGGTGGCGCGGATCGAGGAGGTGTACCGCATCCTGGAGGTGCTGGCCTCGATCGGGGTGCGGGCGCGCTGGATCAACGAGGGCAGTGACCTGGAGATCGTGCCGCCGTCCCGGCTGGAGCTGGAGGCGATGGACACCGAGGCGGCTCGCCGTACCCGGAGCGTGATCATGTTCCTGGGTCCGCTGATGCACCGCACGGAGCAGTTCCAGATCCCGTACGCGGGCGGCTGTGATCTCGGCACGCGGACGGTGCAGCCGCACATGTCGGCGTTGCGGCACTTCGGGCTCGACATCACCGCGACGGGTGGTTTCTACCACGCGCGGGTGGATCGCGGGGTGGCGCCGTCGCGGCCGATCGTGCTGACCGAGCGGGGCGACACGGTGACGGAGAACGCGCTGCTGGCCGCCGCCCGCCACGACGGGGTGACGGTGATCCGCAACGCCTCGTCCAACTACATGGTGCAGGACCTGTGCTTCTTCCTGGAGCAGCTGGGCGTGCGGGTGGAGGGCATCGGCACGACGACGCTGACGGTGCACGGGGTGCCGGACATCGAGCGGGACGTCGACTACTCCCCTTCCGAGGACCCGGTGGAGGCGATGAGCCTGCTGGCGGCGGCGGTGGTGACGTCGTCGGAGCTGACGATCTGCCGGGTGCCGGTGGAATTCCTGGAGATCGAGCTCGCGGTGCTGGAGGAGATGGGGCTCGATCACGATCGGGGCGGCGAGTACGCGGCGGCGAACGGCCGTACGCGGCTGGTGGACCTGACGGTGCGGCCGTCGAAGCTGGTCTCCCCCATCGACAAGATCCACCCGATGCCGTTCCCCGGCCTGAACATCGACAACGTGCCGTTCTTCGCGGCGATCGCGGCCTCGGCGCAGGGGTCGACGCTGATCCACGACTGGGTGTACGACAACCGCGCGATCTACCTGACGGAGCTGACCCGGCTGGGCGCGTCGGTGAAGCTGCTGGACCCGCACCGGGTGCTGGTGGAGGGGCCGACGCGGTGGCGCAGCGCGGAGATGATGTGCCCGCCGGCGTTGCGGCCCGCGGTGGTGGTGCTGCTGGCGATGATGGCGGCCGAGGGCACGTCGGTGCTGCGCAACGTGTACGTGATCAACCGGGGGTATGAGGATCTGGCGGAGCGGCTGAACGCGCTGGGCGCGCGGATCGAGACCTTCCGCGACATCTGACCCTGTCCTTTGAGCGGCGCGGCCCCCCGGATCACTTGTCCGGGGGGCCGCGCCGTTGTCATCGCCGGGTGGCGCGGGTGCGGTTGGCGCGGATCTCGTCGTGGTGGCCGGCCGCCCAGCCGATGAGTTGCCTGACGATCTCGTGCAGGCCGGCGGCGAGCGGGGTGAGCGCGTATTCGACGCGTGGCGGCACCTCGGCGTAGGCGGTGCGGGTGACGAGGCCGTCCTGGGTGAGCTGGCGCAGAGTGTGGGTGAGCATGCGCTGGGAGATGCCGGGGATGTGGCGCTGCAGGTCGGTGTAACGCATCGGGCCGCCCTCCAGGACGGCGATGATCAGCAAGCTCCATTTGTCGCCCACCCTGTCGAGCACCTGGCGGACGAAGTCCATGTGCTCGGCGGGGATGCCCGCGCACGGCCCGGCCTCGGCCGCCATCTCGGGGGCCGCCATCTCGGGGGCCGGGCCGTCGATGGTGGGGCTGTCGTGCATGGCGCCCGTTCCTCTCCGTCGCGCACATCGGTGTGCCTTTTGTAGCGCCTTCCATACTGGCTCATACTGGCGTTACGCACAAAAGGGAGGAATTGGAGGTCAGGGCGGTTGCGGGGCCCCGCCGCCCGGGCCTGGTCCGTCCTCCTGCTCCCCTCGCCCGCCGCTCCGGTGGGCTCGACATGGAAAAGGTCTGATTGTGCCCACTCTCGCCATCATCGGCGCCGGCCCCGGCATGGGGCTGGCCATCGCCCGCACCTTCGGCCGCCGCGGATTCGACGTCGCGCTGATCGCCCGTACGAAGGAGAAGCTGGCGGCCCTGGCCGGCCGGCTCGGCCAGGAAGGCGTCACGGCTGAGGCGTTCCCCGCGGACGTCCTCGACCGTGACTCCCTGACCGCCGCCCTGGACGAGGCCAGGGACCGTTTCGGCGGGATCGACGTCCTGGAGTACTCACCGGCCCCGCACGCCCCGGTGCCCGGCCTCACCCCGGCCGTTCCCTCCGAGGTCACCGTCGGCACCCTGCAGCCGATGATCGAGTACCAGTTCTACGGCGCCGTCACGGCCGCGAGAGCGGTCCTGCCCGCGATGCGCGCGGCCGGCGCAGGGACCATGCTGTTCACGACCGGCGGCGGGTCGGTCGACCCGGTGCCGATGTTCGGCAACGTCAACGCGGCCGGGGCGGCTCTGCGCAACTGGGTGCTCAACCTGAACAAGGAGCTGGACGGCAGCGGCGTGCACGCCGCCCACGTGGTGATCAACGTGTGGATCGGCGAGCACGGCCCCGAGGGCGCTGCGACGGCGACACCCGAGCAGATCGCGCCCTTGTACTGGGAACTGCACGAGCGGCGTGACCGCGCCGAGGCGATCTTCGACGCCTGACCGCCCCGCGCCGCCGGCGGCCCGCCGCGCCCGGGCCGCCTGCGGCGCCGCCGTCCTTGAGGGGCCGGTGCTGATCGCGGATGCCGTTGGGCGGTGTCGTTGGCCGGTGTCGTTTGTCAGTGCCGCCCGCTACCGTCGTGCGTGGATCTTCGAGTCGTGACGTGCGGGAAGGGGTGGCCGGTGCGGCCTGCGGAGCTCGACCGGTTGACGGTGGCGGAGGCGGCGGATCGTTACGTGGAGCTGGTGCGCGCCAGGACGCTGACGGGGGCGCTGTCGCCGTCCACGGCCGAGGTCTATGCCCGTGACGTGGCCACGCTGGTGGAGCTGGCCGGCGCCGACGTGGTGCTCGACGACCTGACGGGCGAGGACGTCGATGCGATCCTGCTGGCCTTCGCGCGCCGCCCGGACGGCCGCAAGGGGGTGGCGCGGGAGAAGGGGGCGGGGCAGTCCCCGTCGTCGCAGGCGCGTTTCCGCCGGTCGATCTCGGCGCTGTTCAAGCACGCGGCGCTGGCGGGGTGGGTGCAGATCAACCCGATGACGCGTTCCAGCGTGACGGCCAGGGAGCGGGGCGGGCTGCCGCCGCAGCGGCGGGCGCTGACCCGCGAGCAGGCGCAAGGTCTGATCGGGGCCGCGCGGGCGCTGCCGGAGACGGCGCCGGAGCAGGGCCGGCGCCGTGACCAGCGTACGGAGCTGCGCGACGCGGTGATCGTGCTGCTGCTGGCGACGGTGGGGCCGCGGGTGTCTGAGCTCGTACGCGCGAACGTGGAGGACTTCTACACCAACGACGGGGTGCGCTACTGGCGCATCTTCGGCAAGGGCGGCCGTACGCGTGACGTGCCGCTGCCCGACGACGTGGCGGCCGTGCTGCAGACCTACCTGGAGCGGGGTCGGCCGTCGGGGGCGGACAAGGCGCTGCTGCTGTCGTGGCGGGGGCGGCGGCTGGCGCGCGGCGACGTGCAGGCGGTGATCGACCGGGTGCAGGCGCGGGTGCCGGCCGACCAGCGCCGCTCGGTCACCCCGCATGGGCTGCGCCACACCACGGCCACCCATCTGCTGGCGGACGCGGTGGACATGGACGCGGTGCGGCGGGTCCTGGGCCACGGCGACCTGTCCACGCTGGGCCGCTACCGCGACGACCTGCCCGGCGAGCTGGAGGTCGCGATGCGCACCCACCCCCTGCTGCGCGACCGCCCCGAATCCTGACCGCCCCGAATCCTGACCGCCCTGCATGAGACGCGGCTGCCCTCCTGCTGGGACTGGGGTGGCCGGGATGGCGCCGCTCGGACGATGTGCCGGCAGGCGCTGGGGGTGTTCGGCCGGCTGGAGATCCTGGTGGCGGAGCTGACCGCTGATGTGGGTCAGGCGGGCTGGAGGTCGTCGAAGAGGGCGATGGCCGTGGCGGGGTCGGGGCCGACCAGGCGGTCCAGGCCGGCGGCCGTCATCTCGGCGAACGTGGCGGCGCGGGCCTGCATGCGCTCCTCGAACGCGCGCACGGCCGCGTCCACCTCCCCCGCCCTGGCTTGGGTGAGGGTTTCGGCGAGTTCGGCGCCTTCGATCATGGCGAGGTTGGCGCCCACTCCGAGGGGCGGCATCAGGTGGGCGGCGTCGCCCAGGAGCGTCACGCCGGGCACGTGGTCCCAGGTGTGGCCGACCGGCAGGACGTGCAGGGGGCGGTGGGCGAAGGTGGTGCCGCGGCGCAGCAGGTCGAGCACGGGGGCGGCCCAGCCGTCGAACAGGGCTTCCAGCAACGGCCTGACGGCCTCGCGGTCGGCGGGGTCAAGGGAGGGCCGTCCGGTGAGGCCGAGGTGGTGGGCGGGGTCGGTGTGCCAGTCGAGGGGGGCGCGGAACTGGGCGTACACCTTGACGTGGCCGCCGCTGTTGCGCTGGGCGACGACGGCGCGGTTGACGCCGTAGACGGCCAGGGCGCCGTCGCCGATGAGGCGGGCGAGGTCGGGGTGGGTGGTGTCGACGTCGTCGAGGGAGGTTTCGAGCAGGGTGACGCCGGTGTAGCGGGGGGTGGCGGGTGACAGGGCGCCTCGGACGCGGGACCAGGCGCCGTCGGCGCCGACCACCAGGTCGTAGGTGCGGGCGCTCCCGTCTGCCGAGCGCACCAGGACGCCGCCGGGGGCGTCCGGCACGACCTCGGTGACGTTCGTGCCCCATTGGACGTCCAGGGGGCCGAGCAGGAGGTCGCGGAGCTGGCCGCGGTCGATCTCGGGGTTGGCGCGCTCGCCGGGGCGGGGCCGCCAGTCGCGCAGGACGGTGCCGTCGGTGCCGAGGATGCGCATGGCTTGGCCTTCGGGGCGGGCGAGCCGTTCGAACGCGGTGGTCAGCCCTGCTTGGGCGATGGCGCGCTGGCCGAGGTTCTCGTGCAGGTCGAGGGTGCCGCCCGGGGGGCGGGCGTCGGGGGCGGTGTCGCGTTCGAGGACGGTGACGGGGTGGCCGTGGCGGTGCAGGACGCGGGCGAGGGTGAGTCCGCCAGGGCCGGCGCCTACCACTGCTATACGATGTCTCATGTCGATACACCGTATAGCGTCGATACAGTGTATTGCAACGATACGATGTCAGCCATGACCGTGTGGGATCGGCCGGAACGGCCCGCTCGCCCCGCCCCGCTCGACCGCGAGCGCATCGTCGCCACCGCCGTCGCGCTCGCCGACGAGGGCGGGCTGGAGGCGGTGTCGCTGCGCAAGGTGGCCGCCCGGCTGGAGGCCGGCCCGATGCGCCTGTACGGCTACATCTCCACCAAGGAAGAGCTGTTCGACCTCATGGTCGACGAGGTCAACGCCGAACTGCTGCCCGCAGAGCCGCCCCGCGACTGGCGTGAGGCGCTCGCCGGTCACGCCCACCGCACCCGGCAGGCCGCGCTGCGCCACGAGTGGCTGGCCGACCTGCTCGGCGGCCGTCCCGCGCTCGGCCCCAACGCGATGGCCGTCAACGAGGTGCTGCTGGCCTCCCTCGACGGGCTGGCCGACCTGGCGACCGTCATGCGGGCCGTGGAGACGCTCAGCGCGTACTGCACGGGCGCCATCCGCCGCGAGATCGCGAACCTGCGGGCCGAGCGCGCCACGGGCCTGTCCGAGAGCGACTGGCAGCGCGCCCGCGGCCCCTACGTCAGCCGCATGCTGGCCACCGGCCGCTTCCCGGCGCTGGCCAGGTTCGTGCACGAAGGGGTGGAGGTGGACGCCGAGACGGTGTTCGCCACGGGCCTGGAATGGGTGCTCGACGCCGTGGCCGCCAAACTCACCCCGCCACGCCCCTGAAGACCTGCCTGGCCTTCTGCCGCGCTGGGGCCCGGCACGGCTGCTTCGCCGGCCCCGATGAGGCCGCCTACCCGAACCTCGATCTGGCCACCTGAGCCGCGGACGGCCTGCTGGCGATCTTCTCCGTCGTTTTGCATATAGTGATCTGCCTCACACTCTGTCACAGCGCTCGATCGGGCGGTGTCTTGAAGCCGAACCTCTGGACCTGAAGGGCATCTTGTGACCAAGAGCATCAAAGTGGTCGTGATCGGCGGCGGATACGCGGGCGTTCTGGCGGCCAATCGGCTGACTCAGCGCGATGACGTGTCGGTGACGCTCATCAATGCGCTGCCGAGCTTCGTCGAGCGGATCCGCCTGCACCAACTCGTGGGCGGATCCGACGACGCGGTCGTCGGCTACGAAGACGCCCTGGCCGGCGGCGTCCGGTTGGTGATCGACACCGTGACCCGGATCGGCGCGGCCGACCGCAGCGTGACGGTGGCGACCGGCGGCACGATCGGCTACGACTATCTCATCTATGCGGTGGGCAGCGGCAGCGCCGATCCGAGGGTGTCCGGAGCCGCTGAGTTCGCCTACCCGATCGCTACCCTGGCAGAGGCGCAGCGGCTGCGGTCGGTTCTCGACGCCGTCCCCGCCACTGCCGCGGTGACGGTGGTGGGGGCCGGCCCGACCGGCATCGAGACCGCCGCCGAGCTGGCGGAGCTGGGCCGCGCCGTGACCCTGGTGTGCGGCGGGGTGCTCGGCCCGTACCTGCACCCGCGGGGCCGGCGCTCGGTCGCCAGGCGGCTGGCCAGGCTCGGTGTGACCGTACTCGAAGGCCCGGGGGCGAAAGTGACCGCGGTGAGGCGCGATGCGGTGCACCTCGGTGACGGACGTGAGTTGCCGAGCGTGGTGACCATCTGGACCGCCGGGTTCGGCGTGCCGGACCTGGCCGCCCGCAGCGGGCTGAGCGTCGATGTCGTGGGCCGGCTGCTCACCGACGAGACGTTGACCAGCCTGGACGATGTGCGCATCGTCGCGGCCGGGGATGCGGCGGCGCCGTCGGATCTGCCGTTGCGGATGAGCTGCCAGTCCGCCACGAGGATCGGGGCGCATGCCGCCGACACGGTGCTCCGCCGTATCGCGGGCGAGCAGCCCGCACCGCTCAATCTGGGATTCTTCGGCCAGTGCATCAGCTTGGGGCGTCGCGCCGGCATCTTCCAGTTCGCCAACCGGGACGACACCGCCAACACGTTCTACGTGGGCGGCCGCCCGGGGGCCAAGCTCAAGGAGTTCGTATGCCAGAGCACCGTCAAGCATCTGGCGGAGGAGGCCCGCAAGCCCGGCTCGCTCACCTGGGTCAAGGACGACAAGCGCCGGCAGCTGCTGCGGACCAGCCGCGGCCAGGCGCCAGCCGCGGCTGACCAGGCTGTTCAGCCGGGCATGCGTGGACGGTCCGGTCGGCCGTGAGCGGATCCGTACCGTATGTGTTGGGTGTCTTCCGGCAGCTCGGCTGCCCTGCTGTCGATCGCATCGAGCAGCGGGCCGGATCGTACGGCTGCCGGCGAACGAGGAACGTGTCGTGGATGCATGCTTGAACCTCATCACCGGCCAGGGCCGGGCTGTGCAGGAGAAGGGCCGGGACGTGCGCGACCACACCGCTGACGCGGCGACCGAAGTCTTCGTGGCCCACCGCAACCTGCTGTTCACCGTCGCCTACGAGATGCTCGGCTCGGCCGCCGACGCCGAGGACGTCCTGCAGGAGACCTGGCTGCGGTGGGTCAAGGTCGACCTGGAGCAGGTGCACGACCAGCGCGCCTACCTGGTCCGCATCACCACCCGCCAATCACTCAACCGGCTGCGCAGCATGAAGCGCCGCAAGGAGGCGTATATCGGCCCCTGGCTGCCCGAACCACTGCTCACCACGCCGGACGTGACCGCCGACGTCGAACTCGCCGAGAGTATGTCCATGGCGCTCATGCTCGTGCTGGAGACGCTGTCGCCGATCGAGCGCGCCGTGTTCGTGCTGCGCGAGGTCTTCGACGTCGGCCACGACGAGATCGCGGCCGCCGTCGGCAAGAGCCCCGCGGCCGTCCGTCAGATCGCCCACCGCGCACGCCGCCACGTCGAAGCCCGCCGCCCCCGCACGAGGATTTCTCCCCGCCAGACCCGGGCGGCGCTGGAGGCGTTCCAGCGTGCGATCGAAACCAGAGACCCGCAGAAACTGCTGAACGTGCTCGCCCCTGAGGTTGCCCTCATCAGCGATGGCGGCGGCCTCAAACAGGCGGCGCTACGGCCGGTCACCGGCGCCGAGAAGGTGGCCCGCATGTTCCTCGGTGGTCTCGGCAAGGTCGAAGGAACACTCACCGGTGAGCCCACCGTGGTCAACGGCAACCCAGCGCTCCTCGTCCGCCTGGACGGCGAGATCGACGGCGTCCTGGCGGTCCGGGTCGAGGGCGCCCGCATCACCGGCCTGTACTACGTCCGCAACCCCGACAAGCTGACCCACCTCACGTCCCACACCCCGCTCACCCTGCGCTGAACACCGGCGACACCACAACCGTCCGCCCATCACACGCGACCCCGAACGAGCGCGGCGACCACTGGCGCTGAGACACAGCTCAGCGCCAGTGGTCGAGGCTGCCCCGGCTTGTCCGCGGAGCCCCGGCGCCACTTCGGCTGCTGACCAGGGGTCGCCCACAGCTTCACAAGGAGACCTCATGAACGCCACGAGCAACGTCGGCCGCCGAGCACTGGTGGTCGGCTTGGGCATCAGCGGGATCGCAGCAGCGCTACGGCTGCGGCAGATCGGCTGGACACCGATCATCATCGAGCGGGCCGCCGCCCGGCGGTCCGGCGGGTACTTCATCGCGCTGTTCGGTGCCGGGCGCGCCGCCGCCTACCGCCTCGGCATCTTGGACGGATTGACCGACCGGGGTCCGGACGGCGCCCGATACGACATCGACCGGGCCGGCAGGCGCCGGCCCGGGCTGAGTTTCAGGGACCTTCCCGGTCGGCCATGGCTGATGACACGAGGCGACGTGGAAGCAGCCGGCTTCGCCGCGCTACCGCCCGACGTCGAAATTCGTTACGCCACCGTGCCGACCCGGATCGAGCAAGACGCCGACGGGGTGAACGTCACGCTGACCGACGCCGCCGGCACGACCTCGGTGACCGAGCGTTTCGACCTGGTCGTCGGCGCGGACGGGCTGCGCTCCACGGTGCGGCGGCTGGTCTTCGGGCCGCACGAGAATTACCTGCGCCGATTGAACTACATGGCAGTCGCCTACCGACTTCCCGGTGCGCTTCCCGGTCACGACCAGAGCGACTCGGTCATCTTGGCCGAAGCCCAGCGGTCGATGTGGGTCTTCCCGTTCAACGATCAACCGCCCACCGTGCTGCTCAGCTACCACACCGACGATGTGGACTCCGAGTTCACCCGTCCGAAGGCCGAGCGGGTGCGCGAGGTGTTCGGCCCGGAGCCGACGGGCCCGGTGCTGGGCGCAGTACTGGAGGCGCTGGAGTCGGCCGAGGAGGTGTTGTTCGACTCGGTAGAGCAGGTACACATGGACCGCTGGCATCGAGGCCGGGTGGTACTGGTCGGTGACGCGGCCTGGTGCGTGACGCTGTATGCGGGGATGGGCGCCTCCGCCGCGATGGCCGGGGCCGACCTGCTGGGCACCATGCTGGCCCGACACTCCGGCAGCGTGGCCGAGGCGCTGGTGCGTTGGGAGCGCCACCTGCGCCCTTCCATCGAGTACTTGCAGCGCAACGGGACGCAGATGCGCAGCCTGTTCGTCCCGGCCACCCGACGTGAACTCGCGCTGCGCAAAGTGATGCTGCGTGTGAGCAAGATGCCGCTGACCTCAGCGCTGTTCATCCGATGGCGAACCAAGGGCAAAGCGGCCCGGATGAAAGAGATGGACTTTGCTCACCCCGGCACCGCGCAACCGACCCGCGTGCAGGCGTGAGGATGCAGGGCCCCCTCCTCCACGATCTCTTGGAGCAGGCCGAGGGCGTCGCCGACGACCGGCGTCAGGTCGCTGCCGGTGACGCTCTGCCGGAAGCTCATCCGCGGCCCTGCCTGAGCTTGTCGAGGCGTGCGGTGATGTACTCCCACTTCGCCCAGAACGTGGCCAGCTCGCGGTGGCCGGCGTCGTTGAGCGCGTAGAACTTGCGCGGCGGCCCCACCCCTGAGGGCCGTTTGGTGACCTGGACCAGGCCGTTCTTCTCCAGCCGCAGCAGGATGGTGTAGACGGTGCCCTCGACGACGTCGGTGAAGCCGAGGTCGTTCAGCCGGCGCGTGATGGCGTAGCCGTAGGTCTCCTCGGTGCCGATGATCTCCAGCACGCAGCCTTCGAGCGTGCCCTTCAGCATCTCCGTGAGGTTGTCCACGTCACCCCGCTCTCCACTACTCGGTGACACCGAGTACCGCTCCACGGTACCACCGGGGAGCGGGATCATGGGAGTGGAGTGCCGCCGTCAGGCGAAACCGGGCTAGCCGGTGGGCGCGGGCGTGGAGCGGGTGGCGAGCCGGTCGAGGGAGATGTCGAGCACGTCGGCCAGTGCCGCGATCGTGAAGAATGCGGGGGTGGCGATGCGGCCCGTCTCGATCTTCCGCAGCGTCTCGGCGGACATGCCCGCGGCGGCGGCGACCTCGACGATGCTGCGGTCACCGCGCGCCTGGCGCAGCACCTGTCCGAGTTGCTCGCCGCGCAGCCGATCTTCGGGGGTCAGCGGAGGTCGTACCATGCCGTCCACTCTATACCCCCGGGATACAAATACCGGTCCGTGATCGCGGAGCGGCTCGGCCGGGTAATAAGCGGCCGTCGAGGACCGGGGCCGCGTGGTGGCCGTGCTCGGTTCGTCCCGGGGCGGGGCGGGTGGTGATGGGTTCTGTGCCGGGGCGGCGTGCGGGGTCGCGGGGCGCCGGTGCCGGGGCCGTGGCGACGGCTCCTGAGCCTGAGCGTGCGGCTGCTGAGCGTGCGGCTTCGTCCGGGCCGCCGGGGCGCGCTAATCAGGCCGGTGGGCGGTGGGCGGCGCGTCGTGGCCTCGGCCGTGCCGGGGCGAGGTCGGGTGGTGTACGCCGGCCGGCCGGGCGCCGGGCGTCGGCGCGTACCTGGGCGGCGGGCCGGCGACGCGCCCTGCGGGCGGGGCCGGCCGGTGCTCGGGTGATGGGCATGCGGCGTAACTCCAGTCGATCGGCGCCCGCAGCGGAGGCGCCCACGGCGGGGCGCCTGGCAGGCGGGATGATTCGTCGGGCCGGACCGGCGGCCGTCGGCCCTGCATCAGGTGAAGGCTGCAGCGGCATGGAAGGTGCGACCGGCCGGTTTGTGGGCGCGGTCGGCCGATATGTGGGCGCGGTCTGCGCGGCGGGGCTCGACCGCCAGGAGGCCGGCGCAGCAGGTGCCACCATCCTGGGTGCGGGCGCGGTTGTCGCGGCGGGCGTGGCGGGCCTTGCCGCAGGAGGTGATGCGGGCGCGCCGGGCGGGCGCCGGGGCCCGGCGGCCTCGTGCCGGGGCCCGGCGGGATCGGTCACCCGCGCGGGCGCGCCGCCTGGGCGGTCGCGGAAGGTGTGAGTCGTCACCGCTGTCATGGTGTCTTGTGGGGTCGCAGGAGGCCGTCCTCCTGGCCGTCGCCCCCAGGCTAAGTCCCGTGGGGCGGCCGGGGGCGGGCCCGGCGGCCGGGCGGGCGAAGATTTGACCATGTCATGGTGGTTCGGCGGCCCGTTCTTGACGCGCCGCCGTACCGGTGTCAGCAGGCCTCCACGGGCACGTCGAACCAGACGACCTTGCCGCTGCGCGTGCGGGCGCACCCCCACGCGCGGGCCAGCCCGGCCACCAGGGCCAGGCCGCGGCCGCCTTCGTCCTCGATGCCGGCAGGCCGCAGCTGCGGCATGCCGTGCCCGCGGTCGCCCACCTCGCAGCGCAGCAGCAGCCGCTCGCCGGAGACGCGCAGCCTGATCTGCAGCCGTACGGGGCCGCGGCCGTGCCGTACGGCGTTGGTCACCAGCTCGTCGGCCAGCAGTTCGGCCTCGGCGCTGGCCGCTACCCCCCAGCCGGTGAGCGCGGCGCGCAGCAGGTGGCGAGCCTGGGGCACCGACGCCGGCAGGGCGGGCAGCGTCCATACGGCCGACAGTGAACCGCCCGCGCCGGTGGAGCCGCCCCGCGTCAACCGGCACCCCGTCTCGGCGGGTCCCGCCTGTTGCTGCGGGGCCACCAGGTACGCGGCCTGGGCCGGCGCGCGAGGCGACCGATGATGATCCATGATCGCCGTCCTCGCATTTTCTTCCCGCTGGTCGGGGAGCGGTTCCCCGCCACTCCTCAGCCTGCCCTAAAATCGCCCATACGTACCCATACGGGCATTTATTCCCTCGCGGGGTCGTCCAGCCGCACCAGCACCTCCGTCACCAGCTCCCCGGGCGCCGTCACCGCCGGATCCGACACGTACACCTCACGCACCGGCCCCCGCACCGCCTGCCCCCGCTCGGCGCACCACGCCAGCAGCCCGTGCACGGTCAGCGACATCTGCTCGTAGGCCCCCACGTGCGTCGCACACGCGAAGCGCCCGCCCGGCAACACCACCGCCCCGCCCTGGGACTCGTCAACGGCCAGGCCCACCGCCACCTCCATCGCCTCGGCCACGTCCAGGGGGAACAGCCCGACCAGCCGCACCGGCCCCGCCATCGCGGGACCGGCCAGCAGCCGCGCCACCGCCGCCGACGTCGCCCGCCCCACGTCCTCCATGCCCGCCGCGCGCTCGCGTACCAGCAGCACCCGCAGCGGCTCCTCCTCCACCACCCGCACCGCCGTCTCGGGCAGCCCCTCTGCCATCACCCGCTCCAGCACGCCCAGCGTCCTGCGGCGCCGCGCCAGCTCCTCCTCCAGCGTCCTGCGCACCCCCTCAAGCGCGCCCGCCGAACCCGCCAGCACCTCCCCCACCACCGCCAGCGGCACGTCCAGCGAGCGCAGCAACCCGATCGACAGCGCCTGACGCGCCTGCGCGGCCCGGTAGTAGCGGTAACCCGTCGCCTCGTCCACATGCGCCGGCCGCAGCAACCCCAGCTCGTCGTAGCGCCGCAACTGCTTCACGCTCAGCCGGGCCAGCCGGGCGAAGCGCCCGATCGGCAGCAACTCCTCATCCACGCCCACCAGCATGGCCCGGTTTGACCACCACCCCGTCCCACGCGGCATCGTGGAGGACATGAGCTTCTCCGTGGGACAGGTCGCCCGGCTGGCCGGCATCACCGTACGCACCCTGCACCACTACGACGAGATCGGCCTGCTCACCCCGCGCGAGCGCACCCCCGCCGGCTACCGCCGCTACACCGACGACGACATCACCCGCCTGCAGCAGATCCTGCTCTACCGAGAGCTCGGCTTCCCCCTCGACGAGATCGCCGCCATCCTGGAGCGGCCCAGCACCGACCACCTCACCCACCTGCGCCGCCAGCACGAGCTGCTCACCCGCAAGGCCCGGCGCATCGGCCAGGTCATCGCCGCCGTCGAGCGCGCCATCAACGCCCGCACCACCGGCATCTCCCTGACCGCAGAGGAACGCCTGGAGGTGTTCGGCTCCTTCCGGCCGGAGGACCACGACGCCGAGGTCGAACGCCGCTGGGGCGGCACCCCGCAGTACGCCGAGAGCCAGGAGCGCATCGCCGCCTACACCAAGGAGGACTGGCTGCAGCTCGGCAAGGAGGCCGCCGCCCTCAACGACGACCTGGCCGCCGCCCGCACCTCGGGCGTGCCCGCCGACCACCCCGACGTCATGGACCTGGCCGAACGCCACCGCGCCCACATCAACCGCTGGTTCTACACCTGCGACCACGACCTGCACCGCTGCCTGGGCGACCTCTACGTCGAAGACCCGCGCTTCACCGCCGTCTACGACGCCCTCGCCCCGGGGCTCGCGGCCTACTTCCGTACCGCGATCCACGCCAACGCCCGGCGCGCCACCTGAACATGCTCTTGCAGGCATATAACTGATGGGGTATGTTCGCGGGCATGCCCTTCGACGTCGTCGCTGAACCCACCCGCCGGCGTATCCTCGACCTCCTCCTGCAACGCCCCCACCAGGTCGGCGAGCTCACCCGGCAGCTCGGCCTCACCCAGCCCGCCACCAGCAAGCACCTGGCGGCGCTGCGCCGCGCCGGCCTCGTCGCCGTCCGCAAGGACGCCCAGCGCCGCTGGTACGAGCTCAACCCCCGTCCCCTCGCCGAGATCGACGCCTGGCTCACCCCCTACCGGCGGCTGTGGAACGACACCCTCGACCGGCTCGAAGACCACCTCGACACCATGCCCGACCCCGCACCCGACCCCGCACTCGACACCGGAAGCGACACCCTGGAGGAGCCGAACAAGTGAACGAGACCCTCACCCTGCACCCCGACGGCCGCACCACCCTGCGCCTGCAGCGCCGCCTGCCCCACCCGCCGGAGAAGGTGTGGAGCGCCGTCACCCGCCCCGAGCACATGTCGGCCTGGTTCCCCGCCGAGGTCACCATCGACGGCGACCGCATCGGCTACGGCTTCGGCCCCGACGGCCGCATCACCGACAACGACCCGCCCCGCCTGTTCGCCCACACCTGGGGCGACGACCACCTGCGCTGGGAGCTCACCCCCGACGGCGACGGCACCCTGCTCACCTTCACCCACACCTTCACCGACCACCACGGCTCGGCCAGCTTCGCCGCCGGCTGGCACACCTGCCTGACCGAACTGCACGCCCACCTCGACGGACGCCCGCCCCTACCGCCCGGCGACACCGCCCGCCTGCACGAGGACTTCGTCGCCATCCTCGGCCTGCAACCCGCCGCCGTCACCGACGACGGCGGTGTCCGCGCCGAGCGCCAGCTCACCCGCCCCGCCGACGACGTCTGGCGGCTGCTCGACGGGCCCGCCGCCACCGTCGGCGCGCCGCCGCCCGCGCCGTTCACCGTCCCCGCCGTCCCGGCCGGTCCGGTGACGCGGGCCGAGGCGGGCAAGCTGCTGGAGTACGAGACGGCGAGCGGGCCGGTGCGCTGGGAGTTCGGCGAGGGCACCGGTCACGGCGCGCGCCTGGTCATCACCCACGCCGGGGATGCGTCCACGGTGGACGCCTGGCGCGTCCGCGTCGAAGACCTCGCGGCCTCCCTCCTCGCTTGAGGGGGTTTCGAGGCTTTTCAGAATGTGCGAACCGGCCCGGCGCCTTTACAACGTAGATCATGAAATATCGGACAGGTCGGATATGTGCGAGGGCTCGATCGACCACCGCACCCCGTACGCGCCGAGAAAGTCCAGGAACCCCTCCGGCGGCAGAGCCTGGCCGGGCGCCAGCACCCCCGCCCCCGCGTCGCCGGCCGCGAGCCGGCGGGCGCTCTCCACGGCGATCACCGCCGTCGTGCCGTAGGTGTCGCTCCCCCGCACGACGCCGCGGGCCCGCCGCCCGTCCGCACCCGTGGCGTCCAGCACATAGGTGAAGCGCTGGGCGCGGCGGATCGCCGCGCCGGGCCCGTCCGGCAGACTGTCGATCATCTCGGGGGTGAGCGGGCTGTTCAGCCGCTCCCCCAGCGCCGCCTCGGTCATCCCCGCCACGTACCGGACGGGAACGTGCCGGGGTATGGTCACCACCTCCGGCACCGGGAACGCCGCCACCGCCGTCGTCTCCGCTCGCCCGGGCAGCCGGACCTCGCCGCGGGCGGCCCCGCCGGGGCGCCAGTCGCCGCCGGAGTAGATCAGGCCGCCCGCCCTGATGGCGTCGATCGTCTCGGCCACCGACCGCAGCGACCCGCGCGACATGCCGCCGCCGGTGACGGCGTGCACGGTGACGATGCCGGCGAGCGGCCCGAGACGGTCGGCCAGCAGGCGGGCCAGCAGGTCCACCGGGACGCATCCGTCGGTGGCGGCGGGCAGCACGCTCACCCCGGCCTCGCGCGCCTGCGTCGCGAAAGTGTCGAAGACCTGCTTGACGTGCAGTTGCTCGCCGGAGGTGTCGACATAGTGGCAGCCCGCGGCGATCGCGGCGCGCACCACGGCCGCGCCCGTGACGGTGAACGGGCCCGCGCAGTTGACGACGGCGTCGCAGCCGGCGAACGCGCTCACCAGTCCTTCGTGGTCGCCTGCCGCGGCGACGCGCCAGGGCGCGCCGGCCTTCTCCAGGCGGGCGGCGTCCCGCCCGGCCGCGACGGGCTCGATGCCGCGCCGTGCCAGCTCGGCGAGCACGAGCCCGCCCTGGTAGCCGCTCGCGCCATAGACAGCGATCTTCATGTACGTCTCCTCCTCGGTGATCCGCGCAGCCACGCTACGGCTCCACCGCGAGACGCTGGAATAACCCAGGCGCGCCCCCATTTGCGCCATCGTCTCTAAGCTGGGGGTGTGGACGTACTGTCTGATGTGGTGAACGCGGCCCGCACCGGGCGGCCCCATTCACGGCGGGTGGCCAGGTCCGCCCCGTTCTGCGAGCACTTCGCGGCGGTCCCGGCCGCCGGGTTCCACGTCGTGCTGGAGGGGACGTGCCGGCTGACCCCGGCGCAGGGCGAGCCGGTGACACTGGGGCCGGGCGACGTGGCGTTCCTGCCGCGCGGATCGGCGCACACCCTGGCCGGCTGCGACGGGTCGCCGGCGGTGGAGATGCTGTGCGGGGCGTACCTGCTCGACGGGTCGGCCGCGCACCCGCTCCTGGACGACCTGCCCGACGTCGTCCACCTGCCGGCCCGGGTGGGCCGGCACGGGCAGCTGCGCGCCGCGCTCGAGCTGCTCGGCGCAGAGCTGGACGACGACGACAGGCCGGGTTCGCAGGCCGTCCTGCTCACCCTGCTCGACCTGCTGCTGCTCTACATCCTGCGCGCCTGGTTCGAGGACCGACACGCCGGCGGCCACTCACCTTCCGGGTGGGCGGCGGCCCTGCACGATCCCGCCGTGGCCGCCGCCCTGCGGGCCGTGCACGCCGACCCGGCCCATCCGTGGACGGTCGAGGAGCTGGGGGCGCGGGCGAGCCTGTCGCGGGCCGCGTTCGCCCGCCGCTTCACCGCCCTGGCCGGGCGGCCGCCGCTGGCGTACCTGACGTGGTGGCGCATGGCGACCGCCGCCCGGCTGCTGCGCGGCGGCGACGCGCCCGTCCACGTCATCGCCCGCCAGGTCGGCTACAGCTCGCAGTACACCTTCACCCACGCCTTCAAACGCCAGTACGGCCTCCCGCCCGCCGCCTACCGACGGCACGCCCCCGCACTGCATCCCGACGCCGGGTAGCCGGCGCCGTGTCAGTCGTCGACGGCCTGATAGAGGGTGGTCCAGAAGTCGCTCATCAGATGGGCCGGGCTGGGCACCGTGTAGCCGAGCTGGCAGAGCAGGATGCCGGTGAGGCCGTTGGCGGGGTCGGCGTAGGCGGAGGTGCCGCTGCCGCCGTCCCAGCCGAACTGGCCGATCGGCGCGTAGTCGCCGCGGTAGGTGCGCACCGCCATGCCCATGCCCCAGCCGCCCTGCTGGCCCTGGCCGAAGGAGATGTGCACGCTGTCGCGGGCGAGGGCGGTGCGGGCGGCGTTCTGCTCGGGGGTGAGCTGGTTGGTGGTCATCAGCTCGACGGCGGGCCGCGACAGGATGCGCCGGCCTTCGTGGACGCCGCCGTTGAGCAGCATGCGGAAGTAGGCGTGGTAGTCGTCGGCGGTGGAGACCAGGCCGCCTCCGCCGCCCTGGAACGCCGGAGGGCTGCTCCAGCGACCGTTCTTGGGCTCGTCCCAGGCGAGGAACTCGCCCGTGGCGGGGTCGGGGGCGTAAAGGGTGGGCAGCCGGTCCAGCTGGTCGGCGGGCACATGGAAGGCGGTGTCGTGCATGCCGAGCGGCTCGAAGACGCGCTCGTGCAGGAAGTCGCCGAACGTCTGGCCGCTCACACGGGAGACGAGCACGCCGACGAGGTCGCTGCTGATCTGGTACTGCCACTGCGCGCCGGGCTGGTGCATGAGCGGCAGCTCTCCGAGGCGGCGCATCCACTCGTCCTGCTCGGGGACCTCGACCGGCAGGTTCGGGGTCAGGCCCCGCTCGAAGATCGCGTTGAGGATCGGGGTGCCCAGCGCGGTCATGTCCATGCCGAGGCCGAAGGTGGAGGTGAGCACGTCCCGTACGGTGATCGGGCGCCGCGCCGGCACGGTGTCGTCCAGGTCGGCGCCGATGCTCCTCAGCACCTTGCGGTCCGCCAGCTCGGGCAGCCACGGTTCGACCACGTCGTCCAGGCGCAGCCGGCACTCGTCCAGCAGCACCATCGCGGCGGCGATCGTGACCGGCTTGGAGGTGGAGGCCATCCGGAAGATCGTGTCGCGCCGCATCGGCGCGCCGCCGTCGTGCTGCATGGTGCCCAGCGCCTCGACGTGGGTCTGGCCGCCGCGGCTGACCAGGGCGACCAGGCCGGGGATCCGCCCGGAGTCGACGTGCCGTGCCAGCACGTCCCTCAGCCTGAGCAGCCCCTGCTCGGAGAAGCCGTTCGCCATGTCTGTCGTCTCCTTGTCCTGAAGTTGTTCTGGAGTAGTCATGAAGTCGTCATGAAGTCGTCTTGATGAGGCCGCCGTTCCGGTTCCTGGCCGGCGGCCGCCGGGTGCACGCGCGGTTCATCGAAGCGCGGCTCCCAGGAGCCGATCTCGACCGTGCCGGCGTGCCGGTCGATCACCTCGAATCCCCGAGCGGCGCACCCGCAGGCGGCGAGCCGTTCCGGGTCGTGGCAGTCGACGGTGGGTTCGGTGAGCCTGCTGCTCCTGGCGCCGCGAACCAGGCGGCCAGGGCCGTGCGCAGCGCCGGCGTGGCGATGCCGGCGGGCTCGTCCAGGGCGGCGGCCCAGGCGACGTGCCCGTCCGGGCGGATGAGCAGCGCGTCCACGTCGCGGTCGGCGGCCTTGGCCTCGTGGACGTCCACGACGTCGCCGGCGATGGCGCGGGCGATCTCGTGGAGTTCGGGGCGGCCGGCCAGGTCGAGCAGGACGGGCCGGGCGGCGTGCATGAGGGCGGCCACGCTGGTGACGCCCTGGCCGGTGTGCAGGGTGAGGTCGGGCGCGAAGGCGCCGGCCAGGGGGTGGTGGCCGGTGCCGGGCATGGGGTGGCGGATGTCGCCGCCGGCGACGAGGGCGCCCAGGCGGCGCAGCGCCGGCTCGTCGGCGAGCAGTTCGGTGAACAGCTCGCGCAGCGCTTCGGCGGCCTGGTCGTGGCCGCGGCGCAGGGCGACCTGGGCGCGGGTGTGCAGCAGGGTGCGGGCGGCGGCCTGGCGGCGCTCGGCGTGGTAGGTGTCCAGCAGGCCATCGGGTGCGGTGCCGTGCAGGTGGGCGGCCAGTTTCCAGGCCAGGTTGACCGCGTCCAGCAGGCCCGCGTTGAGCGCGACCCCGGTGGCGGGGAACAGGTGGGCCGCGTCGCCGGCCACCAGGATCCGTCCCTGCCGGTAGTGCTCGGCCTGGCGGGCCGAGAAGGTGAAGCGCGACAGCCGCGTCGATCCGGCGATCGGCAGGCGGGCGCCGAGCACACGGTGGACGCTGTCCTGCAGCTCGGTCAGGGTCATCGGGGAGTCGTCGTCGTAGTCGGCGTTCTCGTCCTCGGCCGTGTAGAGGGAGACCGACCGGCTGCCGGGCGCGGAGCCGCAGCCGAACAGGCCGTGCTCGGTGCGGGTGAACCCGGCGCGCACGACGCCGGAGCCCGGCACCTCCAAGTCGCCGTTTCCGAGCACGGTGACCTCGTCGGCGAGGGTGACCTGGGCCAGCCGGTTGACCTCGGGATAGGTGGTGCCGGGGAACGCGATGCCGGCCTGCTCGCGGACGCGGCTGCGCGCCCCGTCGCAGCCCACCACGTAGCGGGCGCTCACCCGGTAGGGGCCGTCAGGTCCGAGCACCTCGGCCCGCGCCGCGCTCTCGTCCTGGGTGAGCGCGCTCACCTCGTGCCCGCGCCGCACGGCGACGCCGAGCTCCTCGGCGCGTTCGGCGAGCAGCCGCTCCAGCACCTGCTGGGGCAGCGGCAGGGCGTGCATGGGCGGGTTCTGCACGCCGGTGAAGTCCAGGTGCACGCCGCCGAACGGGAACCGGGGCGCGGGCATCGGGCCCGTGCAGGCGGCCTGAAAGCATTCCAGCAGGCCCCGGAAGTGCAGCAGGTGCAGGATCTGGCCGCCCAGGCCGCCGGCCTTGGGGACGTCGCGGGACCGCGGCCGGCGTTCCAGCACCAGGGGCCGCACGCCGGCCAGGCGCAGCTCGGCGGCCAGCATGAGACCGGTCGGGCCGGCTCCCACGATGACGACGTCGGCATGCTCGTCCCCGGCGGGTCGCTCGATCAATGAGGGCCTTTCTTCGGGCCCGGCCATCAGCCGATGGCCGGGCGGAGGGTGATCCACACGTCGTTCATCGAACGGGCGGGCGCGGTAGAGCGGGCGCGCCGCCGTCGTGTCCGTGTTCACCCCGTTCGTTCGGAATCAAGCATCAAGTACGGTGAACCCCTGGAACAACGGCGAAACCCGGAAGATCACCTTCAGCAGGAGTAAACGGAGCAGGTCAGGCGTGGCTGTTCGCCGAGCAGCGGGGGCTGGCCGTGGCCACCGATCACCGGCCGAGGAGGCCATGACGCCGGCCGGCATGGACGGGCTCGTCGTGCTCTTCCCCGCCCGTATCAGCCGGTAGTGGGCGCGTCCTGACATCGCCTATCTGCCGGTGACGGATCTGGAGCCGCTGCCGTACGCGCTGGTGTGGCGCACCAAGGCCGAGAGCGAGGCCGTCCGCGCCCTGGCCGGCATCATCCGCGACCTGGGCCCCCTGCCCTGACTCCGGGTCAGTCCTGGGCGGTGGACCGGATCACCACCTCGCCGACGTCGATCCCGTCGGGCTGCTCGATCGCGAACCCGATCGCCGCCGCCACCGCCGAGGGCGGCATGGCGATCTCCTCGCTCCGGCGCGCCAACGCCGCCGCCACCTGCGGGCTGCCGCCCTTGCCGACGCCCTCGGTGTCGGTGAAGCCCGGGGAGACGAGGGTGACGCGCAGGTGCGGTCCCGCCTCCTGGCGCAGCGCCTCGGTCAGCACCTTCACCGCCGTCTTGGTGGCGGCGTAGACGCCCTGGGGCGGTTTGATGACGTAGGCGGCGGTGGAGGCGACGTTGACGAACTGGCCGGCCCGCTGGCGGCGGAAGACGGGCAGGGCGGCGCCGATGCCGTTGAGCAGGCCGGTGACGTGGGTGGCGACCATGGCGTCCCAGTCGTCCTGGCGCAGCTCGTCGAACGGCGAGACGGCCATGGTGCCGGCGTTGGAGACCAGCACGTCGAGCCGGCCGTGCAGGTCGAGCGCGGTGCCGGTGAGCGTGCGCAGGTCGGCGCGGCGGGTCACGTCGACCACGGCCGCGGTGGCCGTGCCGCCGGCCGCGGTGATGCGTTCGGCCACCGCCTGCAGCCGCTCCTTCCTGCGGGCGCCGAGCACGAGCCTGGCGCCCCTTTCGGCCAGGTACATGGCCGTGGCCTCGCCGATCCCGCTGCTGGCTCCGGTGATCGCGACGACCTTCCCGGCGATTCCTGTCATGATCGGCTGTCCTTCCCCGATGGGTGTGCGCAGGCCGCGGATGACCTACGATGAAGAAGTGGAGGCGCCACCACTTAGCTCGACCATAAGTGGGCGCGCCTCCGTTCAGCAAACGGAGAGGAGCCGGGCACCGCGATGAGCGACGACGCAGCACGCCCCTTGCGCGCCGACGCGCGCCGCAACCGCGACAAGATCATCCAGGCGGCGGCACGCGTCTTCGCCGGCGAGGGCCTGGACGCCCACCTCGAACGCATCGCCAGGGAGGCCGGCGTCGGCACCGCCACCCTCTACCGCAACTTCCCCACCCGCCAGGCCCTCATCGAGGCGGTCTACCGCAACGAGGTCGCCCAGCTGTGCGACGCCGTGCCCGGCCTGCTCGACGCCCACCCGCCCCTGGCCGCGCTACGCGCCTGGACCCGCCTGTTCCTCGACTACGTCACCACCAAACACGGCATGGCCGACGCCCTGCAGGCCATCGCCGCCACCGGCGACAACCCCTACGGCAACAGCCGCGCCATGATCCAGGCCGCCGTCACTACCCTCATGGAGGCCTGCGCGGCGGCCGGCGCGATCCGCGGCGACATCACCTCCGCCGACCTCACCGCCGCGCTGACCGGCATCGCCCACACCTGCCCCCGCGCCGACCAGCGCGCCCAGGCCGAACGCCTGCTCGACCTCACCCTCGACGGCCTGCGCATCCAGCCCGCCCGGTAGACACCCCCTCTACGTGGCGAGACTCCGGGCGGCGCGGGCGAAGGAGCGGATCAGGTCGGTCTCCGCCGCCGTGCGCCACAGCAGCGCCCACCGCGCCGGCGGCGCGTCCCGCACCGGCACGTAGGCGATGTCCGGCCGGGCGTGGTAGCGGGCGGCGTGAGAGTGCACCAGCGCGACCGCCTCACCGTTGGACAGGATCGGCAGCAGCTCGCTCTCGGCGGTCACGACCGGCCCGATGCGGATCGGCCGCCCGCTCGGAGTGCAGGCCGGCACGAGGGCCTGACGCCAGTAGTCGGGCCTGGCCCCGCCGATCACGACCTCCTCGGCCAGATCCTCGTACGACACCGCCTCCCGCCCAGCCAGCCGGTGACCGGCCCCGACCGCGAGCACGACCGGCTCGACCCGCACCACCGGCCCCACCGTCAGATCCGCCTCCCTGACCGGCAGCCACGCGATCTGCACGTCCACCTCGCCCTCGCGCAGCGGCCCGAAAGGATCACCGAACCCGACGTACCGGATGCGCGCCTCGCACGCGGGATGCCGGGCGTGGAAGGCGTCCAGCAGCGGCCGGAAGTCCTGCACGTTGCTCGACAGCATGCCCAGCCGCAGCACCCCGCTCTTGCCGCCCGCCGCCCGGATCGCCCGCTCCATCCCCTCATGCAGCCCCCGGTAGGCGGGCGCGAGGTCGGCGAACAACTGGCGGCCGATCGGCGTCAGCGCCACCGCCCGGCTGCTGCGCTCGAACAACGCGGCCCCGATGCGCCGCTCCTGCTTCTTGACCGCCTGGCTGACGCGGGCCGGCGTCACGTGCAACCGCTCGGCGGTACGGCCGAAGTGCAGCTCCTCGGCCAGCGTCAGGAAGATCTCGATGTCCCGCAGCTCCACGCGCGCTCTTTCATCGTTAAGCGAGAGGTTAACGCACATTATCGGACCTGGCGTTGCCGCCCGCACCGGCCCGCGCCAGGCTTGGCCCGTCCGCTGCGCGGACGCATCCCCTCGTGAAACGGAAAGTGGTACCCGATATGACTGTGCACGTCACCGGCTCACCGCGCGCCGAGCGCGCCAAGCCCCGCAAGGGAGGGGTGAAGGTCACCTTCAACGGCGTCCTGTGGGCGTTGCAGGCAGTGTTCGGCTTCTTCTTCGCCGGCAGCGGCTTCGGCAAGGTGCTCATGTGGGACGCCGCCCTGTACGCGGCCGCGCCCGACGCCGTCGCCTGGTACGCCGCCGTCCCCCAGCCGCTGATCGTCTTCATCGGCGCCGCCGAGGTGCTCGGCGGGATCGGCCTGCTGCTGCCCGCGATGACCAGGGTCGCGCCCGCCCTGACCCCGCTGGCCGCCGCCGGCCTGACCCTGACCATGATCCTCGCCGCCGGCTTCCACATCGTGCGCGGCGAGCTCGCGCTGGTGCCCGCCAACCTCCTGCTCGGCGCCCCCACCGCCGTCGTGGCGGCCGGCCGGTGGCGGTCGCGGCCCGTCGCCCCCGCGAGCCTGACCAGGCCACGCCTGCTCGGCGCGATCGCGGTACTCGCCGCGGTGGTCCTGCTGACGTTCCTGCCCACCTGGTACACCATGACCGTCACCCAGTTCTGACCCCTGCTGGTTACGGGGGGCCGGTCACGGAGGTCCGGGTGCGGGGGTGCCGGGTGCGGGGGTGCCGGGTGCCGGGTGCGGGGGTGCCGGGTGCGGGGGTGCCGGGTGCGGGGTGCCGGGGCCGGTCGCGGGTCAGGTGGTCAGGTGGTCAGGCCGAGCGCCGCGGCCGTCACCGCGCGGGCGCGGTCCGGCCGGGTCAGCACGTCCACCGCGTCCACCACCTGATCCACGCACCCGGCGACCGGCAGCCCCCGCACCGCCGGGTCCGACACCGCCGCCATCAGCGCTTCGGCGAACCGGTCGCCGCCGATCACCCGGAACGGCCGGTCGTGGAAGCCGCGTACCCGCTCGTCCAGCCGTTCGGCCAGAGCGACGCGGTTCTGCAGCGCCGCCAGCCGCCCGTACGCGGCGGCCAGCCCGTCCTCACGCTCGCGCCACGACCGCGCCGCCAGCGCCGCCCCCAGCGACTCGCCCAGCTCCGCCGAGCCGGGCAGCCGGGCCAGCGCGCTGCCCAGCCATTTCGCGTACGGGGGATAGCGCCGGCGCAGCAGCAGCGCCAGCCGCATCACCTCCCGCGCCAGCCGCGCCCCCACCACGGCCGAGCCGAGCTCGTCGCCCACCTCGCCGCACCGGCCGGGGAACGGCTCCTCCTGCGCGATGCGCCGCCACTGACAGGCCAGCACATACCGCCACACATCCGCCGGATACCAGCGCAGCGCCTGCCTGACCGCCTCAAGGCCCGGCTCGGCCAGCCCGTCGTGGAACACCTCCCCGCCCGTCACCTCGGCCAGGCTCTGCCACGGCGACGACAGCCAGTCCAGCAGCCCCACCCCCGAACGCGGGTCGAACCCGAGCCGCTCCACCAGCCACCGCCCCAGCTCCGTCACCGTCACCCCGGGCCGCACCTGCCCGTGGTAGCCGAACACGGTGGGAAAGCCGCGAAACCGCTCCGGCAGCCCGGCCACCACCCGCTCCTCCACCTCCGCCACCCGGCCCGCCGCCACGAACACCAGCACCCTGGGGCCCCAGTCGTGGTCGGCGGAGCGGGCCGTGTCGAACGCCAGCACCTCAGATCCTGGCCCGATCAACGCCGCCGCGTGCGGCACGCCCGACACCAGCGGAGCCACGACCTCACCATAGAAGGAACGCGACAATTCGATACCAGGTACGAAATCCGTCATCACGCCGTCAACTTTGCCCCAGCGCCCGCCGAACCTCACCCGGTTTTCCACAGGCCCGAACACCCCGGCAGCCGCGCGCGAACCGGGACGGGGCGGCACGGGGCGGCGCGGGCGGCGGGGGCGCGGGATCGGCGCGGGCCGGCTGGGGTCGAGGCGGCGCGGTGAGAACCGGTGGGTCGCGGCGGGGGGTCGTGATTCAGGGGGTGACGCGTGCGGCCATGACGCGGCGGCGGCCGTAGCCGAGCCGCTCGTACACGGCGATCGCGGCGTCGTTGTCGTCGTCCACCATGAGCGTGGCCCGCCCGTGGGCCGCCACCAGCTCCCGCGTCACCCACCCGCACACCAGCCGGGCCAGCCCCCGCCCGCGAAAGCGCGCCCTGGTGGCCACCCCGGCGAGGAAGCCGACGGTGGGGGCGGGCCAGGCGTCGGCGGCGACCGCCGCCAGCTCCCCGTCCACCCGGATCCCGGCCCAGCGGCGAATCCCCGCCATACCGGGCACGGCGTAGGAGTGCGGGGCGTCGGCGGCCAGCAGCGCCGAAACCTCCGCCTCATCCTCCAGCCACATCACCCCGCCGCCTGCACCATCCTCGGCGGCGCGGGCGGTGGAAGGCCGGCGCACCCCATCGGCGGGACGGCTGACCCCAAAGGGCCGGCGTACCCCGTCGTCCGGACGACCCGCCGCAGAAGGCGGGGGCGTTCCAGCGTCGGGCCGGCCGGCCGCAGGAGGTGCGCTCATCCGATCGTCCGCGGGTGGCAGGCTCATCCAGGAGAAGCGGCCGCCCTCGCGCAGCACGCCGACCTTCGCCGTGACGTCGACCAGCAGCTCCAGCTCACCCCACGGCCGGTACGCCGGCCCCACTTCGGCCAGCGCATGCTCCACGAGCTCCACAGCGGCGGACGTGTCGCCCCAGACGGCCAACCGGTCGTGACGCGAGATGGCCGGGCAGCTCGCCACCACCGCGTCCCCCAGCGCCCAGGCCCGCGCGCCGCCGCGCAGGCCCTGCGCCGTCCACATCACCAGGTCGTCGTCACCGCAGGCGGCGGCCAGCTCCGCCTCCGACCGCAGCCGCCTGATCACAAGATCGCCCCTGGCCGGTACGCGGCCGCCTCCGGGTGCTCGGCCACGACCGTGCCGACGGCCTGCGCCACGGCCTGCACCTGGTCGGCCGCCGCGCCGGTGAACGACACCCGGTCGGCCAGCAGGCTCTCCAGCTCCGCCCGGCCGAGGGGGAAGCGTTCGTCGGCGGCGAGCCGGTCGAGCAGCTCGTTGGAGGCGCCGCGCGAGCGCATCGCCAGCGCCGAGGCCACCGCGTGCTCCTTGATCAGCTCGTGCGCCTGCTCGCGGCCCACCCCGGCCCGCACCGCCGCCATCAGCATCTTCGTGGTGGCCAGGAACGGCAGGTAGCGGCCCAGCTCGGCGGTGATGACCGCGGGGAACGCGCCGAACTCGTCCAGCACCGTCAGCATCGTCTCCACCAGCCCGTCGAAGGCGAAGAACGCGTCCGGCAGCGCGACCCTGCGCACCACCGAGCACGACACGTCGCCCTCGTTCCACTGGTCGCCCGCCAGCTCACCCACCATCGAGGCGTAGCCGCGCAGGATCACGGCCAGGCCGTTGACGCGCTCGCAGGAGCGGGTGTTCATCTTGTGCGGCATCGCCGAGGAGCCGACCTGCCCCTCCTTGAACCCCTCGGTGACCAGCTCGTGCCCGGCCATCAGCCGGATCGTCTTGGCCAGCGACGACGGCGCGGCGGCCAGCTGCACCAGCGCGGTGACCACCTCGAAGTCGAGCGAGCGGGGGTAGACCTGCCCGACGCTGGTGAAGCGGTGCTCGAACCCCAGGTGGGCGGCCACCCGCTCCTCCAGCGCGGCCAGCTTGCCCTGGTCGCCGCCCAGCAGGTCGAGCATGTCCTGGGCGGTGCCGACCGGCCCCTTGACGCCACGCAGCGGGTAGCGGGCGATCAGCTCCTCCAGCCGCCGGTAGGCGACCAGCAGCTCGTCGGCCGCCGTCGCGAACCGCTTGCCGAGCGTCGTGGCCTGCGCCGCCACGTTGTGCGAGCGCCCGGCCATCACCGTCGCCTCGTGCTCCTGCGCCAGCTGCGCCAGGCGGGCCAGCAGCGCCACCACCCGGTCGCGGACCAGCAGCAGGCTGTCGCGCACCTGCAGCTGCTCGACGTTCTCGGTCAGGTCGCGCGAGGTCATGCCCTTGTGCACCTGCTCGTGCCCGGCCAGCGCGTTGAACTCCTCGATGCGGGCCTTGACGTCGTGCCGCGTCACCCGCTCACGCGCCGCGATCGAGTCGAGATCGACCTGCTCGACCACCTTGTCGTAGTCGGCGATCGCGCTCTCGGGCACCGCCACGCCCAGCTCGGCCTGTGCCCGCAGCACCGCCAGCCACAACCGCCGCTCAGCGATGATCTTGTATTCGGGTGACCACAGACGGGCCAGTTCCGCCGAGGCGTAGCGGCCGGCCAGGACATTGGGGATACGCGGCTTGGAAGTCACGTTGGACAAGTGTATTCACACCGCCCCCGGCGGCGTGCAGGTCAGGGGGTCCCCAGCCGCACTCCCGGCCACACCAAGACTTGAACCGGCCCCTGGTTAACCCGCACCCGCCCCGGACAGCTGACGCCCAGCCGTACATCGGAGCAGAACGGGGACAGCCACCATGAACCGATCCCACCCCGCCCGCGGCCTCCTTGCGGCCACAGCGGTGACCGGCCTGCTGACCGCCACCTCCTGCGCCCCCTCCCACCAGCACGCCACCGGCGCCGCGGGCCGCGCACCCGCCGTCGCCACCACGACCGAGGCGCCGGAGGAGACCCTCGAACCGCTGCTCGAACAGGCGCTGCCCGGCGTCGAGGGCAAGACGTTCACCTCGGCCCTGGTGACGTTCCCACCCGGCGGCCGCGCGGGGCCGCACCGCCACGGCACCGCCTTCGTCTACGCCTACGTCCTGGACGGCACCTTCCGCAGCCAGCTCGCCGGGGAGCCCGTCCGCACCTACCGGCAAGGGGACGACTGGACCGAGCAGCCCGGAGCCCACCACGTCCTCACCGAGAACACCAGCCGCACCCAGCAGGGCAGGCTGCTGGTCATCTTCATCGCCGACACCGGCTCCCAGCTGAAGATCGAGGATTAGCCGTGGCGGCGGCGGTCAGGGCCTTACCCGGGGCGCCCCGTCCTGTCCCCTTCGTGAGCCTGCGACGACGAGCAGCCCCGCCAGCATGAGCCCGCCCGCGTGCAGGCAGAGCGTCGGGATGATGCCCATGCGCCCGCCCAGCACGCCCGCCAGCGACGTCCCGATGAGTGACGTGCCGGCCTGGGCGGTGACGATCAGCCCGAACACCATGCCCGCCCGATCGGCGCCCGCCACCGTCTGCGCGAACGTCGTCAGCCCCGCCATCGACGCCGCCGCGGGGAACCCGGCCAGCGCGATCAGCACCATCGCCGGCCACACCTGCGACGTCAGCAGCGGATAGGTGAACAACGCCAGATCCGCCAGCCCGAACACCACCGTCCCCCACCCGAACAACGCCCGCGGCGTGAGACGGCCTGGCCTGGCGGCCAGGGCCAGCCCGCCCGCGATCCCGCCGACCGCCTGCGCCGACAGGAACAGGCCGTAGGCGTCGCCGTCCCCGCCCAGCACACCGGCCACGAACGGCGCCGCCAGCGTCGAGAAGATCCCCTCACCCAGCCCGGTGATCATCATGTACGCCAGCAGCAGCCGCACCCCGGGACTCGTCCGCGCCAGCCGCAGCCCCGCCAGCCACTGCCCGCCCACCCCCTCCCGCGCCGCCACGACCGCGTGGGCGGGCGGTCGCAGCCCGGCCAGCAGCAGCGCCGAGGCCAGGAACCCGGCCGTCCCGATCCCCACGACCGCACCAAGACCGCCCGCCCCGACCGCCACCCCACCGGCCAGCGCCCCCAGCAGCCGGGCCGCCTGACCGCTCTGCCCGGTCAGCGCATTGGCCCTGACCAGCTGGGAGCCGGGCACGATCTGCGGCACCAGCGCCTTCTGCGCGGGGAACAGCACCGTGCTCAGCACCCCGGTCCACAGCGCGACCGCGTACACGATCCACACCTGGCCCGGCTCGCGCACCGCGAGCAGCGGCAGCAACCCCAGCCCGAGCAGCACGTCCGCCAGCACCAGCAGCCGCCGCCGGTCCCACCGGTCGGCCAGCACCCCGGCCACCGACCCGAGCAGCACGTCCGGCAGGCGGGCGGCCAGCAGCATGACGGCGCTCGACAGGGTCGAGCCGGTCAGCACGTACACGTGGTAGGCCAGCCCGGTGCTGATCACCCAGTCGCCGGTCTGCGAGATCAGCCCGGCCGACAGCAGCCGCCGATAGTCCCGGTTCGCCCCGAGTAACTCCCGCAGCCCACCGTCCTGCCGCGCCCTCGTCCCGCCGGCCTCAGTCACCGCTACCGGTCTCCGGCAGCGGCACCAGGAGGGTGGTCAGCTGAACGGGCCGCGCCCCTTCAGGCCGCTCGGACGCGTCGGCGATGCGCGCCATCAACGGCTCCAGCAGCCGCCCGATCCCCTCGTCCAGCTCGGCCAGCTCCTCAGGAGTCACATACAGGTACGAGGTGCCGATCCCGCCCGCCTGCCGCCACTCCTCCGGTTCCGCACCGCGCCGCTCCTGCCACTCGGCCAGCCGCGCCAGCGCCCGCTCGGCCATCACCTGCTCCAGCAGCCCCCGCGCCGCCGACTTCTCGGGGCTGGTGTCGACGTCGGACCAGTCCTGCGTCAGCGACGTCACCTTCCACGGCCGCTCCCGGTCGTCGCGCGCCTCGGCCTGCTCGACGAAGCCGTACCGGGCCAGCTGCCGCAGATGGTACGAGGCCAGCGCCTGACTGACCCCGACCTCCCGCGCCGCGTCGGCCGCCGTCATCGCCCCCGACCGCATGAGCAGCTCGTGCAGCGCCAGCCGCACAGGATGGGCGAACGCCCGCATCGCGGCCGGATCGTCCAGCGTCTGCCGCGGCCGCTCCCTCCAAGATTCCAAAGACATGCTTGGAATACTCACCGCACGGCACCAACATGTCAAGGAAACCTTTGGAATCGGGCTACGGCTCACCCGCATCCAGCACACGCGTCAACCGCACCGCCTCCTCACGGAACCCCAGCGACGCATAGAAACCCCGCGCGGCCGCATTACCCGCCGCCGTCTCCAAGGTCAGGTGACGCACCCCCTGGCCACGCGCCCACCCCTCGGCCGCCGCCACCAGCCGGCGCCCCACCCCCATCCGCACGGCGTGCGCGGCCACCGCCAGCTCCCCGACGTACGCCTCCGGCGTCCCCGTGAAATGGTCCTGCGTGTTGACCGACACCACCCCCACCACCTCAACCCCCGCCACCGCCACGAACACCGCCCCCCGCGCCGCATCACCCGCACTCAGGAACGCGGCGAGCCAATCACGGGCCGCCGCCACCACCGCCTGAGCGTCACGCCACTCGGCCACACCCTCCGTCAGCCGGCCCGCCAAGGCAAGCACCGCGTCACGGTCCTCCGCACGCACGGGCCGGACCCGCACCACGTCCTCCATGCTCATGCCCACCAGCATGCACACACGCGAACGCGCCCGGCGGGGAACGACCCCCGCCGGGCGCGCGCCTGCAGATCAGACCGGGTGAGCGGCCACCTCCTCCTTCTTCGCCACAGACTCGCCCGCCGCGTGACGCGGGCCGTCGTCACGGCGGCGCGACACCACCACGTACAGCGTCGGCACCAGCACCAGCGTCAGCAGCGTCGACGACACCAGCCCGCCGATCACCACGATCGCCAGCGGCTGCGAGATGAACCCGCCCGACCCCGTCACACCCAGCGCCATCGGCGTCAACGCGCAGATCGTCGCCACCGCGGTCATCAGGATCGGCCGCAACCGCCGCCGGCCACCCTCGATCACCGCCTCCACCACGCCCATACCGCGCTCACGGTACTGATTGATCAGGTCGATCAGCACGATCGCGTTCGTCACCACGATGCCGACCAGCATCAGCACCCCGATCAACGCCGGCACGCCCAGCGCCGTGTCCGTCGCCACCAGCAGCCCGATCGCGCCCGTCGCCGCGAACGGAATCGACACCAGCAAGATCACCGGCTGCACGAAACTCCGGAACGTCGCCACCATGATCATGAACACGATCGCGATCGCCGCCAGAATCGCCATCCCCAGATCCGCGAACGCGTCCGCCTGATCCGCCGACACACCACCGATCTCGTACGACGCCCCCGCACCCAGATCCAGCCCGTCCAGCTTCTCCGTCAGCTCCTGCGTCACCGCACCCAGATTCCCCGCATCAGCCGCCCGCGCCGACACCGTCGCGGAACGCTCACCGTCGATCCGCGTCACCTGCGTCGGCCCGTCCACCTGCCGCACCGACGCCACCGACGACAGCGACACCAGCCCACCGGCCGTCGGCAACCGCAGATCCTTGACCGCCTCGATGTCCTCAGGCGCCTCCGCACCCCGCAACACCAGATCGCTCGCCCGGCCCTCCAGCGTGATCTGCCCCAGCGGCGCACCACGGAACGCCTGCGCCACCGCCTGACCCACCGCGGCCTCCGACAGGCCGCGCTCGGCCGCCTTCTCCCGGTTCACCACGACCTCGACCCGCGGCGCACTCGACTCCAGGTTCGACGACAGATCCTGCAGACCGCCCACACCCTCCATCGCGGTCTTCACCTGGTCCGTCGCCGCACGCAACGCCTCGACGTCCGCCGCCCGCACGATCACCTCGACCGTGTCCGTCGCGAACCCGCCACCACCGGCACCGCCGACCGTCACCTCACCCACACCCGACAGGCCGTCGATCTTCTCCCGCAGCTCACGCTCCACCACCGCGGCATCGACGTCCTCACCCAGCGTCACCGAGAACGACGCCCGATCCGCGCCACCGCCCAGACCACCCGTCATGGCGTTCCCGCCACCGACGTTCACCTGGTACGTCTCCACACCCTCCTGATCGGCGAGCACCTCCTCGACCTTCGCCGCCGCCTTGTCCGTCGTCACCAGATCCGTGCCCACCGGCATCCGCTGCGACAACGACAACGTGTTCTGCCCGGAGGCGTCCAGGAAGTTCGTCCGCAAACTGCCCGCCAGACCCATCGTCGCGACGAACACCGCCACCCCGATGAGGATCGTCACCAGCTTGAACCGCGTCGCGAACCGCAGCACCGGCAGATACGCCCGCTGCAACGGCGAGCGCAACTCCTTCGCCTCGGCCTCCTCACGCTGCTTACGCGCCTCCTCAGGCGACAGGTCAGGAGCCCCCAGGAACCAGTACGCCAGCACCGGCACCACCGTCAGCGACACCACCAGCGACGCCAGCAACGCCACCGTCACCGTGATCGCGAACGGGCTGAACAGCTCACCCACCATGCCGCCCACCAGCGCGATCGGCGCGAACACCGCCACCGTCGTCAACGTCGAGGCCGTCACCGCCCCCGACACCTCACGCACCGCCGTCAAGATCGCCTGGAACTTCGCCTCGCCGTAGGCCAGATGCCGCTTGATGTTCTCCAGCACCACGATCGAGTCGTCCACCACCCGGCCCACCGCGATCGTCAGCGCGCCCAGCGTCAGCAGGTTCAGCGAATAGTCACCCGCCCACAGCACCAGCAGCGCGATCACCACCGACAACGGGATCGACACCGCCGTCACCAGCGTCGAACGCACCGACAGCAGGAACACCAGGATCACCAGCACCGCGAACACCAGGCCCAGCAGGCCCTCCGTCGTCAGGCTCTCGATCGACTGCTCCACATACGGCGCCTGGTCGAACACCACCGACACCGCCGTGTCCGACGAATCCCCCAAAGCCTTCGTCAGCTCCGGCAGCTTCTCACGGATGTCATGCGAGATCGCCACCGCGTTACCGTCCGGCACCATCGTCACCGACAGGCCCAGGCTCTGCTTGCCGGCCGTCCTGGTGATCGTCGTCGCCTCCGCCAGGCCCCGCTTGATCTCCGCGACGTCACCCAGCTTCACCGGCTTGAGCGGCCTCGGCCGCGCCGCCTGCTGCTGAGCCTGCTGCGCCAGCTGCGCCTGGGAGGGCTGAGCCTGAGCCTGCGGCTGGGCGGGCGTCAGGTACAGGTTCTTCAGCTTCGTCACCGAGTCGACCCGCGAGCCCACCTGCACCGTCAGCGACTTGCCGTCCGTCGTCAGCGTGCCCGCCGGAATCGGCGTCCCGTTCGCCTTCAGCACCTCAGGGATCTGCGCCGCCGAAACCCCCGCCAGCGCCATCTTCTTCGCGTCCGGCTCGATCGTGACGACCTCGTCACGGGTGCCCGTGACCGACGCCTCCCGTACGCCCTCAACGCCCTGCAACTCCGGCACCGCGATCCGCCGCAACTTGTCGGCCATCGCCCGCTCGTCGCCGCCGTCGCCCACCGCCAGCACCATCACCGGGATGTCATCGGTGTTACCCGCGACCACCTGCGGATCCACCCCATCAGGCAACGCCGCCCGGTTGATCGCCTGCTGCATCTTGTTCAGCGACGCCTCGATGTCGGTGCCGTACTCGAAGGCCACCTGGATCTGCGCCAGGCCCTCCTTCGACGTCGAGGTCATCTGCTCCATCCCGGCAAGCCCCTGGAAGGACTCCTCGATCGGAGCCGTCACCTGATCCTCGACGATCTCCGGCGACGCCCCGGGATACGCCGCCACGACGAACGCGCCAGGGAACGACAACGACGGCAGCAACTGCTGCTTCAACTGCGGGATCGTGAACACGCCGAAAGCGCTGAGCACGACCGCCAGCAAGATCACCAAACTGCGGTTGACCAGGCTCAACCGGGCGAATGCGGTCACAGGCTCCCCCTCCAAGAGTTCGCCCCAGACTAACACTTCGCCTTGAACGAATATTTAACCGCGTCAAGCATTCCTGATAACCTTCTCAGGAAGCGAGAGGTGAGCGTGAACAACGAACGCGAAGAACTGATCCACCGGATCAACGAGACACAGCGGGCCCTCGCCCGCCTGTTCGCCCAGCAACACCAATCCCCCCTGTTCACCTCCAACCTCACCCTCAGACAACTCAAAGTCATCATGCTCCTGTCCATCAACGGCTCAGCCTCAGGACAGGACCTCGCCCACGACCTCGGCGTCGGCCTCGGCACCGTCACCGGCATCGTCGACCGCCTCGTCGCCCACGGCCTCGTCAGCCGCCACGAAGACCCCCAAGACCGCCGCGTACGCCGCGTCGAACTCACCCCCGCCGGCACCGACCTCATCGAAGAGATCAACAACGCCGGCGTCGAACACTACCGACGCCTCATGGCCCACCTCGACACCGAGACCCTGCGCGCCCTCGACCAGGTCACCCGCACCATCCGCGACGTCGCCGACAACCTCAACCAAGCCACCCGCTAACGCACCTCACCCAGCAACCGCTCCACCACCGCCAACGCCTCGGCATCCGACGCCCCCGCCCGCCGCGCCGCCACCACGAACTCCCGCGCCGCATCCTCCAACCGCACCCGCAACCCATCAGCAGACCCCGAGATCACCGCCGTACGCCCCCGCCGCAACTCCACCAACCCCTCATCACGCAACTGCTGATACCCCCGCAACACCGTGTGCAGATTGATCCCCAGCGACGACGCCACCGTCCGCGCCGACGGCAACCGATCACCCGGCTTCGCCGCCCCACTCGCCACAGCGGCACGCACCGCACCCGCCACCTGATCCGACAACGGCTGCCCCGCCGCGAAATCCACCGTGATCAGCACGACCGCGACCCCCTCAACCGCTCCAACCACCCGTTCACCAACGCCGCCCCCGTCTCCGCCTCCGGCGTCGAGAACACCAACCGGCGACCATCGGCCAGCCACACCACCAGCACCGGCCCCCTCCCACCCACCGCACCCCACCCCCAACTACTGTCATCCCACTTATAGCGGCCCTTCGGCACCCGATCCCCCACCTCCGCGTACCGGACCCACCCCCACGGCACCGACCTGCGCACCCGCAACCACGGCAACGCCACCGACACCCCACCCGCATCCACCTGCAACCGGCACCACGCCTGCGACGCCTCGAACACCCCCAGCACCACCAGCACCAAAAACCCCAGCCACGGCCAATCCAACCCCCGCGTCGCCAGCCACACCACCCCCACCAGCATCAAGCCACCCACGACCACCCGCCGCCACGACCACAACGACGTCACGAACATCACCCGCTCCGCCGCACCGATCGGCCGCACCCGCACCCACGGCGGCACCGGCCCGTCCGCCTCCGGATGCCGCGGCAGCGCACCCGCCAGCCACCACCCCAGCCCGAACGCCGCCGCATACCCCGCCACCTTCACCACCAACGGCAGACCAGGCGCCGCCGCACCCCCGAGCGTCGCCGTCAGCCCCAGCGCCCACAACCCCCACGCCACCGGGATCACCGAACCCGTCACCACGCCCAGCGCCGCCACCACCCGCTGCCCCCACGGCACATGCCAGAACGACAGAAACGCCAGCACCGACAGCGCCTCCGCCCACACCAGCAGCCCCCACACCGGCTGCGCCGACCACGCCTGCCAGGTGAACTCCACCCGCGTCGCGAACGACCAGCCGTGCACCCGCACCCGCTCAGGCAGCTCATCACCCATGGTCGCGACCAGCAGCACCGGCACCAGGAACATCGGGAGCGGACCGAGCACCGCGATCGCCAGCCGCCGTAACCGGCCCTGGGCGGCGTAGTCCTTCATGAGGGCTCCCACTGTTTGGCTGTGGCTATAACACTATAAAAGGCGTCGGACGCCGCAGGCGCAAGCCCCTTGGCCATCGGTGCAGGGTAGGGAGGCGCCGGAATGATCAAGACCAGCCCGGCGCCTTTACAATGTAGATTTCTAAGTCAGCCGGGACAGCACCGACGGCAGCTCGCCCTCGTACACCACCGTCAGCCGCCGCGTCGCCCGCGTCACCGCCACGTACAGGTCCTGGCCGCCCATCGGCGACTGCCCCAGGATGCCCGCGGGATCCACCACCACGACCGCGTCGAACTCCAGCCCCTTGGCCTGCCCCACCGTCAGCACCGCGACGGGCGCCTCGAGCCCGCCGTCGGGGAACAGCGCCGACACCTCCGCGTGCCGCGCGTCAGGGGTCAGCACGCCCAGCCGGCCCTCCCCGACGACCGCCAGCTCCTCGCCCACCACCCCGGGCAGCCCGTCCACGGGCAGCTCCAGGGCACGCGGCTCCGCCTCGCCCTCGCGTACGGACTCCGGCGGCTCCTGCCCGGGCGCGAACGCCCGCAACACGTCGGCCGCCACCCGCATGATCTCCACCGGCGTCCGGTAGTTGACCTCCAGCCGCTCCACCCGCCACCGGCCCTCCAGGTACGGGTCCAGCACCTCGCCCCACGACCGCGCACCCGCCGCCGAACCGGTCTGCGCCAGGTCGCCCACGACCGTCAGCGACTTGGCCGGCACCCGCCGCATCACCATCCGCCACGCCATCGGCGACAACTCCTGCGCCTCGTCCACGATCACATGCCCGTACGCCCACGAGCGGTCCGCCGCCGCCCGGTCCGCCGTCGTCAGCCCCATGCCGTCGTCGGCGTGCCGCTCGGCCAGCACGTCGGCCCGATCCAGGATGCCCTGCTCGGCCACGCCCGTGACCTGCAGCACCTCGGCCGCGTACCGCTCCTGCCCGGCCTGCTCCTCCCGCTCCAGCCGGGCGGCCACCCGCCGCGCCGAGTCGTCCTCGCCCAGCAGCTCGGCCGCCTCGTCCAGCAGCGGCACGTCGCCCGCCGTCCACGGCGACTCCAGCGGCCGCACCAGCTCGCGCCACGCCAGCCCCGCAGGAGCGGCCGCCTCGAGCTCGTCCGGGGACGACAGCAGCTCGGCGACGAACCGCTGCGGCGTCAGCTCAGGCCAGAGCTCCTCCACCGCCGCCCGCACCTCCGGCTCACCCCACAGGCGCCGCGAAGCCAGCTCAATGTCCAGCTCGTCCAGGTCGCCCTCCAGATCCAGCGGCTCACTCAGCTCGGGCTCGCCCTCGATCTGCAGGTCCTCGATGTGCAGCGACTCCTCAAGCGCCCGCGCCTCGGCCCTGGCCAGCTCCTTCAGCAGCTCGGCGACGTACAGCTTGCGCGCCATGTTGTGCGGCAGCCGCACCGCGCGCGCCCGCTCACGCAACCGCAGGCACGTCTCGTGCGGCACCCGCAGCCGCAGCCCGTCGAGCTCCACCACCAGCTCGCCGTCCGGCACCCGCTGCCGCCGCCGCAGCGCCTCGGCGACCAGCCCGGCCATCCGCAGGTCGCCCTTGACCACCGCCGGCGCCGGCGCGTCCACCGCCGCCGCCCGCACCCCGGGGAACATCTCCCCGACCGTGGTCATCACCACCTGCGTCTCCCCCAGCGCCGGCAGCACCTGGCTGATGTAGCGCAGGAACATCGGGTTGGGGCCCACCACCAGCACGCCGCGCCGCTCCAGCGTGTCGCGGTGGGTGTAGAGCAGGTACGCCGCCCGGTGCAGCGCCGCCACCGTCTTGCCGGTGCCCGGCCCGCCCTGCACGACCAGCGCCCCCTGCAACCCGGCCCTGATCACCCGGTCCTGCTCGGTCTGGATGGTGGCCACCACGTCGCCCATCCGCCCCGTACGGCCCCGGCGCAGCGCCGCCAGCAGCGCCGCCTCGCCCACCAGCGTGCGGCGCTCGCCCTCGGCCATGCCCTCCAGGTCGAACACCTCGTCGTCGATGCCGACCACCACGCGGTCCTTCAGATGCAGGTGCCGCCGCCGCACCAGCCCGCCGGGATCGGTGGCGGTCGCCACGTAGAACGGCCGCGCCGCCGGCGCCCGCCAGTCGATGAGCACCGACTCGTGAGCCTCGTCGCGCAGCCCGATCCTGCCGATGTACGTGCTGCGGCCCTCGCCGTCGTCGATGCGGCCGAAGCACAGGCCCCGCTCGACCGCGTCGAGCTGCGCCAGCCGGCGCGCCTGCTCCGCGGCCATCGTCTCGCGCTCCACCATCGCCTGGCAGGTGCCGACCGCGCCGCCCCTGGCGTACACCTCGCGCAGCGTCGCCCGCGCCCGCTCCCTGGCGGCGTCGAGCCGGCCGTACAGCCACGACACGGTGCGCTGCTCGGTGTCAAGGGCTTCGGCGAGACCATCTTGACGATTAGTCATTCGCTGATATACTCCTAACAGGAGGGCTGTAACAGCTCCGTCTTGATGTGATGGACGTACGAGCTTAACGCCCGCGCATGCCCGCGCGCAATCGCCCCCCTTCTCTTCCTCCGCACCGCAGAGTGCTAGCTTGCCTGTCCATGTCGGACTATCTGCGGGAACTCTTCTCCCTCCACGGCCGGCGCGCCCTGGTCACCGGTGGCAGCTCCGGGATCGGGTACGCCATGGCCGAGGCCATGGGCCGCGCCGGAGCCGAAGTCGTCATCGTCGCCCGGACACAGAGCGCGCTCGACCAGGCCGTCACCCGCATGCGCGAGCACGGCGTCACCGCCTCCGCCATCGCCGCCGACCTCGGCGAGCGCGACGACGTCGAACGCGTCCTGGCCACGGCAGGCGACATCGACATCCTCGTCAACGACGCCGGCAACAACATCCGCAAGCCCATGGCCGACCTCACCCAGGACGACTATGAGCGCACCCTGGCCGTCAACTTCACCGCCCCCTACCTTTTGGGCCAGCACTACGGACCCAAGATGGCCGCCCGCGGCTGGGGCCGCATCATCAACGTCGGCTCCCAGCAGTCGATCAGGGCCTTCGGCGACAGCGGCATCTACGGCGCCTTCAAGGCCGCGCTCGCCGGGCTCACCCGCTCCCAGGCCGAGGCGTGGTCGGCCGACGGGGTGCGCGTCAACACGATCATCCCCGGCTTCGTCCTCACCCCGCTCACCGCCGAGGCCCAGGCCATCCCCGGCCGCGTCGAGGCCCTCGCCGCCCGCCACATGGTGGGCCGCAACGGGCTGCCGCAGGACTTCGGCGGCGCCGCGGTGTTCCTCGCGAGCGAGGCCTGCTCGTTCATCACCGGCCAGATGCTCTTCGTGGACGGCGGGTTCGCCGTCCACTGACCGGACGCCTCCTGCCCCGCCAACGGAGCCAGGACGCGTGCTCAGCCCGATCTTCTTCCCCGGCGAGGAGCCTTCCGACGGCTCCGGACCATGAGGAGCGCAACGACCCGGCGCCTTCTGCCCTCCAGCCGGGCCGAGGAGGGGCTGGCCCGGCTGGCGAGGATGACGTCCGCTACCGCTTCGAACTGGAGCCGTTCGCCCTCGACCGAGCCAGGTGGCGGGCGAAGAAGCGCGCCTCATCGTCCACCTCGAACGCCGGCACGTCGCCGTGCCCGCCGGGGTTGGCGTGCAGCGTCTTGTCAGACGTGCCCAGGGCGTCGAACAGGGCCAGGCCACGCTCGCGCGGCACCAGCCGGTCGTCCCACTGCAGCAGGAACCGCACCGGCACCTTGACCTGGGCGGCCTCCCCGGCCAGGCCGTCGGCGCCGAGCAGGCCCAGGACCGCCGCGCCGATCCTGGGCTCCGCCGCGATGAGCGGGATGCCGAGCCCGCACCCCATCGACAGGCCGCAGTAACCGGCCGGGCCGTCGCCGACCTCGTCGAGGCGCCGCACGGCGGTCAGCACCGCCCGCCACTCGGCGACGGCCTGCCCGGCCAGGTGTGCGTGCATGGCGGCGACCAGCGCGCCCGGGTCGCCGCCTCCCCGCAGCCCGGCCACGATCCGGCCGAACTCCTCGTCCTTGGGCCGGTCGCCGTGGTTCGGCGCGTCGATCGCGACCACCGCGAAGCCCGCGGCGACGTAGCGGCGGGCGCGGGCGACGACGCCCGGGGCGGTCTTGTGCTGACCGCCGCCATGACCGAGCAGGATCAGCGGGCTCGGCCCGGCGGCCTGCGGCGTCCACAGGACGCCGGGAACGTCATCGAGGGTGAAGAACTGTTCGGTGACGCCGTCGGACGACGTCAGGGAGGTGAAGCGCATCAGCGTTCCACGCCTTTCGGGAGGACTCTACGCGGGCGCTCCCCACGCCACGTGAACGAGGGAGCCCCGACCTGTCTCAGCGTTGATCGGTCTCACCTCCTCTGGCCACAGTGGCGTCCGGCGACGCTATCACGGTCAGCTGAGGAGCACCTGCCCGAGTTGCGCCTTTACATTGTAGATTCGGGGAGGTCGATGACGCCGAGGACGGAGAGCAGGGCCACCATGGCGATGACGGCCGTGATCGCCCAGGCGATCGGGTTGCCGAGGTTGAGGGTCCAGCGGCCGCCGACGCGCTGGTGGACGAGGATCGCCGGGTCCATGCGGTTGGCGTACAGCATGCCGGCGAGGTGCCAGTGGCGGTCGTCGTCGCGCTGGACGTAGCCGGACTCCTGCTCCTCTCCCGGCAGCGGGGGCAGGCGGTGGCCGGCTTCGCCGACGCGTACCGCGAAGGTCAGGCCGGCGAGCGCCACGGCGGCCACCGGCAGCCAGGTGAGCACCGTCACGAGCGTGCCGGACGGCAAGGTCTCCCACATCTGCAGGGCGAGGAGCAGCAGGGTGAGGTTCGCGCAGGCCACGCCGGCCAGCAGGAGGCGGGACAGGCCGCGCAGGTAGACGCGGTAGCGGCGGGCCGACCCTTGGGGGTGGGCGGCGTCGAGGTCGGGGCGGGCCCGCAGCAGGGCGGCGACCAGGAGCGGGGTGAGGAGGGTGAGGGCGAGCTGCGACAGGACGGGGGCGAAGGCGGTGGCGGGGGTCGTGGGCACGCGGGTCACCGCGTCGACGCCCCAGCCGCGCAGCGTGGCCAGTGTCTCCGGCAGGGCGGCGTAGCGCGTTGACCCGACGGCCGCGGTGATCAGCAGCAGCAGGACGGGCGGGATGAGCAGCCGCCACGGTACGCGCTCCGGGTCGGTGCGCAGCGTGGTGTCGGCGGCGGTCGCCTGCCGCGTTCCCTCGTACCATTTGCCGCGGCGTTTGGCCGCCGTCACCGCGCGGTGGGCGGCGTAGAAGAGGCCGATCTGGGCGGCGCCCAGGACCACGATGACGGCCTGCACCACGTCGGGCGTGCCGAGGAGGACCGCCGCGGACGGCGCGAGCAGCGCCGCGACGCCGCCGAGGAGCAGGACGGAACGGGTGTAGCGACGGCGCTGGGCGGTGACGGCCGGGTCGGCCACGTGGGTGCCGGGCACCCGGACGCCGAACGGCAGCGCCGGGCGGCCCAGCACCGGCACCGCCCACGCCACCGCCGTCAGCAGCGCGACCAGGGACAAACAGGTCAAGGCGATCATCATCATGCCGGCGTCCTCCCTTTCCTGGCTCCGAACGAGTCGAGCACCTCACCGCACCGCCGCAACGCCTCCTGCTCGCCAAGGCCGTGCACCACCGCCTCGGCGAGCAGCGTCCGCAGCCGGGTCTCCCACTCCTCGGCGAAGCCCGCCTCCGCAGGCCCCGAGCCGGCGTCGCGGCGCACCACCGCCCCGCTCTTGCGGTTGATCCGGATGACTCCCTGCCTGCGCAGCAGGTCGTAGGCCTTGTTCACGGTGTGGAAGTTGATCGCCAGGTCGGCGGCCAGCTGCCGGGTGGATGGCAGCGCCGATCCCTCCTCCAGATCACCGTCGGCGATGGCCTCCACCACCCGGTCGCGGATCTGCTGGTAAATCGGCACCTCGCTGTCGAGGTCGATCGTCAGAAGCACAGTTGCAGTCTATCTGATATAGCTGAACTATAACAGATAGAGAAGGCGCGCCCTGGAGCGCGTCCGCCGAGCCAGCGAGAGGAACGATCTTCATGACCATCCAGCGATCCGCATCGAGTGAACCGTCCATCGTGTTCGCGCAGGCAGGCGACCTGTCCGTCGGCTCACCCGGAAAGGGCTCCCCCTATGCGATCGACCGCTGAACCGCACCTCGTCAGCCCACCCGGCGGCACCCCCGGCGGCCGGCGGCGCGAGCTGACCGTCTTCGTGCTCATCGGTTTCGGCATCCCGTGGCTGCTCTGGCTGCTGCGGGTGCGTACCGGCGTCGACGTGGTCGCGCCGGGCGGGATGATCGCGGTAGGGCTGGCCACGTTCGTGGCCCTGCGCCTGGACAGGCGGACGGGCGGGCGGATGGGCGGGCGGATGGGCGGGCGGATGGGCGGGCGGATGGGCACCGTCGCGCGCGACACCGCGCTCGTCCCGGTCCGCCCGGTTCGCCGGCTCGTCCGTTTCTGCGCGATCGCGCTCGGGGCCACGCTCGCCTCCGGCTTCCTCGCCGTCGCGATCGGCGCGTGGGCGGGGGAGTATCCGACCGACCTGGAGAACCTCTCGGGGCTGCGTGACGTGTACGGCACGAGCGGCGAGCCCTTCCAGCTGATCCTGTCCGCGCTGGCGGTCAACATCGGGCTGCTGGTGGTGGTGCTGCCGCTGGCGTTCTGCGAGGAGTGGGCCTGGCGGGGCTTCCTGCTCCCCCGGCTCCGCCCCCTCGGGCTGTGGCCGGCGCTGCTGGCCGGCGGGCTGATCTGGGGGGTGTGGCACCTGCCCGGGTACGTCGGCGCGGGCGCTTCGGCGGGGTTCGTCCCCTTCCTGGTATCTACGGTGTTCTTCGGCATCCTGCTCGGATGGCTGCGCCTGGCGTCCGGGCTGATCTGGCCCGGCGTGCTCGCCCACGCGGCCAACAACACGCTGGTCACGGCGTTCGTGAACGTCGTGTTCAGCGCCGACGACGAGCGGGCGCTGAGCGACCCGTGGACCGTCGGCCTCAGCGGCTGGCCCGGCTGGCTGATCATGCTCGCCGTCATCCTGGTGGGGGCGCGCGCGATCCGGCGCGCCGCCGAACGCGACCCCGCCTTCGGCGGCCTCCCACGGCGGCGGCCGCGTCCCCTGCGGCGGATCGCGGCCGCCTCACTCGGCCTGGTCATCGTGGCCGCGCTCGCCGGGACGGCCGTCGAGCAGTCCATGGCTCGCACGGACGCGCGGCGCTTCCCCGCGCCTGGCCGCCTCGTCAGCGCCGGCACGCACCAGTTGCACCTGCGCTGCCTGGGCAGCGGGAGCCCGGCGGTGGTGTTCGAGGCGGGATGGGGTGACTCGTCCACGACCTGGGACGGCCTGCAGCGGGAGCTGGCCGCTTCCGGGCGGCGGTCCTGCGCCTATGACCGGGCGGGTTACGCCTGGAGCGAGCCGGGCCCCGGCGTGCGGGACGCCTCGGCCGAGGCGGCTGAACTCGTGACGTTGCTGGCGAACGCGGGCGAGCGGGGGCCGTTCGTGTTCGTCGGGCATTCCTGGGGCGGGCACGTCCTGCGGCTGCTGCGCGCGCAGCGGCCCGAGCAGGTCGCCGGGCTGGTGCTGCTCGACATCGCGGACGAGCGGAACACCGGCCTGGCCACCCCGGCCACGATCCAGGCGCACGTGTGGTCCTTCGCGGCCGGCGCGGGGCTGCTGCGTACCGGAGCCTGGATGGTCGACCCCCGTGAACCACGCCTCACCCGCGCCAACGCGCCCGTCGTCTTCGGCCCGGCCACCTGGGCCGCCGCCGCTGCCGAGATGCGCGCGTACGACGCCACCGTCCGCGCCGTCCGGGGCCTCCCCAGCGGGCCGGGGTCATGGGGCGGCCTGCCCCTGACGGTCATCAGCGCCCAGGACGGCGGCGAACGGACGGCGCGGCTCTCCACGCGCGGACGGCACGTCGTCGCCGCCACGCAGGACCACTACGTGCACCTCGCCGAACCCGCGCTCGTCCTGCGGGAGATCCACCGGGTGCTCGGAGAGGCCGCCTTTACAAAGTAGATCACTTGCGGCGGAACTCCCGCTCCCCCACCCCTTCGTGCCAGGACCGGATGACCAGCTCATCGTCCTCGACCCGGGTCCACACCACCTCGCCCACATCGACGCGGAACAGGTGAGAGCCGGGCTCGGTCTGCCCGGCCGCCGCGAACGCGTCCGGGTCGGTGATCTCCACCGCCCGGCCGGCCAGCTTCACATCGCCCTCCCACGCGGCGGGATCGTCGTTGAACACGGACGTGACATGAATCGCCATCCGCGGATCCCGCCGCAGGTCGTGCGCCTTGACCGCGCCGCCCATCGAGCCCAGCCACAGCTCGCCGTCCTTGCGCTCGACCTCGGTGCCGCTGACCCGCGGCGACCCGTCCTTGCGCAGGGTGGCGAGGACCTTGTGCTTGTACGCGTCCATGACCCGCTGAGCCGCCTCGGCCAGCTCGGGCGCCTGACGCTGGAACTCCTGCCAAGAAGCCATGCCCCCCATCATGGACCGCCGCACCGACAACCACCTCGGTCCCGCGTGTCATCGATGAAATGAAGGCCTCACGCATCAGAGCCGGCGGCAGTCCGCGTACGCGGTCGAACGGGGACAGGGTTACGCTGAGGCCGCCATGGGCTGAGCGAGGAGGAACAATGCCGCGTACCTGGTTGACCGAGCGGTTCGAGTTGCAGGTACCCCTGGTGGGGGCGCCGATGGCGGGGGTGAGCGACGGGCGGCTCGCGGGGGCCGTGTCGGCGGCGGGAGCGCTCGGCATGTTCGGGGTGCCGCCGTCGGTGCCGGTGTCGTGGATCGAGGAGCAGGCCGCGATCGCCGCCGCGAGCGGGCGACCGTACGGCATCGGGCTGCTGGCCTGGGGATTGTCCGACGAGCATCTGAAGGCGGTGCTGCGGGTGCGTCCCGCCCTGGTGTCGGTGAGTTTCGGCGACTACGCCCCGTACGTCGAGCCGCTGCGCGCGGCCGGCATCACCGTGGCCGTCCAGGCGGGCACCACCGAGGAGGCCGTGCAGGCCGAGCGGACCGGCGTGGACGCCGTGGTGGCCAGGGGCGGCGAGGGCGGCGGGCACGGCCGCGACGACGTGGCCACGCTGCCGCTGCTGCAGACCGTGCTCGACGCGGTCCGCGTCCCGGTGCTGGCCGCGGGCGGCATCGCCACCGCGCGCGGGCTGGCCGCCGTGCTGGCCGCCGGCGCCGAGGGCGGCTGGGCCGGCACCGCGTTCCTCGGCTGCACCGAGACGACGCTCCCGCCCGAGGGGCTGCGGCGGGTGCTCGACGCCGGGGAGACGGGCACCGCGTACGGGCGGGTCTTCGACGTCGCCCAGGGGCTGCCGTGGCCGCCCGAGTACGGCGGCCGGGCGCTGCGCAACGCGTTCTACGACCGCTGGCGGGACCGCGAGGACGAGCTGGCCCGCGACGAGCAGGCACGCGCCGGGCTGGAGGCGGCACGGCAGGGCCGCGACTTCGACACCGCCTACGTCTACGCGGGCCAGGCCGTGGGGACGGTGACGCGGGAGCGCGACGCCGCCGACGTGGTCGCCGGCTTCGCCGCCGCGGACGAGCTGCTGTCCCGCTTCGCCGCCCCCTGATCGAGCGCGGCCCGCGCGGGTAGGAGCGGGAAAAGGACCGCGCGGAGGGGGGACGGCGTTGCGGGGCGAGAGTGAGCAGGCGTTGCCCGGCGTGCCGAGCGAGGGCGAGCGGACGATCGACGGCCTGCTGGAGGCCATGCACCTGGCCGGCATGGAGGAGATGCCCGCACTGGTCTCCGAGCACGCGCGGCTCGAGGGTTTCTCCGACGTCTCGATCTACGTGACCGACCTGCAGCAGCTGCTCCTCGTCCCGCTGGCGAACCAGGTGGACGCGGCGGGCGGCCCGCTGCCCACGATCAGGATCGACGGGACGCTGGCGGGGCGGGCGTTCCGGTCGGTGTCGCTGGTGCGGTCCCAGCCGGGCGGCGAGGGGCCGTACCGGGTGTGGGCACCGCTGCTCGACGGCACCGAGCGGATCGGCCTGCTCGGCGTGACCGTGCCGCACGGCGGCGAGGTGGTGGAGCGGCGGATCAAGACGCTCGCGTCGCTGGTGGCGCTCCTGGTGATGAGCAAGCGCCCGCACAGCGACTCGTGCGCCCGCCTGGTACGCGCCCGCCCCATGGCGCTGTCGGCCGAGGTGCTGTGGAACCTGCTGCCGCCCGGCACGTTCGCCAAGGACGACGTGGTGGTCAGCGCGGCGCTGGAGCCCGCGTACGAGATGGGCGGCGACACCTACGACTACGCGATCGACGGCCACACCCTGCACCTGTCGATCTATGACGCGATGGGCCACGACACCTCCGCCGGGCTGACCGCCACGCTCGCCATGGGGGCCGGCCGCAACCACCGCAGGCAGGGCATGAGCCTGGCCGAGACCGCGCAGGCGGTGGACGAGGCGATCATGAGCGAGTTCGAGGGCCGCTTCGCCACCGGGGTGCTGGCCTCGCTCGACCTGCGTACCGGGCTGCTGGCCTGGGTCAACCGCGGGCACCACCCGCCGCTGGTGCTGCGCGACGGACGGCTGGTGGCGACGCTGTCGAGCATCCCCGACCCGCCGATGGGGTTCGGGCTGAGCGTCTCGACCGGGGAGCTGCGCTTCCAGCTGCAGCCCGGCGACCGGCTGCTGTTCTACACCGACGGCGTCATCGAGGCGCAGAGCCCGGACGGTGAGCGGTTCGGGCTCGAGCGGTTCATCGGGTTCGTCACCAAGCGGGAGGCCGACGGGCTCCCGACCCCGGAGACGCTGCGGCGCCTCATCCAGGCGATCCTGGCCCACCAGCGAGGGCGGCTGCAGGACGACGCGACCGTGATGACCGTGGAGTGGAAGCCCCGCCGTCCCTCCCACCAGCTCGTCCTCTGACCTCACGCCCCCGTCGCCACCAACAGCGCCCAGCCGATGTACCCGACGTTCACCACCAGTCTCGCCGCGACCACCCCCGGCCGGAGCAGGACGTTCGTGTGGCGGGGCCTGGCGTGCCGTACCGCGTCGAGATGGGAGATCAGGTACGCCCCGATGAGCGCGGCGGCGGCCCAGGCACCGGCCGCGCGCGTCGGCGGCACCGCGATGAACACGCCCACCACCAGCTCGGCCACCCCGCTCACCGCCACCAGCAGCCCTGCCGCGCCGAGCCACGACGGCACCAGCGACCGGAAATATCCGGGGACGACGAAATGCGCCACCCCCGTCACGCCCAGGAAGACCGCCAGGACGGCCGCGATAACATCCATGCCGCGATGCTCCCTCCCCTCCGTACACCGGCGCTTGAACGAAACGATCGCGCTCCCGACGGCGGGGTGACGGTCTTCGGCGAGTCGGCCCCGTTCCAGGTCGGCCGCCACCGCCACCCGGTCTGGAAGGTGGTGCTCCCCCTCGGCGGACACGCCTGGCTCCGCCCGGACACCGGCGCCTCCGTCACGGCGGCGGGCCTCATCGTGCCACCGGAGTTCGCCCATACGTGCGGAGTGACGTCCGGCTACGTCGCCCTGTTCATCGACCCGACACTCATCCGCCCCGGCCTGGGCCCGGTGGCTCTGGAACCCGCGACCGTCCGCAGACTGCACGCGGCCCTGTCCTCGACCCTGCCCTCGACCCTGTCCTCGGCCGCGACCGACGACCGCGCCGAGCGCGCCGCCAATGGCCTCCCGGCCGGGCCGGTCACGCGGGATGCCGCCGCCGGCTTCCTTGCCGGGCCGCTCGCGCTTGGCGACGCCGCCTCAGACTTCCTCGCCGAATTGGCCGCGCGCACCGGCGCACCGTCCCTCGACCCACGGGTCGCGTACGCCGTGCGGCGGGGGCTGCTGGGTGAGGCGCCGGCCGTCATCGCGGCCGACGTCGGGCTGTCGATGCCGCGGCTGCGGGCCCTGGTGCGGGCGGCGGTGGGGGTGCCGCTCGTCCGGCTGCGGCGGTGGGGGCGGTTGCGGGTGGCGGTCTCCGCGCTGCCGGGTGGGTCGGTGGCGTCGGCGGCGGCCGAGGCGGGTTTCGCCGATCAGGCCCACCTGGCCAGAACGGCCCGCGAGTTGCTGGGCCGTACGCCTGGTTCCCTGCGGAAATACGGGTGCGGCGCGGGCTCTGGTGGTGTTTCATGCATCGGATGATCGACGATCCGCTGGAGCGCCTGCGCGCCGCCGTCCACCGTACCCAGGAGACTCATCGCACGAGCACCGGGCTCGGCCATGAGGACGCCGACGACGACGTCGGCACGATCGGCACCGACGGCGCGATCGGCTTCGACCCGTTCCCGCTGCTCGAAGCCCTGCACCGGCACGGAGTCAGGGCCGTGGTGATCGGGCAGGTGGCGGGGATCATGCACGGGTCCGAGGAACTGACCGGCGACCTCGACCTGCTCTGGGACGGCAACCCGGCCAACGCCCCGGCCCTGGCGAAGGCGTTCGCCTCGGCCGGCGGGCCGCCCGTGGAGCCGGAATCGTTCCTGCGGCCGAAAGTGCCGTTCACCGTGCGGGGAGCGGGCGGCGACTGCTGCACGCCGGCGCTGCCGTGGGGCGACCTGCACGTGCCCGGGTTCCTCGACCGCGCGCTCACCGCCACCGGCCGGGACGGTCTCCAGGTGCGTTACGCCTGCCTCGACGACCTGATCCTGATGCGGCGCGCGCTGGGCCGTCCCAAGGACCTGCGGCGCGCGGCCGAGCTGGAACGCCTGCGCTGAGGCGGCGTCACCACCGCTCGCGCAGCCAGTCGAGCGACGCCCGCCCGAGCGCCGTCGCCATCTTCAGGAGGGCCCGGTCCGCACCGGGCCCCGCCGTCACGGCCAGCCTGAGCAGGAACCCGGCGTGCAGCACGAGCAGGTCGTCGATCTGGGCGGCGGCGAGGTGGCGGGTGAGCGGGTGGGCGTCGGCGAGCGGCTGGGGCTCGACGCCGCTCAGCCGGGCGCTGGACAGCAGCGTGACGACGTCGGCGTACGGCGCCCCTGCCCAGGCGTGCGGCCAGTCCACCACGACGACCCGGTCGGGGCAGATCAGCACGTTGAACGGATAGAGGTCGCCGTGCAGCAGCGTGTCCCCCTCGTACGGCGACTCCGCCCCCGCCTCGGCCCCGGCCAGCTCGTCGAGCCGATCCGCGGCCCACGGTGCCAGCACGGCGAGCGCCTGGCGCGCCTCGGGTGAGGTCAGCGCCGCCCATCCGCCCAGCCGGGGCCGGGCCAGCAGGCGTTCCTCGACCGGGGACGGCGTGAGCAGCGCCGCCAGCTCGCCGGCCGTCTCCAGCACCCGGTCCAGCTCGTCCCGCCGCCACGGCTGGGCGGGCAGCCGGCCGTCGATCTCCTCGAAGGCCAGGGCGACCCAGTCGCCGTCGTCGTACGCGCCCAGCAGCCGGGGCACCGGCGCCAGCCCCGCCAGCCGTTCCGAGATCGGCGCCTCCCGCCGGTGGAAGGCGGCCGCCGCGGGTGCCCGCGCGGTCTGGGCGGCCTTGACGAAGGCGTGCGTGCCGTCGGCGAGCCGGACCCGGGCGGCCACCCCTTCCGAGAAGCCGCCCGGCTGGTCGGTGGCGCCGGTCACCCGGGCGCCGAGCAGCCGCTCGATCTCTTCGACGACGGGCGCGGGCAGGGCCGTCCATGGCCGCCGCTGCCCGCCGGTATGGTGCGGAATGGTCACCATGAGGTCATCCCGATCTTCCCTTTCGTCGGCGATCCGAGTCCGGTGCGAGGGGTGACGGTCTACGATCGGCGAATGGCCGTACCCGAGCTCATCCGCATCACCACCCGATCGTCGCCCATGGCGCTGGCCCAGGTCGAACGCGTCCGCGCCGAGCTCGCGGCGCTGCACCCCGGCATCCGCACGGAGGTCGTGCCGGTGACGACGTCCGGCGACAGGTGGCAGGGGGCGCTGTCGGCGCTGGGCGGCAAGGGCGCGTTCACCAAGGAGGTGGACGAGGCGCTGCTGACCGGCCGGGCGGACCTGGCGGTCCACTGCATGAAGGACATCCCGGCCGACCGCCCGCTCCCGGCGGGCACGGTGTTCGCCGCCCACCTCAAGCGTGACGACCTGCGCGACGCGCTCGTCCACCCGGGCGGCCTCACCCTGGACGAGCTGCCCGACGGCACCCGCATCGGCACCTCGTCGGTACGCCGCGTCGCCCAGCTCGCCTCCTCCCACCCGCGCCTGCGCTGCGTGCCGATCCGCGGCAACGCCAACAGCCGCCTGGCCAAGCTCGACGCGGGCGAGGCCGACGCCCTCATGCTCGCGGTGTCCGGTCTTGAGCGCATCGGCCTGAGCGAGCGCATCAGCGAGACGCTGTCGCTGGAGACGATGTGCCCGCCGATCGGTGCCGGCGTGCTCGCGCTGCAGTGCCGCGAGGACGACTCCGCGACCATCGACGCCGTCGCCGGCCTCAATCACCAGCCCACCTGGCGCGAGATCACCGCCGAGCGCATGCTGCTGCACGTCCTGCAGGGCCACTGCAACAGCCCCATCGCCGGGTACGCCCGCGCCGAGCGCGACGGCCGCCTGTCGTTGCGGGCGCGGGTGTTCTCCCCCGACGGCAAGACGGTCCTCGACGCCCACGAGTGGGCCGGGCCGCTCGACCCGGCCACCCTCGGCACCTCGGTCGCCGTGGCCCTGCTCCGTCAGGGCGCCCGCGAGGTCATCGACGTGATCCCGCACTGAGCGGGCGGCCCGCCGCAGCGGCTTCACGCGACGCGCAGCACGCGGAACTCGCCGGGGTTCGCCGGGTCCCGGTCGACGACCTGGATGGGGGGCCAGGTCCACTGCCAGATGCCGATGCCCGGCTCGCGGGAGAACCGGATCGGGCCGCGGGTGCCTTCGGCCCGTACGTGTGGCCAGGATGCGGCGATGTGCTCGCGTTCGGTGCCGTGCCGAAGGATTCCGGCGAGGACCGTGATGGTGTCGTAGCCCTCGAAGGCGACGAAGGACGGCGTCTCGCCCAGCCGTTCGCGCAGGGCGTGCTCGACGCGGACGCCGAGCGGGGTCAGACGTTCCGGGAGGTAGCGCAGGAACGGGATCGCGGCGCCGCGTTCGCCTAGCGCGGCCCAGGAGGGAAGCTCAGGCTGGCCGGCGGGGGCGCCGAGCGTCAGGCCGGTGAGGCGCGGATCGTCGCGGACCGCTCGGACGATCGGCATCGCCGGCTCCGGGTGGCCGGTCAGGAGCAGCAGGGCGGTCGCGGAGTGCCGCACGAGGGCGTCGCACAGCGTCTCGGGCGGGAGCGGGTCGAGCTCGATGACGGTGCCGCCGTGCCGGGCCAGGTGGTCGCGCAGGATGCGGGTGCCCGTCGCCCAGTAGACGCTGGGCTGGGCCGCCACGGCGACGCGGCGGTGACCCGCGCCGAGGAGGTGGTCGGCGTAGAGGCGCCAGCCGCGCGACTGCGCCGGGGCGATGCGGGCCACCCAGGGGGTCGGCTCGTCGGTGAGGGCGTCGAGCACGGCGGACGAGCACAGGTACGGCACCGCGAGGGCGTCGGCCCTGGTGGCGACCGCGCGGGCGACGACGCTGTGGTACTCGCCCGCCAGCGCGGCCACGCCCAGCCCGGCCAGCTCGTCCACGGCCGCCGCAGCCCTGGCGGGGTCGGCCGCGGTGTCCCGTACGAGGAGTTCGAGGGGCGGTCCGGCGGCATTGGCCTCGGCGGCGGCGAGTTCGAGGCCGGCGAGCAGGTGCCGGCCCGCCTCGGCCCAGCCGGGCGGGGTCAGCGGGGCCAGCACGCCGATCCGGACGGGTGACGTGCTCATCGGGCCGGGCGGTGGGGGTCGGCGTGGATGTGGGTGCGCATGCCCTGCGGGTCGAACAGGATGAGCAGCTCCACCGCCTTGCCGTCGGCGCTGCCCAGCCAATGGGGCGAGGAGGTGTCGAACTCGGCGGCCTCGCCGCGCGGCAGCGTCAGGTCGCGCTCGCCGACGACGAGGCGCAGACGGCCGGTGAGGACGTACAGCCACTCGAAGCCGTCGTGCGTCTTCGGGGACGGGACGAGCGGCTCCTGCGGCGCGGGGATGATCATTTTGAACGCCTGGATGCCGCCGGGACGGCGGGACAGCGGCACGAACGTCATCCCGAACCGGTGGATCGGCGTCAGGTGGATGCGGGGGTCGCCGGTGCGCGGGGCGCCGACCAGGTCGTCGAGCGGGACGTTGTAGGTGCGGGCGAGCGGCAGCAGCAGCTCCAGGGTGGCCCGGCGCTGCCCGCTCTCCAGCCGGGACAGCGTGCTCTCGGACACGCCGGTGGTGGTAGCGAGGTCGGCGAGCGTGATGCCGCGGTGGCGGCGCAGCGCGCGCAGCCGCGGCCCGACGCCTTCGATCACCTCATCGGTTTCCGTATCCATGCCGGCCATCTTGCCATACCCGCAAGTTTTCGTGCCATCCCTGACATGTCCCATAAGACTGGGCGTCCCGACGCGAAAGGATCGAAAGGAAAGCCATGATCACTGCGACCCGGCCGTCGCCGCGCCGCCTCCTCCGGCGGGCGCGGGTGGCGACGGCCCTCGTTCTCACCGTCCTGCTCACCGTCCTGCTCGCCGCGTGCTCGTCCCCGGCCGCCGGCGACGTCCCGCCGCACGCCGCCGCCACCCACGATGACACGGCGTTCAGGAGCACCTTCCGGCACGCGTTCGCCGACGTGGACGGCGTCCGGATGCACTACGTGACCGGCGGCAGCGGCTCGCCCGTCGTGCTGCTCCACGGCTGGCCGCAGACCTGGTACGGCTGGTGGCCCATCATGCCGGCGCTCGCCGAGCACCACACCGTCTACGCCGTGGACCTGCCGGGACTAGGTGACAGCACCGGCACGCCGAAGGGGTACGACAAGGCGACGCTGGCCCGGTACGTGCACACGCTGATCGCCGACCGGCTGAAGATCAGGAACGCCGCCGTCGTCGGCCACGACCTCGGAGCGGCGGTGGCCTTCCAGTACGCCGCCCAGTTCCCCGGGCACACCACCCGCCTCGGCTACCTGGACCTGCCGCTGCCGGGGCCGGGCATCGACGCGGCCATGTACCGGTCCCTGAGCTGGCACATCGCCTTCCACTCCCAGCGGCGGGTGCCCGAGACGGTGGTGGACGACGACGTACGTGCGTATCTGGCGCTGTTCTACCCGCAGGTCGCCTACGGCGGGACGGCGTTCGGCGGCACCTCCGAGCGGTCCCCGTTCACCGACGCCGAGATCGACGAGTACGCCCGCACGTACGGCCGCCCCTCGGCCCTGTCAGGCGGTTTCGAGCTCTACCGGGCGCTCGACCAGGACGTCCGCGACACCACGGCGGCGGCGCCGGTGCGGGTGCCTGCCCTGCTCATGACCGCCCAGGGCCAGCTGGACGCGGTTCGCGCCACGGTCGAGCCGCGCGTACGCGACATCGTCAGGGCCGTGGACGTGCCGAAGGCCGGTCACTGGCTGGTCGAGGAGAACCCCCGCTTCGTCACGGCGGAGCTGCTGCGCTTCCTCGCCGGATGATTCACCCGGTCGCGTTGCCGCCGTCGTCCGCCGGCGTGGGACGCGGCCAGGTGACGGCGGCGAAGACCACCGAGCAGGCCAGGAAGCCGGCGCACAGGGCGGCGAAGCCCGCCCAGAACGAGCTGTAGGACTGGCCGAGGTCGATGCCCAGGAGCAGGGCCACGACCAGGCCCGCCACGAGACCGCCGACCAGGCCGGGGACGTAGCGGGGCGGCCGGTGCGCCAGAGCGCCGGTGAGCGGGAGCACCAGCGGGAACAGCGCCACCGCCCATCCCGCCGTCGGCTCACCGAACAGGGCCAGCCGCACGGCCGAGACGACGGCCGAGACGCCGATCGCCACCACCGTCCAGACGACGAGCTTGACGGGGTGGTAGCGGACGTTGTGCTCGGAGGCGTGGGCCTCGGGGCCGAACGTCCAGAAAGAGAGCAGCTCTCCGATCATGTCGCCGAGATCGGCCCTGCCGTCCTCGGGGCTCCTGTCAGAACTCATGGCGGTCATGATCCCACATTTCACGAGCCTGGCCGCTCGTCGATGAGGCCGAGGAAGGCGGCGGCGGCCGGGGACGGGCGGTCCTGCCAGATCAGGTGCTCGACGCGGGTGGGGGCGCCGCGCAGGCGGATGACGCGCAGGTCGGGGAAGCGGGTGGCGTACGCGGCGGGGAGCATGCCGACGCCGAGGCCCTGGCGTACCAGGTCCACCATGAAGTCGGCGGACGACACCTCGAAGGGCACCTCGCGCCGCACCCCCGCCGCCGCGAACGCCTCGTCCGACTGCACGCGCCCGGCCACGCCCGCCCGGAAGTCGATGAACGGCTCGTCCGCCAGGCCCGCCAGGTCCGATTCCGGCTCCGTACGGGGGTGGTCGGGGGCCACCACGGCGACCAGCTCGCCTCCGCCGAGCCTGCGGCTGCGCACGCCCTTGGGTTCGGCGCGCGGCGGCAGGCCGAGGAAGGCGACGTCGGCGCCGCCCTGGCGGACCCGTTCGATGAGGTGGTCGCTGCCCGCCGAGGTGAGCGTGATGCCGACCTTGGGGTGGCGGCGGCGGTAGTCGCGCAGCAGGACCGGCAGGTCGAGCGCGGTCACGGTGGGGATGGCGCCGACGGCGAGCCGGCCGCGCAGCTCGCCGCCGGCGGCCGCCACCTCGGCCCGCGCCCGGTCGGCGGCCTCCAGGCAGGCGCGGGCCTCCGGCAGGAACGCCTCACCGGCCGATGTCAGCCGGACCCTGCGGCTGGTGCGCTCGAACAGCCGGGCGCCGAGCTCGCGTTCGAGCGCGGCGATCTGGTGGCTGAGCGCCGACTGGACGACGCGGCAGCGCTCGGCGGCGCGGGTGAAGTTCAGCGTCTCGGCGACCGCGACGACGTACCTCAGTTGTTGCAGCTCCATCCATCCATCGTGCCGCACGATCGATCACGATGACGAAGATGTGTTGGACTCATTGATCGCCCCTCCCCCACCCTGGAACGCATGACATTGCAGCAAGAAGTGCGGCATGAGTCCGCTGTCCGGCCGTGGCTCGGGGTCGCGGCGATCACCGCCAGCCTGTTCGTCTTCCTCACCACCGAGCTGATGCCCGTCGGCCTGCTCACCCCCATCAGCGCCGGCCTGGACATCTCGGTCGGCGCGGCCGGGCTGATGGTGACGTTGATGGGGGTGTCGGCCGGATTGGGAGTGCCGTTCATCGTGGCGTGGACCAGGCGGGTCAACCGGCGCGTGCTGCTGGCGACGCTGCTCGCGGTGCTGACCCTGGGCAACCTGATCACCGCCGTGTCGCCCAGCTATCCGCTGGTGCTGGGCACGCGGCTGGTGATGGGGTTCGCCAGCGGCGTGTTCTGGGGGATCGGCGTCGCCATGGCGATGCGGCTGGTGCCCGAGCGGCACGCGAGCCGGGCGGCGTCGGTGGTCATGTCGGGCATCTCGATCGGGGCGGTGGCCGGCATCCCCTTGGGTACGACCTTGGAGAGCCTGACCGACTGGCGGACCACCTTTCTCATCTGGAGCGGGCTGAGCGCGCTGGTGTTCGTCGCGGTCGCCGTGCTCGTCCCCTCACTGCCGTCGGCGAACGCGGTGTCGGTGCGGGAGGTGTTCCTGCTGCCGCTGCGCAACGGGCCGCTGCGGCTGGTGCTGACGGCCGTGGTGCTGTTCGTGCTCGGGCACTTCGGGGCCTACACGTTCGTGCGGCCGTTCCTGGAGGAGCACGCCGGCGCGACGCCGCTGTTCGTGACGATCACGCTGATGGCGTACGGCGCCGGCGGCGCGATCGGGAACCTCGTCGCCGGGCCCGTCGTGGCCAGGAACGCCAGGGGCGGCTTCCTCGCCGGGAGCGCCGGGCTGGTGGCGTCGCTGCTGGCGCTGCTCTTCCTCGGTCAGAGCGCGGCCGGGGCGGTCGTCACGCTGGTCGTGTGGGGGGTGGCGTTCGGCGTGGTGCAGCTGAGCCAGGTCACCATGACGCAGGCGGCCGCTCCCGAGACGTTCGAGGCCGCGATGTCGCTCAACACGATGGCGTACAACACCTCGATCGCGCTGGGGGCGCTGGTGGGCGGGGTGTTCGCGGACCGGCTGGGGGTGTCCAGCGTCGTCTGGTTCGGGATCGGGCTCACCGCGGCCGCGCTGCTGCTCGTCCTCGCCGCTCAGACGAGCAGGACGCGGCGGCCCCTCGTGTGACCCGCCTGGCTGTCGATGTGCGCCTGCGCGGCGTCGGCCAGCGCGTACGCCTTCTCGACCGGGATGTGCAGCCTGCCGAGGCCGATGAGGCGGACGGTCTCGGCGAGCGCGGCCGGCATGCTGCCCGCCACGCCGGAGAAGCGGACGCCGAACTCGGGGGCGTCCAGGCCGGCGATGGAGATCACCCGGCGCGGGTCACCGGTCAGCTCGACCAGCTCGCCGACGACGCCCGCGCCGGCCACATCGATGGCGGCGTCCACCGGGCCGAGCTCGCGCACCCGGCCGGGCCAGCCCGCGTCGTAGGTGGTGGCGCGGGCGCCCAGGCCGCGTACGTAGTCCTGGTTCGCCGCCCCCGCGGTGCCGATCACCGCGATGCCGCGGTCGCGGGCCACCTGCAGCACCGCCGACCCCACTCCCCCGGCCGCGCCGCTGACCAGCAGCGTCTGCCCTGGCTGCACGCCGGTCTCGCGGATGACGCGCAGCGCGGTCTCCATCACCGACGGGTAGCCGGCGGCCTCCTCGAACGTCAGGCCGTCGGGGACGCGGGTCCAGGCGTCCAGGACGGCGTATTCGGCGTAGGTCTCGTGGCCCTCGCCGAACACCGGGTCGCCGATCTCCACGCCCGTCACGCCGGGGCCGATCTCGTCCACCACTCCGGCGGCGTCGAGACCGATGCCGGCGGGCAGCTCGACCTGGTTCATGCCTTCGCGGACCCGCCAGTCGTAGGGGTTGACGCCGGCGGCGCGCACCGCGACGCGGATCCGGCCGGGGCCCGGGTGGGGCTCCTCGGCGTCGATGAGGTGCAGGACGTCGGGGCCGCCGTACGCGGCGAAGCTCACTTTCTTCATGCCGCCGACCGTAACACTAACCGTTAGTGTTTCAAAACCGTTGTTGTTTCGTAGCTGGTAGCATCAGCGCATGACCGTGCCCACCGGACGTCGCGAACGCAAGAAGGCGGCGACCCGTCAGAAGATCGCCGACGCCGCGCTGCGGCTCTTCATGGAGCGGGGCTACGACGCGGTGGGCATCCGCGACGTGGCCGCCGAGGCCGACGTGGCGGTCACCACGGTCTTCGCGCATTTCGCCGGGAAAGAGGCGCTGGTGTTCGACCAGGACGAGAACTTCGAGCAGCGCCTCGTCCAGGCCGTCCGCGACCGGGCGCCGCACGAGCCGCTCATGCCCGCACTCCGGCGGGAGATCCACGCCCTCGTACGCCACTGCACGAGTGAGGACGCCGCCCCGCTGTGGCGCATGATCGACGAGGTGCCGGCGCTGCGGGCGTACGAGGAGTCCATGCGGCTGCGCCACGCACGGGCGCTGGCCACGGCCCTTACCGCCCATGTCGGGCTGCCGCCGGAGACGACGGCCTGCCGGGCGATCGCCAGGTTCGTGATCGACGCCTTCTCCCTGGCCCGCGAGTCCATCGACCCGGAGGCGACCGTGGACGAGGTCTTCGAGATGATCGCGGCGGCCTGGGAAACGGCGGCCCCCGCGCTCGAAAGACCGGAGGCCGGCGCCGAAGATCACGCAGGCTCCGCACCTTCGTAGCAGACGCAAGGAGAGCGATCCCGCCAGCCCGTGAGAACAGAGACGGTTTCGCTCATGAGGGCGGCGGGCCCCCAGCCGTTGAGGTCAGGGGCGTTCGCGCAGGAGCCGGTCGTAGGGGACGGCGTGGCCGGTGTGGCCCTGTCCTGTGGTGGTCGTGGCTTTGAAGAGGGAGTTGAGCAGGGCTTCCTCGACGGCGTCCATGACAGCGGTGAAGAGCGGGCTGAGCGTCTCGTCGGGCAGGAGCGGGGACGATGCGGGGGCGGTGCTGAAGGCGATGGCGTAGTCGCCGCTGCCGTTGGAGTACGACGCCCCGACCCGGCCCATCGCGAAGATCGCGCGGCGGGCGAGGCGGCCCAGCCTGCGGGCGTCGAGCGGGGCGTCGGTGGCGATCACGATCATGCAGGAGTTGCCCGGCGGCTCGGCCCCGCCGGCTCCCGGCACCAGCTCGGCCGCCGGCATCGGGACGCCCTGGACGGTCAGCACGCCGCCGAAGTTCGCCTGGACGAGCGCTCCCGCCGTGACCGGGACGCCCTCGATCACCAGCCGCCGGGACGAGGTGCCGATGCCGGCCTTGAAGCCCAGCGCCGTCGTGCCGGTGCCCGCGCCCACGCAGCCCTCGCCGGGCAGGCCGGAGGCCGCGCCTTCGAGCGCGTCGAGCACGTGCCGCTCGGTGATCGGCCGGCGCCTGATGTCGGACAGGAACCCGTCGTTGGTCTCCCCCGCCACGCAGTTGAACGACAGGCCGTCGGGGCGGAGCCGCATCACGTACGACAGCAGCGCGTCGGCCGCGCGGTAGACCGACAGCGTGCCGGTCAGCACGATCGGCGACTCGAGGACGCCGAGCTCGTCGATCTGGGTGGAGCCGACGAGCTTGCCGTAGCCGTTGCCGACCTCGACGGCCGCCGGGAGCCGCCAGGTGGCGAGCAACTGCTCGGGGACGATCGCGGTGACGCCGGTGTGCAGGTCGGCCCCGTCGTCCAGCGTGGTGTGGCCGACCAGGACCCCTTCGACGTCGGTGATCGCGTTGAGCGGCCCGGTCGGCAGTCCTCCGACCACCACCCCCAGCTCCCGCGCCCGCACCCGCCCGCTCGGAACGCCGTGGTCGCCGTCTGGTCGTGTCACGTCGAGCAGTATCGCCGGGCCGTCCCGCCCCCGCCGCACCGGGGTGCCGTGAGGCCGGGGGCGGGTGCCACGTCAGGGGGTGAAGTCGAGCTTGAAGACGAAGCCCGCGGCGCGGTGGCCGCCGCCGGCGCTGCAGGCGCCCTTGTTGGCCTCACCGTTCCAGAACATCACCCGGCACTTGTCGCAGAAGCGCCACTCGGTCTGCCCGGGGCCGTTGTGGTCGTGTGGCAGGAAGAACATGTAGCCCTGCCTGTTGTGAGCGCCGCCCGCCGGGCAGCGCCCCTGGTTGGCGGGGTCGCCGCTCCAGAACATGGCGAAGCACCTGTCGCAGAACCGCCACTGGTCCTGCCCGCCCAGCGGGCCCGGCCGGTCGTGCGGCAGGAAGAAGATCCACCCGGCGGCGGCGTGACCGCCGCCCGCCGGGCAGACGCCCTTGGTGGGGTAGCCGTCGAAGAACAGGCCGCGGCAGCGCGCGCAGAACCGCCAGGCGGCCTGACCGCGGTTGATCGCCTTGAACGTCACCGTGTAGTCGCCGCCGTCCCCCTGGATGCGCAGCGACTGCCGCGCCGGGTTGCCCGTCTCGGCCAGCGCGATGTCGCCGGACGTGAAGCGCACCTCGCGGGGCGGGCCGACCTGGTCGTCGAAGTTCGGGGCACCGGTGACGGTCTTGAGCGCGGAGTTGATGTCCTCGAGCAGCCGGCCGACGATGGTCGGGCGGGGCATGCCCAGGGTGGCGCCGATGGTGCCGGAGACGGTGGCGGCGACGATGCCGCGCAGGTTCTCCGGGTCGCCGTTGTCGTTCTCCATGATGCCCACGATGAAGATGGCGTCGTCCGGGTTGGGCAGCGCCCGCTCCTCGCCCGCCAGGCCCCAGAACGACTGGAACGGCACCTGGTGCGTCTCCTGGCCGTCCACGTCGCCGAACGGGCCGTACCGGTAGACGCGCGACCTGGGCACGGGCGAGTTCGGCGGCCTGAGGTCGACCGCGGCGACGATCATGTACGGTTCGTCCGAGCCGACCTCGTCGGTCTTGCTGTGACAGCGGAAACTCTCCAGCGTGATGTAGATCACGGCCATCCCCTCCCGTTGTGCTCTGCGGAGCCGTTCTCATCAGAGTGGGTGCGGCCGCCCGGATCCACCTGAGTAACGCCTACTCAAGCGCCGGTCTCGGGGGCGCCGGCCGGCTCTGAGCAGGCACGGGTGAGAGGTCTGATGGCCGCCAGCGGAGATCGTCCCGGTCGGCGACGCTGGTGTCATGAGCACAGCGCATACGACGAGTGACCAGGCCGGCGCCTGGACGGTGATGCAGAGGATCTACGAGGCCGAGGCCGCGTACGTGGCCGCGGGTGGATTCGGCAAGGCGAGCTACGACGACGTCGCCGCCTACCTGGATCCGGAGGTGACCCTGCATCAGGCTCCCGGGCTGCCCTTCACCGGCTCAGGAACCTGGCGCGGCCACGACGGCATGGAGCGGTTCCTGGCCCGGTTCAGTGCGGTCTGGGAGTCGATGGAGTTCCTGGAGCAGGAGCATTGGGGGGACGGGGACACCGTGGTCGTGCGGAGCCGGGTGCGCTTTCGCGCCCGTGCCACCGGCCGGGAGGTCGACACCTTGATCGTGCAGCTGATCACCGTCAGGGACGGCCGCATGTTCGAATGCCGCCCCTTCTATTGGGATCCGGGAGCGATCGCCGACGCCTGCCGGCCGGACACGGCTGTCTGAGCAAAGGTTTCACGGCGGCGCGGGCTCGTGAAACCCGGTCGAGGGCGCGGTGAAACCCGGGCCGCCGAGAGTGCGGTCATGAGCATGACCGACATTCCACCCGGCGTGGCCGTCCGTGCCGAGGGGCTGGCCAAGACGTTCGGGACGCACCGCGCGGTCGACGGCGTCGACCTCGACGTGCGGACCGGCGAGATCTTCGGCATCCTCGGCCCGAACGGCGCCGGTAAGACCACCATGTTGCGGATGCTGGCCACGTTGCTGGCGATCGACGGGGGCCGGGCCGAGATCTTCGGGGTCGACGTGGCCCGCGACCCGCACGTCATCCGCCAGCTCGTCGGCGTCACCGGCCAGTACGCCTCCGTCGACGAGCATCTGACCGCCCGCGAGAACCTCTGGCTCTTCGGCCGCCTCCAGGGCCTGCCCGGCGCCCGCGCCCGCAGCGTCGGCGACGACCTGCTGGACCGCTTCGGGCTGCTGGACGCCGCCGACAAGCCGATCGCGCAGTTCTCCGGCGGCATGCGGCGCCGCCTCGACCTGGCGGCCAGCCTCATCACCAGGCCGCCGCTGATCTTCCTGGACGAGCCGACCACCGGCCTCGACCCGCGTACCCGCGGCCAAATGTGGGAGACGATCCGCAGCCTGGTCGCCGACGGCTGCACGGTGCTGCTGACCACCCAGTATCTGGACGAGGCCGACCAGCTGTCCGACCGCGTCGCGGTCATCGACCACGGCCGCAAGGTCGCCGAGGGCACCCCCGACGAGCTGAAGACCACGGTCGGCGACTCGACGCTGCAGCTGCTGCTCGCCGACCCGGCCGACGTGCCCGCCGCCGTGGGGGTGGTGCGGCGCGTGCTCGGCTCCGACCCGGTGCTGAGCCCGGAGCGGGGCCGGCTGAACGTCGCGCTCGACCAGGCGGACCTGGCCGGGGAGGTGCTGATCGCGCTGCGCACGGCCGGAGTGCCGATCGCGTCGGTCAGCGTCGCCAAGCCCAGCCTGGACGAGGTGTTCCTCGCCCTCACCGGCCACGAGACGGACGGCGACGACAACGAGGAGGACCGATGACCACCACGATCGCACCCACCCGCGAGACGGTCGACGCCGCCGCCCGGGTGGCCGCCGCCCGCCGGCGCGTCTCCGTGGCGGACACCGTCAGCCAGACCATGGCGATGGCGTGGCGGGCGCTGAAGAAGATGCGCCGCAACCCCGAGCAGTTCTTCGACGTGGCGATGCAGCCCATCCTGTTCACCGCGATGTTCGCCTACGTCTTCGGCGGCGCCATCGCCGGCGACGTCGAGAGCTACCTGCCGCTGATGATCCCCGGCATCCTCGCCCAGACCGTGCTGACGACCTGCATGGCCACCGGTACGCAGCTGCGCGAGGACATGGAGAAGGGCGTCTTCGACCGGTTCAAGTCGTTGCCCATCGCCCGGATCGCGCCGCTCGCCGGCCCCATGGTGGCCGACCTGTCGCGCTACACGATCGCGGCCACGCTGACCTTCTCCATGGGCCTGGTGATGGGCTACCGGCCGGGCGGCGGGGCGGGCGGCGTGCTGGCCGCGATCCTGCTGGCCATCTTCACCGGCTGGTCGCTGGCGTGGATCTTCACCTGGATCGGCACGATCGCCAGGAGCGCCCAGGCCGTGCAGGGCTTCTCCATGATGATCCTGTTTCCGCTGACGTTCCTGTCGAACGCGTTCGTGCCGGTGGAGAGCCTGCCCGGGTGGCTGGCCGCGTTCGTCCGGATCAACCCGGTCTCACACCTGGTCACGGCGGCCCGCGACCTGGCCAACCACGCCACCGTCTCCGGCGAGGTGGCCTGGACGATCGTCGCCGGCCTGGCCGTCATCGCGATCTTCGCGCCGCTGTCGGTCCGCAGCTACAAACGGCACCTGTGACCCGCCCGTCAGCTCTCCGGCCTGCTCGACGAACCGCTGCGCCTCCCCGAGCAGGCCGGCACCGCGCCGGTCGCCGTACTCGGCGCGGACGGCCGCGAGCAGGCCGGGCGCGGCCCGCTCGGCGTGCGGCTCGATGCGCTCGATCGCCATGCTCGGCAGCAGGATGTTGTACGAGAACCGCTCGGCCAGCACCAGCAGCCTGATCGCGCGCTCTGCGGGCATGGCGCCGCGCAGCAGCCCCCAGGCGCCCAGCCCGAAGAGCATCGACCCGCACATCGGGTAGTCGAGGTGGGGGTTGTGCGGCGAGAGCAGGTCGTGGCGGGCGATGTCGGCGAACAGCCGCTCACCGTAGCGGACGGCGTCGCCTCGGGCGTGGTACGCGTGCGCGGTCAGCGCGATCGACTCTGCGACGACCGTCCACGGGGCCGCCTCCATGTCCGCCATGCCGGGCACCCGCAGCTCGCGCGCCCGCTGCACGCCCAGTCTGAACGCGGCGAGCGCGCTGTCGGTCTCGCCCCTGGCCAGCGCGATCTCGGCCGAGCACAGCGCGAGCGTCGCCACCCCGCCCATGACCGGCTCGTTGTCGTTGATGCGCTCGATGACGGCCAGCTCGGCCTCCGCGCGCTCGAGGTCGCCGTCGGCGATGGCGGCCGACACCAGCACCGCCCGCAGCTGCGCCTCGTCGTCGGAGGCGCCGATGCGGTGCAGCACGGGCAGGGCGATCCTGGCGTGCTCGACGGCCCTGCGGCGGTCGCCGAGCTGCAGGAGCAGGTGGGCCTGCATGGCGTGCATGATCGCGCCGAGCCATTGGCCGTCGTCCTGCTTGAGCAGCGCCACGGTCTGCTCGGCGGCCTCGACCGCGCCCGCCACGTCGCCCGCGTTCTCCAGCAGGTGGGCGCGCTGGCGCATGGCCGCGAACGCGACGTGCTCGTCGTCGCTCGTGGACAGCTCGGCCAGCCGCTCCAGGATGGCGGGGGTGCCGAGCCCCTCGCCGGCGAGCGTCACCACGGTCAGCGCCGCCATGCGGGGGTCGGTCTCGGCGCCGGCGGGCAGCCGGCGCAGCAGGTCGAGCAGCCCGTAGCCGCGGTGCTCGGCGACGACCATGATGTTGGAGAGCGTGACCAGCGTCGCCGCCCTGGTGACCTCGACCAGGTCGGGCGGCGGGGTCCAGCCGCTGAGCGCCTCGCTGATGGCGTCGCCGTGCACGAGGATGCGCTCGTGGTCGCCGCGTACGGACCACATCGCGCCGAGGCCGGCCAGCAGCCGCACGGTCGTGGCCGGGTCGGGCTCGGCGAGCGCCTGCCTGAGCAGGTCGGCGAGGTTGCCCTCCTCGGCGCGCAGCGCGTCGGCCGCCGCGAACTCCTCGGGGCCGAACAGCCGGGTGGCGTGGCCGAGCGAGTAGGCCGCCGCCCACGCGAGCTGCGCCCGCCGGGCGGGCTCCTCCTCACCGGCCTCCTTCAGCTTCATCCTGCCGAACTCCCTGACCGTCTCCAGCATGCGGTAGCGCAGGCCGTGGGCGGTCTCGCGGACGCTCAGCATCGACTGCTCGGCCAGGGCGTCCACGGCGTGCAGGGCGTCGGGACCGAGGACGGCCTCGGTCGCGGCGAGGGTGAAGCCGTCGCCGAACAGCGACATCCAGCGCAGCGCCCGCCGCTCGGGCTCATCCAGCAGGTTCCAGGACCAGTCGATGACGGCGAGCAGCGTGCGGTGGCGGTCGGGGGCGGTCCTGTTGCCGCCGCGCAGCAGCGCGAACCGGTCGGCCAGCCGCCGCTCGATCTCCGCCACCGCCATCACCCGTACCTTGGCGGCGGCCAGCTCGATCGCCAGCGGCAGCCCGTCGAGGCGGGCGACCACCTGCTCGACCGTCGCGTCGTCGAGCAGGACGCCGGGGCGGGCGGCCGTGGCGCGCTGGCGGAACAGCTCGACCGCGTCCTGCCTCGGCAGCTCGCCCAGCAGGTAGACGCGCTCGGCGGGGATGGACAGCGGGGCGCGGGAGGTGATCAGCACCCGCAGGTCGCGGGTCGTCACGGTGAGGAACGCCACCAGGTCGGCGACGGCCTCGATCAGGTGCTCGCAGTTGTCGATGATCAGCAGCGCGGGCGTCTGGGAGAGCTGCTGGGCGATCCTGGCGCGTACGTCGGAGCGCTGCTCGGCGGTCAGGATGCGGCGGCCGCTGATCGAGTCGCGCACCCCGAGCGCCGAGCCGACCTCCCCCACCACGCCCTCGGGTGAGGAGACGCCGACCAGCTCGACGAAGTGGGCGACGGGCTGCGCGGCGTGCCTGCCGACGGCGTGGGCCAGCCGGGTCTTGCCCAGCCCGCCGGGGCCGACGATGGAGACCACCCGGTGGGCGTGCAGCAGGGCGTGCAGCGCGCGGATGTCGTCGTCGCGGCCGAGCAGGGTGGAGCCGTCGTACAGGATGCCCTGGCGCACCGGGCGGTCGGCGGCGAGCAGCTCGGCGTGCACGCGGGCCAGCTCGGGGCCCGGCCCGGTGCCGAGGCGGGCGGCCAGCTCGGCGCGGTGGCGCTCGTAGCGCTCGAGCGCGGCGGGCGCGCCGCGGACGGCGGACTCGCTGCGCAGCAGGCAGGCCAGCAGTTCCTCGTCCTGGGGGCGGCCGGCGGCGGCCTGCTCCAGCAGCGGCAGGGCCTGGTCGTGCGCGCCCGCCCGCGAGTGGGCGATCGCCGCCACCCGGCGGGCCTCGGCGGCGCAGGCGGCGGCGAGGTCGCGCAGCTCGGACAGCGCGCCCGCCACCCGGTCGGCGCCGTCGAGCGCGGACGTCATGGCCAGCGCCTCTTCCGCGTGCCGGACGGCGAGCGCCGTGTCACCGCCCGCCAGCGCGTCGCGGGCGTGCTCGGCCAGCGCTTCGAGCAGCAGGACGTCCACGTCTTGCGCGGGCAGCCCGAGCCGGTAGCCGCGCGGTGTGCGCTCCACGACGGCCGCGCTGGTCGCCGCCCTGGTGCGGGAGACGACGACCTGCAGCGCCTTCGTCGGGTTGGCCGGCGGCTCCTCCGGCCACAGCTCCGCCACCAGCCGCTCGTCGCCGACCCCCGCGCGGCCGCGCAGGGCGAGCAGGGCCAGCAGCGTGTGGGCGCGATCGCCGGACACGCGGGCACCCTGCCAGCGCAGGCCGTCCAGCAGAACCAGAGCGGGGGACATACCGACAGCTTAGGACGAGCGGCGCCCGCCCCGCTGATCGATGATCACCAGGTGGTCGTCTCCACGGTGACGGCGGGGACGAGGTTCTCGCGCAGCGCCTCCAGGAAGGTGACGATCTCGGCGGCGACCGAGCGGTGCTGGAGGTCGTTGAGCACGTCGTGGTGGGCGCCGCGGACGACGGCCAGGCGGGCCTTCGGGAGGGTCTTGGCCGCTCCGGTGATCGCGGCGAGGTCCGCCAGCGGGTCGGCGTCGCCGGTCAGCAGCAGGTGGGGGATGCCGGTGCTGTTCGCGTACGCCGCGTCGAGCAGGTCCTGCGGCAGGGCGGTGGCCAGCGCCCCGCGCCGTACCCGCTCGTCGCCGGTCAGGACGCCGCGATGGGTGGGGCAGGACGTGCGGACGTCCAGCTCGTCCTCCCACGAGGCGTCCTCCCGCGCATCGGTGGCGGGGAGGCCGGCGAGGACGACACCGTCCGGCCACCAGACGTCGTGCGGAGGGGCGGTGGCGAGCAGGGCGGACAGGGCGGCGGCGCCCAGGTCGGCGCCCACCAGCACCAGCGGGCGCGGCAGGCCGTCCTGCCGCTCGGCCGTGATGCCCTCGACTGCCTCGGTCAGCTGCGCGGCCAGGGCGGTCAGGGCGGCCAGGACGGTCAGGACGGAGGTCGTGGGCGGCGGGTCCACGACGCGGACGCGGTAGGCGTCGTAGGTGAGGCGGGCGCCCAGGCGGGCGTAGGTGGCGCGGGTCTCGCCGCGGCCGGGCACGACGATGACCGTGCCTCGGGTCCGCAGCCCTTCGGGGGCGTGGTGGTCGCCGGTGTGCGTCATGTGCGAGCTCCAGGTGGTCATGAGAGGTCGGCGGAGGCCAGGGCGCGTACCTGCTCGCGCAGGGCCCGGCGGGCGGCGGGGTCGGGGGGCCGCTCGTCCCTGATGGACGGCACGGACGTCACCAGCAGCCGGGTGTAGGGGTGGCGCGGCGCGAGGAAGATCTCCTCGGTGGTGCCGTGCTCCACCACCCGCCCGTGGTAGAGCACGACGACGCGGTCCGCGACGCCGCCGAGCGAGCCGAGGTCGTGCGTGATGAGCAGGACGCCGAGGTCGCGGGTCTCGCGCAGGCGCAGCAGGAGTTCGAGGATCGTGATGCGGGTCGAGGCGTCGAGCGCGCTGACCGGCTCGTCGCAGATCAGCAGCCGGGGGCCGACGGCGATCGCCCGCCCGATGGCGACCCGCTGCCGCTGGCCGCCCGACAGCTCGCCGGGATGCCTGGGCAGCAGGTCCGCCGGCAGGGAGACGAGCCGCGCGACGTCCTCGGCGGCCTCCCGCAGCTCGGCACGGCTCCGACCGCGGACGGCGAGGCCCTCGACGAGGGTGTCGAAGACGGTGCGGTCGGGGTCGAGGCTGCGCAGCGGGTCCTGGAAGACGTGCTGGACGGCGCCGCCACGCCGGAAGGCGCGCTGCGCGGCGCCGCGCAGCCCGCCGACCTCGCGCCCGCCGACCGCGACGGTGCCGGCGCTCGGCGGCACCAGGCCGAGCACGGCGCGGGCGAGCGTGGTCTTGCCCGAGCCGGTCTCGCCGATCAGCCCGACGATCTCGCCGGGCGCCACGGTGAGGTCGACGCCGTGCAGGATCTCCGTGCGTCCGCGCCCCCGGCCGAGCGCCACGCGCAGGCCGGAGACGTCGAGCAGCGCGCTCATCGGGGGCTCCTCTCCCGCACCCGGTCGATGCCGAAGCGCTCGTGGTCGTCGATCAGCTTCCGCGTGTACGGGTGGCGCGGCGACCGCAGCACCCGCCGGGTGGGCCCCGACTCGACCACGGCGCCGTCGCGGAACACGTGGACCGTCTCGCACGTCCGCGCGATGACCGCCAGGTCGTGCGAGACGACGACGAGCGTGAGCCCCCGGTCGCGGCGCAGCTCGGACAGCAGCTCCAGCACCTCGGCCTGCACGGTCACGTCGAGCGCGGTGGTGGCCTCGTCGGCGATCAGCAGCTCGGGGTCCGCGGTGATCGACATGGCGATCAGCACGCGCTGCAGCATCCCGCCCGACAGCTCGAACGGGTACTGCGTGGCGACGTGTCCCGGGCGGCGCAGCCCCATGGCCGCCAGCAGCTCGACGGCCCGCTCGCGCGCCGCCCCGCGGCCGAGCCCGGCCTTGACGCGCAGCACCTCGGCGAGCTGCCTGCCGACGGTGATCGACGGGTTGAGGTAGGAGGCGGGGTCCTGGAAGACGGCGGCGACGTGGGTGCCGCGCAGGCGGGCCCGCTCGGCGTCGCGCAGCGCGGTCAGCTCGGTGCCCGCGAGGCTGATCGCGCCGCCGGTGACCTTCACGCCGGCGGGCAGCAGGCCGAGGACGGCGCGGCAGGTCAGGGTCTTGCCGCTGCCGGACTCGCCGACCAGCCCGGCGGCCGAGCCGCGCGGCACGTCGAGGTCCACGCCGTGCACGACCTCGGAGCCGTCGGCGACGCTGACGCGCAGCCCGCGTACCGACAGCAGCGGCTCGTGCTCAGGACCTGCCGGCGCGGCGGGGCGGACGGCCGTCGCACAGTCAGGTGAGGCGGACACGGCGGGCTCCTCTCATGAGTGTCCTGGCCCTGCCGCGATCGCCGCTGGTGTCCCTGATCGCGTCGGCGAGCAGGTTGAGCGCGCCGACCGTGGCCATGATGAACAGCGAGGGGAACACGGGCCCGTACGGCCGCTGCGCCAGATAGCCGAGGTCGCTGGCGACGATGCCGCCCCAGGTGGGCTCCGGCGGGGCGACGCCGACGCCGAGGAAGGTCAGCGACGAGACGATGAGCAGGGCGCCTGCGGTGGCGTTCGCGGTGGTGACGACGAGCGTCGGCACGATCTTCGACCACACGTGCGTACGCAGCACCCGCCAGGTGGAGGCGCCGAAGAGCTGTGCGGCGGTGACGTACTGGGCGCCCGCGTGGCTGAGCGCGGCGGCCCTGGTGATGCGGTAGAACGACGGCGCGAGCAGGATGCCGACCGCGACCATCGCCTGGTGGACGGCGTTGCCGAGCAGCGCGGCGACCGCGATCGCGAAGATCAGGAAGGGCAGGGCGATGAGCCCGTCCATGATCCGCAGGGTGATCCACTCGTAGGCGCGGCCGAGGTAGACGGAGGTGATGCCGGGCACGACGCCGATGACCAGCCCGATGGCGACGGCCTCGAAGGCGGTGAACACCGACGCGGGCGCGCCGGCCAGTACCCGGCTCAGCACGTCGCGGCCCAGGTAGTCGGTGCCGAACCAGTGCGCCGCGCCGGGCGGCCGCAGGATGTCGGCGCTGTTCCTCAGCGCGTCGTACGGCGCGAGGAAGGGCCCGGTCACGGCGAGGACGAGCACCACGGCGAGCACGGCCGCCGCGACCTTGCCCGGGCGGGTGCGCAGGGCGTCGGTGATGGTCCTCATATCTCCCTCCGGGCGGCCGGTCGCAGCTTGACCAGCAGGACGTTGACGAGCGCCGACGAGACCAGCACGACCGCGATCGTCACGAGCAGGGCGCCCTGGACGACGGGCACGTCCCCGCCGAGCGCGGCGGTCTTGGTGAGCTCGCCGACGCCGGGCAGCGCGAACACGGTCTCGACGATGACGGCTCCGCCGATGAGCCTCGGCACGTGCATGCCGAGCACGGCGACCGCGGGCCCGGCGCCGTTGCGCAGCGCGTGGACGAGGACGACCCGCCAGCCGGGCAGGCCGCGCACCCGCGCGCCGACGACGTAGTTCTCGTGCAGGGTGTCGGCCATGCCGGTGCGCAGCTGGCGGGCGACGTCGGCGGCGGCGTCCAGGCTGAGCGCCACGCAGGGCAGCACCAGGAAGGTCGCCCAGGTGGCCAGGCCGGCGGACGGCGGCGCCCAGCCGCCGGCCGGCAGCACCGGCACGAGCAGCGCGAACACCGTGATGAGCGCGACCGCGGCGACGAACCCGGGCACGGTCGCGAGCACGGAGGTGACGACGGTGACCGTGCGGTCGAGCAGGCCGCCCTGCCGGACGGCGGCGAGCACCCCGGACACGCCGCCGAGCACGGCGGCGATGAGCAGCGCCCCGGCGGCCACGGACAGGCTGACCGGCAGCCGCTCGGCGATGCTCTGCGCGACCGGGATCCTGGTGAACCAGGAGGCGCCGAGGTCTCCGTGCAGGGCGTCCCACAGCCACAGGGCGTAGCGCGCCAGGAGTGGCCGGTCGAGCCCGAAGACCTCGCGCATCCGCGCCACGTCGGCGGGGGTGGCGGAGTCGCCGAGCACGACCGAGGCGGGGTCCTGCTCGGTGAGCCCGCCGAGCAGGAACGTGATGAACGTCGACACGAGCAGGACGGGCACCGCGATGAGCAGCGCCCTGCCCAGGGCGGCGAAGGGCCTGGCGAGGGCGGCCGGCGAGAGGGCGCGGTCGCGCAGGTCGATGGTGGTCACGTGACGACCCGGACGCCTTCGAAGCGCTGGATGTCCACCCAGTTGCGCAGGCCCTGCACCTTGGGGCTGTGCGCGGCGAAGCGCGTGACCGTGAACAGGAAAACGTTCGGCATGCCGGTCACCGCGATCTTCGTGGCCTTCTGGATGGCCGCCGGGTAGGCGGGGTCGGTCAGCGCGTACCCGCCGGCCTCGGCGACGGCGGCGGGCAGCTCCTCGGGGGTGGTCTTGCCGAGGTTCATCAGGCCCTCGGGCCCGAACAGCACCTGCAGCGCCTGCACGGGCGACTGGCGGGCGTTGAACTGGTCGAGCACGAACGGGTATCTGCGGGTGATGTAGTTGTTGACGCCGGGCGTCTGCACGGTGAGCGTCGTACGGATGCCGGCGGCGTTGAGCTGCTGCTGGATCAGCTCGCCCACGGGGTCGTCGGCCTTGCTCAGCGCGAGCTGGACGTCCACGCCGTCCGGGTAGCCGGCCTCGGCCAGCAGCCGCTTGGCCATGGCCACGTCGTGCGGGTACAGGTTGTCCAGGTCGGCGTTGTAGGCGACGTAGCCCCGGGGGAACGGCTGCCAGGCCGGCGTGCCGTACCCGAAGTTGGCCGTCTTCACCAGCGCCTGCCGGTCGATCGCGGTGCTGATCGCCTCGACGACCTTGGGGTTGTCGAACGGTTTGACGGTGTTGTTCACGTCGAGGACGCGGACGGGCAGCACGTCGGTCGTCTCGACCGGGAAGCCCGCGGCCTTGACGCCGGCGACCTGGGAGGCGGTGATATCCGCTATGTCGTACTGCCCCGATTGCAGGCCCGCGACGGCGACGGACGGGTCGGGGGCCGGTTTGAGGACGAGGTTCTCGATGTGGATCTGGCCGGCGTTCCAGAAGGCGGGGTTCTTCACGAGCGTCGCCTGCGAGCCGGGCACGTAGGTCTTGAGCATGAACGGGCCCGCGCCGACCGGCTGGGTGGCCAGCTCGGCGGCGTCCTTCGCGGCGGCGGGGCTGACGATCTGGCCGGTCTTGCCCGACAGCAGCAGCGGGATCTGGTAGTCCACCTGGGTGAGGTGCAGGGTCACGTCGGTGTCGCTGTCGGCGGTGATGCGCTCGACGGTGACCAGCTGCGGCGCGATCGTCGAGTCCTTGGCGGTCTTGCCGCGTTCCAGGCTCGCCTTGACGGCGGCGGCGTCGAGCTTGGTGCCGTCGGAGAAGGTCAGTCCAGGGCGCAGGTGGAAAGTGACCGAGCGGCCGTCCTTCGCGTACGTCCACGACTCGGCGAGCCCCGGCCGTGCCTCGCCCTTCTCGTCCACCTCGGTGACGCCCTCGTAGACGAGGGTCAGGGCGTGGACGTCGTTGCCGACGGCCGAGGTGACCGGGTCCCAGGTGGACGGCAGTGACCATCCCCAGGTCAGGGTGCTGCCGGCGGCCTGGCGTACGGACGCCTGGGAGGCGCAGCCGGTGAGCGGCAGCGCCACCACCGCGACGAGACCGACGGCCCTGCAGACAGCCCTGCCGACAGCCCTGCCGACGGCTGTGACGGGCATGCGCACGCCGCTCACCCTCGCCCTGCGGGGGTGAGCGCCTGCTCGCGGGCCTCGGCGCCGGCCCGCAGCAGCGGCACCAGCTCCTCGCCCCAGTCGCGCACGTCCTGCAGCGGGTCGAAGCCGCGGATCAGGAACGTGCGGACGCCGAGGTCGTAGTACTTCAGCAGGGCGTCGGCGACCTGCTGCGGCGTGCCGACCAGGGCGGTGGAGTTGCCGCCGCCGTCGGTGAGCTGGGTGACGCCGAACCACAGGCGCTCGTCGTGCACGAGTTTCTCGTCGGCCTCGTCCTTGAGCCGCTTGGCGCCGACCGCGGTGTTCTCGCCGCGCCCGATGCGCCAGGTGCCGCCGTTGATCCCGCCGGCCAGATTGCCTTCGAACGCGCGGCGGATCGCGCCGGCCTTCTCCCAGGCGGCGTCCTCGGTGCCGGCGACGATCGGGCGTACGGACAGGGAGAAGCCGATCTCGCGGCCGTGCCGTGCGGCCTCGCCGCGGATGAGGTCGATGCGCTCGCGGGTCTGCGCCAGGGGCTCGCCCCACAGGGCGTAGACGTCGGCCCAGCGGCCGCCCACGCGGATGGCGTCCTCGGACTGGCCGCCGAAGAAGATCGGCACCTCGCCGTGCGGCTTGACCGAGCTGAACGCGCCCTCGAAGCGGTAGAACTCGCCCTCGTGGTCGAACGGCTCGGCCGAGGTGAGCGTGCGCCGCAGGACCTCGATGAACTCGGCCGTACGCCGGTAGCGCGCCTCCTTGCCCGCGAAGTCGCCGTCGCGCCGCTGGTCGGTGTCGCTGCCACCGGTGATGTGGTGGATCGCGACACGGCCCGTGCCGGTGAGGTTGTCGAGGGTCGCGAGCTTGCGCGCGGTCAGGGTGGGCTGGATGAAGCCGGGCCGCTGGGCGATGAGCACGCCGAGGCGCTGGGTGTTGTAGAGCACGTGGGCGGCGGCGGCGAAGCCCTCGGGCGAGCCGGCGCTGTGGGCGATGAGCACGCGGTCGAACCCGGCCTGCTCGTGCGCGCGGGCGAAGTCGGCGAGGTAGCCGGGGTCGACGACCGGACCCCGCCAACCGGCGCTTTCCGAGCCGTAGGTGGTCGAGACCATCCCCAGGATCTGGATCGACAAGATGCCTGCCTTTCAACGTGTTCGGGTGCATATGGGCGTGCGAGGGCACGCCTGGAGGGGCGAGGGGGCGCTGCGCGACGGTGGGGGGCTCACCTCGCCGGCGACGTCGTGTCCCAGCCTGCGGCCTGGCGCTCCGGGGTGTCCAACGACGCTTTGTGATCGCTGTTCATCACGTCACGTGATAAATACCCTTACATCAGGTAGGGATAATAGGTATGCTGCTCGCATGAACCGTACGCTGGACATCGCTCCGTTGCGCAGCTTCGTCGCCGTCGCCGACGCCGGTGGCTTCCAGCGCGCCGCCGACGCCCTGCACCTCAGCCAGGGCGCGGTGAGCCAGCACGTCCGCCGCCTCGAGTCGGCCGTCGGCCGCCCGCTGGTCGAGCGGCGCGGCCGCGGCTCGCGGTTCACCGCCGACGGCGAGAAGCTGCTCGGCCTGGCGCGCGGCATCCTCGCGCTGCACGACGAAGGGCTGCGCAGCTTCGCCGGCGAGACCCGCGGCCCCATCGTCATCGGCTCGACCGAGCACGCCGCCGCCCAGCTGCTGCCGCACCTCGCGACCGCGCTCGACCAGGCCGAACCCCGCCACGGCGTCAAGTTCCGCATCGACCGCGGGACCAAGCTGCGCGAGAGCTTCGTGGCGGGACGCATCGACCTGGCCCTGCTCATCGGCCCCGCCGACGACCCGCACGCCACCCCGGTCGGCGACCTCGCCCTGACCTGGTACGCCGCCCCCGCATGGCAGCCGCCCAGGCGCGGCGAGCCGCTGCCCGTCGTCGCCTTCGACCACCCGTGCGCGCTGCGCGACCGCGCGCTGACGACGCTGGGGCACCACGCGATCCCCGTCGCCGTCGCCGCGGAGGCCAACCAGCTCGCCGGCGTGCAGGCCGCCGTCAGTGCCGGCGCCGGGGTGGCGCTGCTCGCGACGCTCGGGCAGACGCCCGACGGCCTCGTGCCCCGCGACGACCTGCCCCGGCCCAAGCCGCTGCCGCTGGCGTTGTGGACGCGCAAGGACGTCGCGCTTGCGGTGTCCGAACGCGTCGCGGACACGCTGCGCCGCCTCCTGACGACCCCCGTCCTGACCGAAGTGCCGCCCCTCGCCAAAGGAGCCTGATGCCCGGCCAGCCCCTCATCCGTACGCCCAGCGGGGTCCTCGTGCCCGCCGGCATCGACCCGTTCCACCGGACCCTGCACCACGTCGCCCCGAGCGGGCTGCTCGGCCGCACCGGGCAGACGTCCGGGATGACCCGGCTCGAGGCCGTCAGCGGCAAGACCGTCGGCTCGTCCGGCCTCTGGATGGGTGAGACGCACGTCGCCGCGTCCACCGCGTCGGGCAACCACCACCACGAGGCGTCCGAGACCGCCATCTACGTCGTGTCAGGGCATCCCGCGTTCGTCTTCCTCGACGTGGAGGGCGACGAGCCGGTGGAGCACCGCATCGAGACCAGCCCGGGCGACTACGTCTTCGTACCGCCGTTCGTGCCGCACCGCGAGGAGAACCCCGACCCCGGCGCCGAGGCCGTCGTCGTCATCGCGCGCACCACGCAGGAGGCGATCGTGGTGAACCTCGACGGGCTCGACTGGTCGGAAGTGGAGATCCGCTGAACCCCTCGATGACCGCGGAGGAGGTGCGGGCGCTGCTGCTGCGCCGCAGCGAGGTGGTCATCGCCGACGTACGCGAGGAGGCCGCCTTCGCCACCGGCCACCCGCTGTGGGCCGCCAGCTTCCCCCTCTCCCGCCTGGAGCTGGACGCCTGGCGGCGCATCCCCCGCCGCGACACCCCCATCGCCGTCTACGGCGACGGGGTCGCGCGGGCGATCGGCGTCCTGCGCGGGCTCGGCTACACCCGGGTGCACGAGCTGGCGGGCGGGCTCGACGCCTGGACCGCCTCAGGCGGCGAGATCTTCCAGGACGTGAACGCGCCGAGCAAGGCGTTCGGCGAGCTGGTCGCGTCGGTCGCGGGCACGCCGTCCCTGACCGCGCAGGACGTCAAGGCGCTCATCGACGCCGGGCTGCCCAACCCCGTGGCCGCGCTGCGCGACGGCACCATCGGCTGGACCCTCGCCGGGCAGCGACTCGACCGCGGCGCGACCCGTACGGCGCCGCTCAGTGTGACGCCGCCCCACCACGCGCTCGCCGCGTCCGGGGCGCGCGCCGTCGCCGAGCGGGCCGGGGTCACCTTCGTCCGCGCGCGCGACCTGCCCGATCTGCGCCGGCCTGATCGCACCACGTACATCTTCGACGTCCGCACGGCCGCCGAGTACGCGCGCGGGCACCTCGACGGCGCCCGGCACGCGCCCGGTGGGCAGCTCGTCCAGGAGACCGACCACCACGCGCCGGTGCGCGGCGCCCGCATCGTGGTCGTGGACGACGACGGGGTACGCGCGGCGATGACCGGCTCGTGGCTGGCGCAGATGGGCTGGGAGGTCTACGCCGTCAGCCCCGCCGAGCTCCTCACCCGGCCGGGCGCCGAACCCTCGCTCCACCCCGCACCGCCGCCGGTGGACACTGTCGACGCGGCGACCCTGCGCGCCTGGCTGGCCGACGGCTCGGCCACGGTCATCGACGTCGGCCCCAGCCGCGACTACGCCGCCGGCCACATACCCGGCGCCTGGTACGCCGCCCGCGCCCTGCTGCCCGCCGCGCTCGCCACGATCGGCGCCGCACGCCGGTACGTCCTCACCTCACCGACCGGCCTCCTGGCCCGCTTCGCCACCGCCGACCTGCGCCACCGCGCCCCGGCCTTCGCCCTGGAAGGCGGCACCGCGGCCTGGCGCTTCCCCCTGGAAACGGCCGAGGCCCGGTACGCGGTCCCGCCGGCCGACCGGTACCGGCGCCCGTACGAGGGCACGGACAACCCACGGGAGGCCATGGAGGCGTACCTGGAGTGGGAGTTCGGCCTGGTCGAGCAGCTCGAACGCGACGGCACCCACCACTTCCAGGTCCTCGGTCACGTGCCGGCTTTGTCCCGCTATAACCTACCATTTGGCTAGGCAATACTGCGGGAGAGAGGAAGCGCCGTGCCGCTGCCCACGCGACCCCTGCGCAAGCTGGGTTTCCTGACCATCGGCCTGTTCGACGGGGACGACCCCCGCCCAGGACACGAGTCGACCCTGCGGATCATCGAGCTGGGCGAACAGCTCGGCTTCGACAGCGCATGGGTACGCCACCGCCACCTCCAATACGGCATCTCCTCCCCCGTCGCCGTCCTCGCCGCCGCCACCCAGCGCACCACCCGCATCGAGCTGGGCACCGCGGTCATCCCGCTCGGCTGGGAGAACCCGCTGCGGCTGGCCGAGGACCTCGCCACCGTCGACATCCTGTCCGGCGGCCGGCTCAACCCAGGCGTCAGCGTCGGCCCGCCCATGCACTACGACCGGGTCAAGGACGCGCTCCACCCCGGCACCGCCGACCTGGAGGACTTCAGCTACGAGCGGGTACGGCGGCTGCTCGGCTTCGTCCGCGGCGAGGCGGCCACCTCCTTCAGCGGCACCGAGGGCTTCGAGGTGTTCTCCGACCGGGTGCAGCCGCACTCGCCGGGCCTGGGCAGCCGCATGTGGTACGGCGGAGCCAGCCTGCGCTCGGCCCGGTGGGCGGGCGAGCACGGCATGAACTTCCTGACCAGCAGCGTCGTCAAGGCCGAGGAGTCGGAGGACTTCGCGCAGATCCAGCTCTCGCACGTACGGGAGTTCCGCGCCCGGCACCCCCTCGGCGACCAGGCCCGCGTCTCCCAGGGCCTCGTCGTCATCCCCACGGACTCGGCCAGTCCGCAGCAGCGGGCCAGATACGCCGAGTACGCCGCCAAGCGCCTGCCCCGCACCGCCACGCCCCGGGGGCCGGCCCGCATGCTGTTCGCCCCCGACCTGGTCGGCACCGCCGCCGAGATCGCCGAACGGCTGTACGCGCACGCCGCCTTCCAGGAGATCGACGAGGTGGCGTTCGCGCTGCCGTTCACCTTCGAACACGAGGACTACGTCCAGATCCTCACCGACATCGCCACCAAACTGGGGCCCGAACTGGGCTGGCACCCGGCCTCCCGGTAGAGGCCGAGGATCGCGAGCCTGGCCTCCCGGTACGAGCGCGCGGCGCAGGCGGGTCACCGTCGCGAACGGGACGTGACCAGGCCGCGCCCGGCCAGGCGACGGGCGAACGCGCCGGTGCCGCAGCCGACGTCCAGGGCCTGCTTCGCACCTTCTGGGATTCCCCGAATGAGCAGCTCGTGATAGTGCTCGTTGTGATCGAAACCCATGCCCGGACTGTACTCGCGGAACTTCCTCGATCGTTTCGCGGTCGAACAGAACGGGAGAACTTGTCTCGGCGGGCAGGAGGGGCACGATGTGGAGTGAGGCGTTGGCGGCGTTGGTCGCGGCGGGGGCCACGACGTTGGTGTCGGAGATGACCACCGATGCGTGGACGTCCGTGAAGCAGCGGTTCGCCCGGTTGATCGGGCGGGGCGACCCTGAGCGGGAGGAGGTCGTGGTGCGACGGCTGGAGCGCTCGCGGCAGGAGCTCGTCGGCCGGAGCGGGTCCGAGCTGGAGCGGGCCCGCGCCGAGCAGGAGGCGGCGTGGCGGTCGCGGCTGAGCGACCTGCTGGAGGACGATCCCGACGCCGAAGCCGAGCTGCGGGAGCTGGTCGCCGAGTTCGGCGCGGGCGCCGTCGCCGCCGGCGAGCGTTCCGTCGCGATCGGCGAGAACACCGGCATCGCCTCCACCGGCGACCGTGCCACGAACGTGCAGTTGCGGGCCGAGGCTTCGGGCTCCGGCCGCGTCTACCAGAGCGCCCGCGACCAGACCATCAACGAACGATGACCACCCCACCATCGGACGACCCGCCGACGACCCCACCTCAGCCGGAGGGACCCACTACGACGGGCTCCGGGGTGGTGGAGGTGCGGATGGAGGCGGCGGCCTCTGGGAATGCGCGGATCTACCAGGCCGGGCGTGACCAGGTCGTCAACGAGACCGTGCTGCCGGAGATCGTGCTGCGGCCCGTCACCGAGGTCGTCGCGCCGCCTGGGCTGGTGAATCTGCCCCGGCACACCCGGACGTTCGTGGGGCGCGGGGACGAGCTGGCGCGGCTGGCGGCCGCGCTGCGGGGCGGGAACGAGGTGGTGGTCTCCGCGGTGCACGGCCTGGGCGGCGTCGGCAAGTCCACGCTGGCCGCTCACTACGCGCTGGCCCAGGCCAGAAGGCAGGACGCCGGGCGGCCGAACCCGGTGTGGTGGATCACCGCCGAGTCCGGCCAGGCGGTCAGGACCGGGCTGGCCAGGCTGGCGGTCGCGCTGCAGCCGGAGCTGACCACGGCCCTGCCGTTGGAGGCGCTGGCCGAGCGGGCCACGGCCTGGCTGGCCGCCCACCAGGGCTGGCTGCTGGTGCTCGACAACGTCAACGAGGTCGCCGACGTGCAGCCGCTGCTGCAGCGGGTCCTGACCGGACAGGTGCTGGTGACCAGCCGCCTGGGCGAGGGCTGGCACCGCCTGGACGCCCAGGTCCTGCGCCTGGACGTCCTGAGCGAACGGGAAGCGATCGAACTCCTCACCCGCCTCGCCGCCCCGGAGCTCGTGGACGGCGGAAACCTGGACGGCGCCGCGCAGCCTGCGGACGCCGGTGACCCCGGCAGAGCCGCCGCGGCCGTGCCCGGGGAGAGCGGGGGTCTCGATGGGGCTGCTGAGTTGGTGCGGGAGCTGGGATACCTGCCGTTGGCCATCGAGCAGGCCGGGGCTTATCTGCATCAGACGAGGATCGCTCCGCGCGAGTATCTGGAGTCGCTGCGGCGGCAGCCGGCCGTCATGTACGACCAGGTCGCCCGTGGCGGCGACGCCGAGCGGACGATCGCGCGGGTGTGGCGGCTCACCCTCGACCGCCTGGCCGGCACCCCGTACGCGGTGGACGTGCTGCGCGTCCTGGCCTGGTACGGCGCGCAGCCCGTCCCCCGCACGCTGCTGGACGGCATGGACGCGGGCCAGGCCGAGGTGCGGCACGCGCTCGGTGAGCTGGCCGCCTACAACATGGTCACCCTGGACCGCGAGACGGTCACCGTGCACCGGCTGGTCCAGGCCGTGACCCGCACCCCTGACGACGCCGACCCGCACCGCCCGGCCGCCGCCGTCGACGCCGCCCGCGCCCTGGCGACCGTCCTGCTCGACACCGCGGCCGCCCCTTCGCCGCGTGACCCGGCGGGCTGGCCGCTGTGGCGGGCGCTGCTGCCGCACGTCATCGCCTTGACCGAGCACGCCGCCCCCGGCACCGACACGCTCACGACCGCGGGCCTGCTCGACAGGACCGGCGTCTTCCTCAACGGCCAGGGCTCGCTGGAGAGCGCGATCGAGCTGCACAGCAGGGCCCGCGCCACGTGCGAGCGGCTGCTGGGCGAGGACGATCCGGCCACGCTGTCGTCCAGTGACGGCCTCGCGAGCGCCTACCGCGCGATGGGCGACCTGGAGCACGCCGTCCCGATCTACGAGGAGACGCTGGAGCGCACGGAACGGCTGCTGGGCGCCGACGCCCCGCAGACCTTGACCACCCGCAACAACCTGGCCGCCGCCTACGAGGCGGCGGGCGACCTGCGCCGCGCCATCCCGATCTACGAGCAGACGCTGGAGAGCTCGCAGCGCGTGCTGGGTGCGCACGACCCGGACACGCTGACCACCCGCAGCAACCTCGCCCTCGCCTACCAGACCGCGGGAGACCTGAGCCTCGCCACCCGCCTGTTCCGGCAGACGCTGGACGACCGCGAGCGCGTCCTGGGCCCTGACCACCCCGACACGCTCACCTCCCGCAACAACCTGGCCCACGCCTACCGGGAGGCCGGCGACCTGCGCCGCGCCGCGGAGCTGGACGAGCGCACGCTGGCGGACCGCGAGCGCGTGCTCGGCCCCGACCACCCCGACACCCTGACCTCACGCAGCAACCTCGCCGTCACCTACGAGTCGGCGGGCGACCTCGGCCGCGCCATCGCCCTGTTCGGGCAGGCGCTGGAGGACCGCGAACGGGTCCTGGGCCCGGACCACCGTGACACGCTCACCTCCCGCAACAACCTGGCCCACGCCTACGAGGCCGCGGGCGACGTCCGGCAGGCCCTGCGGCTGTACGAGAGGAACCTGAAGGACCGCGAACGCCTCCTCGGCCCCGACCACCCCGACACGCTCATCTCCCGCAACAACCTCGCCCACGCGTACCAGTCGGCGGGAGACCTCGCCGAAGCGCGACGCCTGCACGAGCAGAACCTCGAAGACCGCGAACGCCTCCTCGGCCCCGACCACCCCGACACCCTGATCTCCCGCAACAACCTCGCCCACGCCTACCAGGCCGCGGGAGACCTCGACCGCGCCATCCCCCTGTTCCAGCGCACGCTGAAGGACCGCGAACGCGTCCTCGGCCCCACCCATCCCGCCACGCTGAACTCCCGCAACAACCTCGCCATCGCCTACGACGCCGCAGGCGACTCGCGCCGCGCACTCCGCCTGCTGGTGGAGATCCTGGTGGACCGCGAGCGGATCCTGGGCCCCGACCATCCCGACACCCTCGCCTCACGCAACAACCTCGCCTACGCCTACGAGTCGGCCGGCAACCACAAGCGCGCGGTCCAGCTGTACGAGGAGACGTACGCGGGCTCGGAGCGGGTCCTGGGCCTCGACCACCCCGACACGCTGATGTGCCGCAACAACCTGGCCGCCGCCTATCACGCGGCCGGTGACGTGCGCCGCGCCACTCCCCTGCTGAAACGGGCGCTGGCCGAGTGCGAGCGGGTGCTGGGCTCCGGCCACCCCACGACGACGCTGGTGCGGGCCAACCTGCGAGCGGTCCTGCGAGGCCGGCCATAAGCCGCTTCCACCAGGGATGGCGCATGGTCGCGGCCCTGGCCGTCACCCAGACCATCGGCTACGGCGTGCTCTACTACGCCTTCTCCGTCTTCCTCACCCCCATGACCCGCGACCTGCGGGCCGGCGGCACGCAGGTCGCCGCCGCGCTCACCCTCGCCGTCGCGACCACCGCGCTGTGCGCGCCGTTCGCGGGCCGGTGGCTGGACGCCCGCGGCGGGCGCGGCCTGATGACGGCGGGGTCGGTGCTCGGCACGCTCGCCGTCCTGGGCTGGTCGCAGGCCCACACGCTGCTCCAGCTGTACGGGGTGTTCGTGGCGATCGGGGTGGCGTCGGCGATGGTGCTGTACGAGCCCGCCTTCGCCATGATCATGGCCTGGTTCGACGGTCGCGGCAGAGCTGACGCCCTCCTGGCGGTGACGATCGTGGCCGGGTTCGCGTCGTCGGTGTTCCTGCCGCTGTCCGGCCTGCTGGTCGAGCTTTACGGCTGGCGCCAGGCCCTGGTCGTGCTCGGGCTCGGCTACGGCCTGGCCGCGATCCCGCTGCACGCCCTGGTCCTGCGCAGGCCCGCGCACCAGGCCGCCAAGGTCACCGCCACGACCAGGGGCGACCTGGTCAGGTCCGCCGTACGGGGGCGCCCTTTCTGGCTGCTGGCGGCGGCGTTCACGGCGCACAACGGCGCGGTGGCGACCATCGCGGTCCTGCTGGTCACCTACCTGATCCACCTCGGGCACCCGCCGGTGTTCGCCGCGACCGTCGCCGGGCTGCTCGGCGTGCTGTCGGTCACCGGCCGCGTGGTCACGACCGGTTTGCGCCGCCGCTGGGCCGCCGCCCCGGTCGCGGCGGGCGTCTTCGCGGTGCAGGGGGCGGGCGCGCTGCTGATGCCGGTGGTGGCGGGGAGCGCGGCGGGGGCGATCGGGTGCGTGCTGCTGTTCGGGATCGGGTTCGGGGTGGGCACGATCACGCTGCCGTACCTGCTCTCCGAGCGGTACGGCACCACCGCCTACGCCAGCCTGTCGGGCCGGATCGCGCTGTTCGCGGTCGCCGACAAGGCCGCCGCCCCGCTCGCCGCCGTCGCCCTGGCTCAGGCGGCCGGGTACGGCTGGGTCATGGGCGCGGTGGCCGCCGCCTGCGGGGTCGCGGCGCTCGCCCTGCTGGCCTACCACCGCTTGTGACGCGAGAGATGAACACGGTTATCGTTGCCTTCTAATGCGGCTGGCGGGAGGATCGAGTGCGCGGACGATCGGTGATCATGGTGCTGGCGCTGCTGGCGGCTATGGCCGGCTGCGGCCAGGCTCAGCAGGACGGAAAGAGGCTCACCCTGGCCGCTCCACGCGACCTGGTCGCCGGGCCGGAGGATCCGTACTTCGTCCACGAGACCTTACGGGTGTGGGAGCCGCTGGTGACCGTGGACGACGAGCTACGGCCGGTCCCCGCGCTGGCCACCTCGTGGGACAGCGCGGACGAGGGGCGGCGGTGGACGTTCACGCTGCGGCAGGGGGTGCGCTTCAGCGACGGCACGCCGCTGACCGCCGAGTCGGTGGTGGCCAACGTCGAGCGGTTCCTGCGCATCGCGCCCCGGCAGTCGGCCTTCTTCAGCCTCGACGCGGGCATGGAGGCGGCGTACGGCAGGCTCGGGCGGGTGCGGGCCGAGGGCGGCAAGGTGGTGTTCGAGCTGAAGGAGGGCGTGGCCGACCTGCCGGGCCGGCTGGCCGGGTTCTTCAGCATGGTGCAGTCGCCGAAGGCGTTCGCGGGTGGCGACTCGTTCGGCGACCGGCCGATCGGCACCGGGCCGTACACGCTGGCGAGCTGGACCAAGGGGCAGCAGGCGGTGCTCACCGCCAACCCGCATCACCACGGCGGCGCACCCGCGTACGACACGATCGTGGTCAAGGTGATCCCCGACGCCAACGCCCGCGTCGCCGCGTTACGCGCCGGCGAGGTGGACGGACTGATCGACAAGGGCGCGCTGCTGCCCGCGCAGGTCGCCGCGGTCGCCGCCGACGGCCGCTTCCGGGTGGTGCGCAGCCCGTCGGTGCTGACGCACTACCTGACCTTCAACGCCTCGCGCCCGCCGTTCTCGGACCCGCGCCTGCGTGAGGCGGCCGACCTGGCCATCGACCGGCGGGCGATCGCCGCCACGTTGTTCGCCGGCACGGCCAGGCCGGGCGCCGGCTTCCTGTCCCCGGTCTTCGGCGATCTCGCCGCCCCCGGCGGCACCCCCTACGACCCCGGCAGGGCGCGTGCGCTCGTGTCCGCAGCGAAGACGCCGGAGCGGCCGGTCACCATCCTGATCTCGGCGGCGGAGACCGGCCAGTTCCCCTACGCCGACGTCGCCGAGGTGCTGCGTGCCGCGTTCGAGCAGGCGAGGCTGCCGGCGCGGGTGAGCGTCACCGAGGCCACCAAGTCGGCGATGGAGGCCGGCGACTACGACGTCTTCCTCAGCGCGTACAGCGTGCCGAACGCCGACGCCGACTACCTGTTCCGCCGCTTCCTGCGCTCGGACGCGTCCTGGAACGTCGATCGCCGGCTCGGCTACCGCAGCCCGGAGTTCGACGCGCTGGTGGACCGGGCGGCGGCGGAGACCGACCAGGGCGAGCGCCGCGAGCTCCACCACCGGATCCAGCGGCTGCTGGCGGCCGACCGGCCGATGATCCCCCTCGCCTACCAGGACAACCCGATCGTCACGACCACCGAGGTCGGCGGCGTGACGCAGAACGTGGCGTACGTGACCGACCTGGGCGAGCTGGCGCCCGGCACGTGATCGCCGTCCTCCTACGCCGCCTCGCGGAGCTGCTGCTCGTGCTGCTGGCGCTGTCGGTACTGGTCTTCCTGCTGACCTCGCTCGCGCCCGGCGACCCCGCCGAGGAGATCCTGCGCCGTGGCGGCGGGCAGCCGACGGCGGCCGCGGTGGCGGCGCTGCGCGCGGAGCTGGGGCTGGACGAGCCGCTGTCCAGCCGGTATCTGCGGTGGGTGCTCGACGTGCTGGGCGGCGACCTCGGCCGGTCCTACGTCGACCGCTCCCCCGTGGCGGGCGAGATCGCGGCGCGGCTGCCGGCCACGCTGCTGCTGGCCGTGACGGCCGCGGCGGTGTCGGCGGGGCTCGCGCTGCTCGTCGCGTTGCCGGCCGTGGTCCGGCCGCGGGCGCTCGACAGCCGGATCCTCGCGCTGGTGACGGTGGCGGCCGGCGGGATTCCTCCGTACATCGTGGGCATTGTGCTGATCAGCGTGGTGGCGGTGGGATGGCGGCTGCTGCCCACCGGCGGTCCTGACTCGGTGGTGCTGCCCGCGCTCACGCTCGGCCTGGCCGGGGCCGCGACGCTGCTGCGGCTGCTGCGCGCGGACCTGGCGCGGGCGCTGCGGCGGCCGTTCGTCCGGCTCGCGGCGGCGAAGGGGCTGCGGCGCCGGCGCACGGTCGTCGTGCACGCGCTGCGCGTCGCCGCGCCGAACGCGGTCACCGCCATGAGCCTCGTCGTGGCGGAGTTGCTGGCCGGGGCCGTGGTGGTGGAGACGCTGTTCGCCTGGCCCGGCGTCGGGCAGCTCGCCGTGGCGGCGATCAGGCAGCGGGACGTGCCGGTCGTGCAGGCGTACGTGCTGGTCGTGGCGGTGGCGACGGTGCTGCTGCTGGCGGTGACCGAGCTGTGCCTGTCGGCCCTGGACCCGCGGCTGCGAGGTGGGGAACGATGACGGGCCGGGTCGTCGGGTTCATGCTGGTCGTGGCGTTCTGCCTGGTGGCGCCTTTTCTGACCGGGTACGACATCTCCACGCCTGATCTGGGGCGTGCCCTGCTGCCGCCCAGTGCGCGGCATTGGCTGGGCACCGACCAGCTCGGCCGGGACCTGCTCACCAGGACGGCCATGGCGGGCCGTACCTCGCTGCTGGTCGCGTTCGCCGTCACCGCCATCACCACCGCGCTCGGCACGCTCGCCGGCGCGGTGGCCGGGCTGGCGGGCGGGGCGGCCGAGCGGCTGCTGCGCTTCGCCGCCACCGTGGCGCTCGCCCTGCCGGGGCTCACACTGGCGCTCGCTCTGGCGGGCGTGCTGCCGCCCGGGTACCCCACGGTCCTGGCCGCGCTCGTGCCGCTCGGCTGGGTGAGCTGCGGCCTGGTCGCGCACACGGCGACGCGGCGGGTGGCGCGGGCCGACCACGTCCTGGCCGTACGCGCGATCGGCGCGTCGCCGCTCTACCTGCTGCGCAGGACGATCGCCCCGCACCTGGCCGGCCCCGTCCTGACCGTCGCCACCGCCGACTTCGCGCGCACCCTGATCGCCGTGACCTCGCTCGGCTTCCTCGGCATCGGGCTGCCGCCGGGCGCCGACTGGGGCGGCATGGTGAGCGAGGCCACCCCGCTGCTGGTCACGGCGCCCCGCCTCGCGGTCGTGCCCGCGCTCGCGCTCGCCCTCACCGGACTGACCCTCGCGCTCATGGCCGACGCCCTGCGAAAGGAGGTCAGGCCAGGCCCTTGCGGAAGGCGATGGCCGTCGCCTCCGTACGCGTCGTCGCGCCCAGTTTCGTGAGGATGTGGGAGACATGGACACCCGCCGTGCTCGGGGAGATGTGCAGGCGGGCGGCGATCTGGCGGTTGCTCAGGCCCTCGGCGATCAGCTTGAGCACGTCGTGCTCGCGTTCCGTCAGGCCCTCCTGGGGTTGCCGGGGGCGGCCGAGCAGGGCGATCTCGCGGGCGAGCGGCGCGGCGCCCAGGTCGTCGGCCAGCCGGGCGGCCTCGATGAGGCGGGTCGTCGCGCCCTGCCTGTCGCCCGCCTCCAGCGCGGCCCGCGCGCCGTGGAACAGGCACAACGCCAGCTCGTACGGCTGCCGCAGCTCCCGCCAGGCCGCCACCGCCTCATCCCAGCCGTCGTCCTCGATCAGCGCGTGCAGCATGACCTGCCAGGCGCGGTCGAGCCGCCCGTCCACGCCCAGCCGCGCATCGACCGCGACGAGCTCGGCCTTCCTGGCACCCCATCCTCGCTGGGCCAGGGCGCCGGCCACCAGGATCGGGCGGGCGTCGCTGGAGTAGACGCGGGTGAGTTCGGGGTCCTTCAGGGCGCGTTCCAGGATCAGGTCGGCTCGGCCGGGAGCGCCCTGGGCGACCGCCAGCAGGCAGAGCAGCTGGTAGCGGGAGAACAGGCCGTCGCTCTCGACGTGCTCGACGGCCGACGCGGCCGAGGCCGCCGCCGCGACGTCGCCGCGCAGCAACGACAGCTGGCCGCTGAGGACGAGCAGGGCCTGCCGTGACAGCGGCGGCGGATCCTCCTGGAGGCCGTCGCGCAGCAGGGCGTCCGCCTCGTCCCACCGCCCGGCCAGGATCAGCCCGCGCGCGGCGTGGCGGGCCAGCTCGGCGCCGCGGCTGCGGCCCAGCCCGTAGCGGCGGGCGCGGCTCAGGCCGTCGCGGGCGGCGGCGACGGCGCTCGGGTGGTCGCCCGCCATGGTGTGCAGGATGGCCTCGTACATCGGGACGGTCATGAGCAGGTCGTGGCCGTCGAGCCGCCCGGCGAGCGTGCGGGCCCGCGCCACCATGCCGAGGTCGCGCGTCATCAGGCCGACGCCCAGCAGCCCGCGGACGGTGACCGTGGGGTCGCCGGTGCGCCGGCCGATCGCCAGCGCCTCCTCGAACGGCTCGCGCGCCCTCGCCACGTCGGGCAGCAGGCCCATGGCCAGGACGCCGAGCAGCCGGCCCCGCTGGACGCTCCTCGGGTCGGCGGGCAGGAGGGCGAGCGCGTGTTCCCAGTCGGAGACGCCGGTCGCCTTCAGCCGGTGCCGCAGCCTGCCCCGGTGCTCCAGGAGCTGGGCGGCCCGCTCGGGCTCGCGCCGCTCGTCCACGGCCTCCAGCCCCTCGGTGGCGTACTCGACGCCGCGCGCGTAGTCGCCGCTCAGCATGCACGCCTCGGCGATCTCGGTCAGCACGCCGATCCGGTCGACGCCCAGGTCCACCTCCGCGTCCCAGAGGTCGAGCACCTGGCCGAGGAGGCGGACCTGCTCCTCGTACGCGTACGTGCGGCGCGCCCGCCCCGAGGCCAGGTACGCGGCGGACAGGGCCAGCCGGCGATCCCCGGCGGCGTGGGCGTGCGCGGCCAGCTCCGCGTGAGCCTCCGAATCGCGCAACGCCTCGGCATACCGGGCGTGCAGGCGGGCCCGCTCGCCCGGCAGCAGGTCCTCGTACACCACGTGCCGGATCAGCGCGTGGCGGAAGTCGTAGCCGTCGCCGGAGACGACGAGCAGGCTGCGATCGACCAGCTCGCGCAGCAGGGCGTCCAGCTCGGCGCCGCCCTGCCCGGCGACCCGCTCCAGCAGCCGGTGATCGACCCTGCCGCCCGCGACGGAGGCGACGCTCAGCAGCTCGCGGGCCGGGGCGGGCAGCGAGCGCGGGCCGTGCAGAAGAAGGCTGCGCAGGCTGTCGGGGGTGCGCTCGCCGGCGCGGGCGAGAGCCTCGACGAACAGCGGGTTGCCGTCGCTGCGCTCGTGGACCCTGCGTACGGTGGCGGCGTCGGGCTCGGCGCCCAGGATGGCGGCGAGCTGGCGGCCCACGCCCTGCCGGTCGAGCCGGTCCAGCCGCAGCAGGGTGGCGCGCGGGCGGCGGGACAGCTCCGACAGCAGCTTGTCGCCGGTTTCGAACGGCCGGTGAGTGATCGTCAGCAGGACGCCGGGCTGGGTGAGGTTCCTGGCGAGGAAGCCGAGCAGCTCGCGGGTGGCGGCGTCGGCCCAGTGCAGGTCCTCGATCGTCACGACGACGGGGCGGCTCGCGGCCACCCGCTCGACCAGCGTCAGCACCTCCTCGAACAGCCGGTGCCTGCCGCCCTCCGCGTCGCCGGCGTCGCCCAGCTCGGGGAACCAGCGGGCCAGCTGCCGGTAGGGGCCGGGCAGCGCGCCCTCGACGCGGATCAGGCGGCGCAGCACGGTCACGAACGGCGCGTACGGCAGGCTGTCGCTGCCCAGCTCCGTACAGGCGCCTTCGACGACCAGCGCCCGCGGCCCCAGCGACCGGGCGAACTCCGCCAGCAGCCGTGACTTGCCGATGCCGGCCTCGCCGGCCACGAGCGTCAGCGCGGGGCCCTGCTCGATGGCCGTGTCCAGGGCCGCCGCCAGCTCGGACAGCTCCTCGTCCCGGCCCACGAAGACCGGGCTGACCACACGTTCCGCCATCATCGCGCCAGCATATAAATACAGAGATCACCCGATGTGCGACGGTTGTTTATCCGGCCACGCTCGAAGCATGACAAGCACGTACCCGCTGCGGACCATCGGCGCCGACGAGATCGACGCGTGGGCCCGCATGGTCACCGCCACCTACGGCCAGGACTGGACGGAGGGCGGTCTCAGGAACGCCGCCGTCTCCCTCGACCCCGGCCGCACGCTCGCCGCCTGCGACGGCGCGGACATCGTCGGCGGCGCGTCCGTCTACGGCCGCGTCATGACGGTCCCCGGCGCGGAGGTGCCGGTCGCGGGCATCACGCTCGTCGCGGTCCTGCCGACGCACCGGCGGCGCGGCATACTGACCGCGATGATGCGCAGGCAGCTCACGGACCTGTACGAGTCGGGCGGCGAACCGATCGCCGCGCTCAACGCCGCCCAGGCCACGATCTACGGCCGCTTCGGCTACGGCCTGGCCAGTCACGTGGCCGAGATCAGGGGCGACAAGAGGTTCATGGCCCTGCGGCCGGGCACCGGCGTCGGCGACGGCCGGATCCGCCTGCTCGCGCGCGAAGAGGCCCTGCCGCTGCTGGAGAAGGTCTACGACACCGCCCGCCGCGGCGGGGTCGGATGGGTGGACCGTACGGAACGGTACTGGGCGGCCCTGCTGGCCGATCACGAGCGGGCCCGCGCGGGCGGCACGGCGCTGCGCTTCGCCGTGCACGCCGAGCCGGGCGGCGAGGTCACCGGTTACGCCCTCTACCGCTCCAAAGCCGGCACGGTTCAGGTGATCGAGGTCGCGGCCGCCACCGGGCCGGCGTACGCCGCCCTGTGGCGCTTCCTCATCGACCTCGACGCGCACACCGAGCTCGCCTACGACGGGGCCGTGGACGAGCCGCTGTACCACCTGCTGACCGACCCGCGCGCGGCGCGCACCACCGTGCTCGACAACCTCTGGGTCCGGCTCGCGGACGTGGGACGCGCGCTGGCGGCCCGCCGGTACGCGGCCCCGCTCGACCTGGTGCTGGAGGTCCAGGACCCGTTCTGCCCGTGGAACGCGGGCCGCCACCACCTGCGGGCCGACGGCGAGTCCGTCACCTGCGAACGTACGCGGGCCCGTCCCGATCTGCGGCTGACCTCGGCCGAGCTGGGCGCGGCCTACCTGGGCGGCACCACGTTGTCGTCGCTGGCGGCCGCGGGCCGGGTGGAGGAGCTGCGCCGCGGCGCGGTCGCCGCCGCCTCGCTCGCCTTCCGCGGCGAGCGGGCCCCCTTCCACCCTTCGGGCTATGCCTTTCCCGCCTTCTGACCCATCACCGACAGAAACGGAACCATATGAATATCTCTGCTCCTCCTGACGGGCGCGCGGGCATCACCGCGGACCTGGTCAGCCGGTTGATCGCCGCCCAGTTCCCCCAGTGGAAGGGCCTGCCGGTCGCGCCGGTGCCCGTGGACGGGCACGACAACCGGACGTACCGGCTGGGCGAGACCATGACGGTCCGGCTGCCGACGGCCGCGGGATACGCGCCCGCCGTGCTCAAGGAGAGCGACTGGCTGCCCCGGCTGGGCCCGCACCTGCCGGTCGCCGTACCGGAGGTGCTGGCCACCGGCGCGCCGGGCGAGGACTACCCGCACCCCTGGTCGGTGCGGAGCTGGCTGGAGGGCGAGACCGCCGATCCCGCCCGCGTCGGCGACATGACGGCGTTCGCCGTGCAGGTGGCCGAGTTCGTCCGCGCGTTGTGGCGCTGCGACGCGACAGGCGGGCCGCCGGCGGGCGAGCACAGCTTCTGGCGGGGCGCCTCGCCAGGCCACTACGACGCGGACACCCGCCGCTACCTGACCGAGCTCGATGGCCACCTCGACACCGGCCTGGCCGCCGAGACGTGGCAGGCGGCCCTGGACGCCCGGTGGACCGGCCGCCCGGTGTGGTTCCACGGAGACGTCGCCGCAGGCAACCTGCTGGTCGCCGGCGGCGAGCTCACCGCCGTGATCGACTTCGGCACCTCGGGGGTCGGCGACCCGGCCTGCGACCTGGTGATCGCCTGGACGATGTTCGGCGGCGCGTCCCGCGAGGCGTTCCGCGCGGCCGTGGGCGGCGACCCCGGCCTGTGGGCGCGCGCCCGCGGGTGGGCGCTGTGGAAGGCCCTGCTGATGCTGACCCTGACCCTCGGCTCCGATCCCGCCGCCGCCACCGAGCACCGGCGCATCGTCACCGACGTCCTGTCCGACCACCTCGCCCACGCGTGAAGGAGACCGACCACATGCGCACTCGTCAGCTCGGCCGCAGCGCCGTACGGGTCACCGAGCTCGGCTTCGGCGGCGGCCCGCTGGGCGGCCTGTTCGACCCGCTGGACGACGACACCGCCGCCCAGGCGCTCGCCGCCGCCTGGGACGCCGGCATCCGCTACTTCGACACCTCACCCCACTACGGCATCGGCCACTCCGAACGCCGCGTCGGCGAGCTGCTGCGCGGCAGGCCGCGCGCGGAGTTCACGCTGTCGACGAAGGTCGGCAGGCTGCTGGTGCCGCAGGACCCGCAGGGCAGGATGGACGAGGCGTTCGCCGTCCCGGCCACCCACCGCAGGGTCTGGGACTTCACCCGCGACGGCATCCTGCGCAGCGTCGAGGACTCCCTGGCCCGCATGGGCGTCGACCGGATCGACGTGCTGTTCCTGCACGACGCCGAGCAGCACTTCGAGGCCGCCCTGCGCGACGGCTACCCGGCGCTGGCCGAGTTGCGCGCCCAGGGCGTGGTCGGCGCGATCGGCGCGGGCATGTACGACTCCGCCAAGCTGACCCGCCTGGTCCGCGAGACCGACGCCGACGTGGTCATGCTGTCGGGCCGCTACACGCTGCTGAACCACACCGCGCTCGACGACCTGCTGCCCGCCTGCGCGGACCGCGGGGTGTCGGTCCTGGCCGCCTCCATCTTCAACTCCGGCCTGCTCGCCACCGAACGCCCCGCCGCGGACGCCCGCTACGACTACGCGCCCGCCGCCCCCGAGGTGCTGGAGCGGGTCGCCAGGATCGCCGGCGTGTGCGCCGCGCACGGCGTGACCCTCCCCCAGGCCGCCATGGCCTTCCCACTGCGGCATCCGACCGTGGCGGGCATCGTGGTGGGGATGCGCTCGGCCGGCGAGGTACGGCTCAACCTCGCCGCGTTCGAGGCCCGCGTCCCCGAGGGGTTGTGGTCCGACCTGTGCGCCGAGGGCCTGCTGGACGAGCGTGCGGAAAAGCCCGGTAAGTGACCGGCGTACGTCCTGGTGAGCGCGGCCGACCGGCACGAGGCTGGGAGGGATCGCACGTTCCGGACCACGGGGAGATCCCATGAAGGCACTGGAAAGGCCAGGACGATCCCTGGCGCGGCTCCTGACGACGGCGGCCGTGCTCACGGCCGTCACCGCGATGACGCTCTCCCCCGCCGCGAGCGCGGCGGGCCGGGTCGCCGGCCCGGCCGGCACCAGCGTCTGCCTGCGGCTGCTGGCCGACTACAACGCGATTCTGCTGCGGCACTGGGGGTCGGACTGCAGCCCGCGCGGCACGTACCACATCCATGTCTGGGGCGGTGGCCGCGACATGAACTACCCCACCTACACCTACAGCGGCGGTAACAGGGACTTCTCCTACACCTGGCCGGTGCCCTCGGGCACCAACATCTGCGCGGAGCTGTGGTACCACAAGCCGGGCGGCGGCTACTCCAGCTACGGCCTGCCCTGCACGACGATGTAGGGACGATGTAGCGACGACGTAGCGACGACGTAGGACGTTCTGAGGTATCTTCCTCCGGTTACGCCCGCACTCACGCGAGGAAGACCCCCCGGTGACCGTCCCGCTGCGCAAGAACGTCCGCTTCCAGCTGCTGTGGATCGGCGGCGCGGTCTCCGAGCTGGGCACGGAGCTCAGCAGGCTCGCCACGCCGCTGCTGGTGCTGGCGCTCACCGGCTCACCCGGGCTGGCGGGCGTCGTCGCCGGCGCCCGCACCGCCGCCTTCCTGGCCGTCCAGATCCCGGCGGGCGTCTGGATCGACCGGTGGGACCGCCGCCGCACGCTCGTCACCGCCCAGGGCCTGCAGGCGGCGGTCTCCGCGCTGCTGGCGGCGCTGATCCTCACCGATCAGGTGCAGGTCTGGCACTTCGTCGCGCTGGCGGTGCTGGACGGGCTGTGCACGGCGTTCATCGGACCCGTCCAGGACACGGCGATCCGCGGCATCGTCCCGCCGGAACAGCTGCACGGCGCCTACGCGCAGGAGGAGTCCCGCGCCCACGCGGCCGGGCTGGCGGGACCGCCGCTCGGCGGCCTGCTGTACGGGCTCGGGCGGGCGGTGCCGTTCGTCGTCGAGACCTTCGCGCTGCTCGCCGCCACGCTCTTCTACGCCCTGGCGAAGGTGCCGCGCCGTCCCAGCACCGCCGCCGACGCCGCCGACGACGACAGCGGGGAGGGGCGCGGCATGGGCAGGGAGGCGCTGGCGGCGCTCGCCTGGCTGTGGCGCCGGCCCGGCCTGCGCGAGGCCACCGGCGTGGTGATGGTGCTCAACCTGCTCGGCGGGGCCTCGATGATCCCGCTGATCGTGCTCGTCGGCGAGCGCGGCGGCGACGCGCGCGTCACCGGCACGGTGCTGGCCGGGTTCGGCATCGGCGGGCTGGCCGGGGCGCTGCTGTCGGGCCGCATCAGCCGGCTCATGCCGCCGGGCAGGATCGTGCTGGCCGTGGTGACGGTGTTCGGCGTCTCGCTGACGGCCACGGCGCTGCCCTGGGGGATGTGGTGGCCGATGGTCCCGCTGGTGTTCATCACGTTGTCGACGCCCTCCCTGAACGTGGTGCTGAACGTGGTGATCGCCCGCCTGGTGCCGGAGCCGATGCTGGGCCGGATGGGCGCGGTGCTGAGCATGGGCGGCATGGGGCTCAAGCCCCTCGGCCCCGTGCTCGGCGGCGCTCTGGCCGCGGCTCTGGGCGGCGCGGGCGCCCTCCTGACGCTGGGCGGCCTGCTCTGCCTGACCGCCGCCGTCGCCGCCCTCAGCCCGGAACTGCGCCGCTTCACCGGAGAGCCCGTACCGGCCGCCTGACACGGGTCCGGGAGACCCGCCGCCTGGCCTGCCAGGAGACGGGTACGCCGGTCCTCAGGCGCGCAGAAACTCGGCGGCCTGGCGGCGCAGGCGTTCGGGGGCGGAGCTCCAGACGGGGGCGCGCGTCATCGCCTCCAGCTTGACCCGCTTCACCTCGCGCGGCGCGTCCGCGCGTACGCCGAGGTGGGGCCAGAGCTGGTCCAGCTCGTCGAACGGCAGCTCCCACGACTGCCCGATCGAGCCCTCGTCGGCGGGCGGCGGCAGGAACACCTCGTCAGCCGTCCGCGGCGGATCGACCTGGACGACGGACAGCCCGAAGCGTTCCGCGGCGTCGCGCAGCAGCGCCCGGTGCCGCTCCACGACCTGCGGGCCCGGCTCGCCCTCGGCGAGCAGGGTGAGCAGCCAGCCCGTCGTGCCGAGCCGGGACAGGTCGAGGACCAGGCGCACCCCTTCGGTGAAGGACCGGTGCCCCAGGCTCGCCTCCTCGCCTGGGCCCTCGCTACGCGGGCCCTCGTCGAGGCCGAGCAGCCGGGCGAGCTCCGCCGCCTGCTCGCGGCCGAGCTCGCCGTACGCCAGGACTCGCAGTGCCGGCCAGAGCATCGTCACTCTCCACGCTCGTCGTCGATGGGCTGCCTCCAGGCCATGGGGCGGTCCGGCCGGTGGATGACCCAGTCGGAGTCCTGGTGGTGCGAGGACAGCTCAAGGCCCATGCTTTGCCCGTCGAACGGCCCGCTGGACTCGAACAGGCCGAGCGAGATGGGCCGCCCCAGCGTCGCCTCCCAGTCATCCTTCCATGTCACCAGCCAGGGGAACGCCTCCATGAGGGTCCGCTTGTCGATGTAGCCGTGGCCGCCCATGAAGTCGCCGGGGAAGCGGCCCGGCGTCCAGCCGACGCGGGCCCTGCGGACCATGGGCGTGCTGGACAGGTCCATGTCGTAGTCGCTGGGCTCGGCTTCGAGGCCCAGCCGGTACATCGCGTCGAACAGGCGGCGCTTGGGGCGTACCGGGTCGTCGCCGAACCACTCACTCAGCCGCTCCCGCGCCTGCGGCGTCAGCTGATCCTCCGCCGGGAACGTCTTGTGCCGCCCGGCGAACAGCACGGCGCCGGTGCCCCTGAGCCTGACGTCCACCTGGGAGGGGTCGATGCCGTCCCTGCCGAGGGCTTCGAGCAGCTGGGTGGCGTAGCGGTCGTACTGTCGGGGGGTCATGCCCAGCGGCGCCTGCCTGCGCAGCAGCCAGGCGAGCTGCCTCGGGGCGATGCCGAGGAAGTCGAGGTCGCGCTTGGCGACCGCGTAGCCGGAGTCGTCGCGCGGCCACCACGGCGGGGCCGGGTCGGTGCCGTCGAGCACGCGGGCGACGCGCCGGTCCAGCGGGTCGGCGAGGTCGAGCGGCCCCGCCGTCACAGGGGTCGGCCGCCAGCTACCCGCTGGGGCGTCCTGGCGGGTGACGATCGGCGGGTCGTCCTGCGGCGGGGCGGGACGGCCCGGCGTGATGTGGCCCAGCGTGGTCAGCCGGTCCCCCGGCAGCGCGACGAACTCCCGCTGCACGAAGTACCCCATGCCGGTCACCGGCAGGGACAGGATGTCGCGGGCCGGTTTTCTGTCCACCAGCAGCACGCCGCGGCCGTCGAGGGTGTCCAGCCAGTCCATGACCACCTGGCGGTCGGCCGACCAGCTCGCCAGCGGGCGGTGCCGCATCTCGATCATGTCGCCGGGGCGCAGCGCGTCCCACACCGAGTGGCGGCCCTCCGACCAGGCCATCCCCCGGTAGGCGACGACTTCCTCGATGCCGCGCGCGGCCAGCACCTCCTGGGTGAAGTCGTACTGGGTGCGGACGAAGTCGCGCAGCGCACGGCGGTTGTAGAGCAGCTCCATGTCCACGGCGGCGCGCGTCCTGCCGTCCATCGGCCACGACATCGCCCTGGTCAGCCCGAACTCCTCCTGCACCACCTCCTGGATGGCCAGCACGCGCACGTTGCTGTTGGCGTTGCGGTGGGCCCAGGCGTGCAGCAGCTCGCTCACCGCGATCCGCCGCACGAGCCGCTCGGCCTCCGGCGTGTCCATCCGCAGCGCGGCGGCCGGGGGGTGGCGGGGGTCGAGCTCGTCCACGTGCCTGACCTCGGCGCCCATGGAGGGGAAGCGCTCGTTGAACGGCACCAGGACGTGCTCGGGGTCGCCGAGCCGGTTGATCATGTCGGAGCCGACGTGCAGGCCGGTCGCCGCCATGACGAGCTGCGGGGTCGTCGAGCGCATCCGCTCGGCCAGCGCGTCGATCACATACGTCTTGGCCTCGCTGGTGTCGGTGAACGTGCCGTCGGCGGTCATCAGCGCCTCGGCCACCCGGCGGTGGTGCGCGGCCTCGGCGGAGTCGGGCGGCGGCGGGGCCGGGTAGCGGGCCTCGGTCTCCCGCTCGGGGAGCGTGACCGGGTGGCCGGCCGGGCTCGGCAGCAGGTCGCCGGTGCCGCGGGCCTGCTCGGCGGCCTGCTCGAAGCGCTGCATCACGCCCTCGTACAGGGGGAGCCTGTTGAGCCGCTCGAAGAGCGGGCGCAGGGCGTCCAGGCCGCGTCTGATGATCGCGACGTCGGACGGGGTGAGCGGGTTGGCGGCCCACCGGAACACGCGCGGCTCGCTCTCGCGGAAGAACGCCTGGACGAACGGGTTCGCCGCGTCGGGGATCTGCAGGTGGGAGGCGGTTCCGTTGCCGGTCGGGATGAGGCCGCCGGACGGCCCGAGCACCAGGTCGCCATGGCCGAACCCGTGCTTGGCGGTCACCGCGTGGTAGAGCCCGAGGAACACCCCGTCGCGGGTGGCCGCCCGCTCGCGCAGGTCCGCTGGCGCGCGCTCGCCCGGCATGTGGTCGGTGTAGACGTCGCGCAGGCCCAGCGCGTACGACAGCGGCACCCGCGCCCCCACCGCCCGGCCGACGTGCGCGTCCAGTACCCTGACGGCCGCGTCGCCCGGCCGCTCGAACCGCTCGTACGTCACCCGTGTCCCGTCCGCGAACGTCACCAGCTCCCGGTTGAGCAGTCCGTCCCCGTGCGGCAGCGGCTCCCGCGCCGCCACGGCCGCCCCGGTCACGGGATGCGCGGGCAACGGGACGACCGGCGCCCCGCCGAACCCGAGCTGCCCCGCCTCGGGATACGGCGTCGCCTCGGCCGGTGCCGGGAGCGGCGCGCCCTCCAGCACCGCACGCAGGCGTGGCCAGGACGCGGCGAACCCGGGATGCAGGTTCAGCCGCGCGACCTCCTCGATCGGCACCCAGGCCAGCTCCAGCGACTCCTCGCCGCGCCCGCGGACCTGGACGCGCTCGGCGGCGACGGCGATCACCGTGTCGTACGCCCAGCCGCCGTGGTCGTCCCTGATCACGTGCTCGACCTGGACCGCGTCCTGCGCCAGGTCGCTCTCCTCGGCCGTCTCGCGCAGGGCCGCCCCGGCCGGCGACTCGTCGCTGTCGCGCGCCCCGCCGGGCAGGGCCCAGGTGCCGCCCAGGTGGGTGTCCTCGCCGCGCCGCTGCATGAGCACGTGGACGCCGTCCTGCCCCCGATGGTGGACCAGCAGGCCCGCGCCGCCGAACCTGCCCCAGTGGGCATGGCCCTGCGCGCAGTTCGCCCAGCCGTCGCCGGACATCGGCGGGAGGACGGGCGCCCGCATCGCCGGCCCCGGCCGATCCAGCTCGCGTACGGCGGCCACCAGCGACTCCGCCGCCCCCTCCCAGGTGGCGTTCGCCTCCCGCAGCAGCCGCTGGAGCTGGCGGGCCTGCTCCTGGGCACGTGGCAGGTCGCGCAGCGTCTCCTTCAGGTGCGCGGCCCACCGCCGCACCGGCACCTCGTCCTCGAAGCCCTGCTCGACCAGGCTCGCCTTCGTCAGCGCAGGGGGGAAACGGCTCGGGTCGCCGAGCATGCCGCCGAGGCCGCTCGACCTCGGGATGAGGATGGGCGCGCCCGCCCCGGCCGCCTCCAGCGCCGCCAGGCCGAACCCCTCCCCCCGCGACGGCATGATCACGACGTCGGCGGCGCGGATGTCGGCCAGCATCTCCTCGCGGTCCAGCGTGAACGGCCTGACCTCGACCTCCCGGCCGGCCACGTCCGACAGGCGCTCCTTGACCTCCTCCACCGTCTCCGGCGCCGCGCCCCTGATCACCAGCCGCACGTCGAGATCCTTCTGCAGCTCGCGGATCATCAGCGCCGCCTCGTGGCCGCCCTTCTGCGCCGCGTCCGCCCGGCCGATGAGCAGCACCGTACGCGTCCGCTCGCCGAAGAACGGTCGCTGCCTGGGCGCCTCGAACGGCACGCCCGGCAGCAGCTCGTGCACCGGCGGCTCGCGGTCGCCCGGATTGCTGTCCGCCAGCCGCCGCGCCTCCCCGGACAGCACGGGTCCCACGCCGACCAGCATGTCGGCCTCGGAGATGACCGCCCGCTCGATGTTCTCGAAGTCGCGGCCCAGCGCCGGCCTGTCCGCGATCCGGCCGAGCGCCCCCGTCACCATGTGCAGGACGTGCACCAGCGGCGCGTCCGGGTAGAGCCGGTCGCGGGCCCGCATGGCGGCGGGGCCCGAGTAGCGGCTGTGCCCGATGACCACGTCCACCTCGGGCGGCAGCTCCTCGCCGTCGAAGCTCAGCTGGTCCATCTCGCTGCGGCCTGGCTCGGGGCGCCTCGGGCCGATCACGTGCAGCCGCTCGCCGCCGACGCCCGGCGGCACCTCGTGGCCCACCCGGACGTACACCTCGTGCCCGGCCCGCGCCAGCCCCTCGGCCAGGTTGCGGTTGACGGCGATGATGCCGCCTCGGTGCGGGTCCCATTCCGTGCAGTACGCCAGCACGCGCAGCCCGGTCCTGCCCAGCTCCTGCCGCCGGACCAGGCCGTCCCACTCGCCGGCCTGCTCCGCGCGCAGCCCCTCTCGCTCGTGCGGGGCCGCCCCGGCCAGGCTGCGCCGGTGCTGCGCGGCCAGCCGCTCGCGCTCCGCCGCGTGCTCGTCGCGCAGGATGCCGTCGGCCTCGGTCGTGTACCGCTCGCGCAGCCGCTGCGCCCTGCCCCGCGGGTCGACGTCCACGCCGTGCTCCGCGCCCAGGTCGGCGATCTCCGGCAGCTGGTCCTTCAGCTCGTCCGGGAGCCTGGTGCTCAGGCGCTCGTACGTCTCCCTGAACCAGCGGGCCTCCTCCTCGGTGAACGGCCTGCCGCGCACCTCCTCCAGGGCCTCGCGGGCTCTTGGCGTGCGCCGCCACCTGCCCTGCTCGTCCAGCTCGTTGCGGTAGACGGCCTCGCCGTCCCTGCGGTGGATCGTGACGGCGTCGACGTAGCGGGCGTCGTCGATGGCCCGCATGGTGCCGGGGATGCCGTCGAACGCGGTGTCGTGGATCTCCTGGGCGACCAGCCGGCCGTACCCGTCGGTCTCGCGCATCCGCTGGTAGCGGTCGAGCACCGACAGCCGGCTGAGCGCCGCGGGGACGGCCATGACGTACGCCTCTGTGCGGTAACCGAGCCTCCTGAACTCGGCCGCCTCCGCCTCCACGCCGGGGCTGCTGTTCATCGCGCCCTCGCGGATGAGGTTCACGCGCAGCTCGCCGGCCAGCGCGATGACCTTCCTCATCCACACGTACGCGTCCCCGCCCACCTGGGCCGCGGCGATGCGGTCGTTCCGGGCCATCAGCTCGGCGTACTTGGGGGCGTAGCGCAGCAACCCGTCGAAGTCCGCGACCAGCGCGCCGTCGGAGCCCATCGCCTCCATGGCCGCCTGCCGCGCCGTCGTCATCCCCGACGCGGGCTGCCCCCCGACGAACACCACCCGCGGATGCTCCGGCCGCCGCACCCCCGCCATGAGCGCGGGCACGATGTCCCGCCGGAAGATCAGCTCATTGTCCTCATCCGTCAGCTTCCAGGAGCCGGGCCCGCTCTCCACGTAGCGGTACTCCGTCACCGCCTCAACGGAACCGTCCGCGGCAACCGGCCTCCCACTGAGCAGCGCGGCCAACCTCCGAACGTCAGGCACCGCCGCCTGTCGCTCTCGGCCCTCCCCGGGCTGGGCAGCCGCCCCGCTTCCGGTCCCCTGGCCCGTGGCCGGGCCGACGGTTGAGCCAGGGACCGGACCGGAGGCCGCCTGGCCGGCGACGGCGGTGTCGCCCGGTGCGGGGGTGCTGCCGGGAGCGACGGGGCCGGGGCGGGAGGTCGTCCCAGCGGTCGTGGCGGGAGAGCGCGGATCCGGCGTGGCGACGTCATCCGACGCGGCCACCGGCCGGGCGTCGCCGGGAAGGGCCGCCGCCCGGGAAGGCTGCGAGGTCGCGGCCCGCTGCGGCTGCTCCTGCGCCGGCGGCTGCTGCTCAGCTCGCCCGTGCTCCTGGGCACGCGCCTGCGCCTGGCCGGACCCCTCGGCCCTGCCACGGTCCTCGCCACGCACGGGGTCCTGGGCTCGCGCGGGCTCCTGCGTGCGCGCGGAGTCCGGTGCGGACCCGGAGCCCTGCGTGCGCCCCGAATCCTGGACGGGCTCGAAACCCTGCCCGCGCCCGGAACCCTGCCCGCGCCCCGAATCCTGCCCGCGCCCGGAATCCTGGGCCTGCCCAGAACCCTGCGTGCGGGCGTGAGTCTCGCCCCTCTCCTCAACCCGCGCCTGCTCCTGGGCGCGTGGGGGAAGCGGCGTGCGGGGGTGCGCGGTGTCCGGGGTGCGGTGAGGGGTGGTTCTCGGTGGGGTGGTCGCCTCCGTGGGTGGGGATGGGGTGGGGGCCGACTGCGGGGTGCGGCCGTCCAACGGCCGGGTGGGCGTGGGGGTGGGTGGGGGTGGAGGGGTGGCGCGGGTGGTGTCGCTGGACAGGGCCGTTGCTGTTGCCGTGTCCAAGGCGCGGTGGGGGTTGGCCACTGCGCTCATCACGTCCACGCTGAAGGGGCTGATCGTGTTCGTACGGCCTACGCCTGCTGCGGCGCTGCCCAGCAAGGACTCCAGGCTCGGGGTTTCCCACCTTCCGTACACGATGCCGTTCGAGACCATGCCGGCCGGTGCCGAGACGGCCATGTTCGTGAGGGCCGTCTGGGTGGCGCGGCCGGGGAAGCGCATCAGGGCGTTCAGTGCGCCCGGGGCGTCGCCGGCGGCGGCGTTGAGCGCCTTGACGCCGGGGAGGCGGTCGACCAGGCCGCCCACGGGGCGGGTCACCTTTGAGGCGAGGACGGCGCCGAGGCCGTCGCCCAGCAACGTGGCGGCGGTCGACTGGCTGTCCCACTTCGTGCGGGTGCCGCGCGCCAGCTGCTCGCTCTGCGCGAGGTAGTCGCCGAGGAGGCCCTCGCCGAGCTCCTCGGGCAGTTCGCGCAGCATGTGGCTGGAGACCGCCCTGGCCAGCAGGCCCTTGGCGCCCTGGCCCGCCCCGAGCGCGGCCAGCCTGGGCACGGCCCTGGCCCCGGCCGCCCCCGCGTACCGGACCCCGGCCGCCCGCTCCAGCCAGGCGAACACCTTGTCAAGGAAGGACCGTAAGCGGGCGGCGTACGGGCCGATGAGGGGCGCCAGGGCGCCCGCGCTGAGGGCGGCCGCCGCGGCGGCGATGGCGATCGACGTGACCGTGATCCAGAAGCCGACGTTGATCACCAGCTTGGCGTACTGGGTGTCGCGGGCCAGGCTGTCGTGCTGGAGCGCGTACTGGCGGGCGAGCGCGGCGAGGGCGGAGATGCCCTGGCCCTCGGCGATCATCTGCTCGGCCCGCTGCCGGAACGCGTCGGCGGCGGGACCTTCCCACCCCTGGAGGATGAGGTCGCGCGCCGTGCCGCCCGCCGCCGCGAAATCCAGGGCGGCCTGTCTCCAGTCCTCGTACGCGACGGCCAGCGCGGCCTCGCCCGACTCGCTGGCCTCCGGCCACAGCTGCCCGGACGACAGCAGCGCGATGAGCGCGTCGCACCAGGCGGGCAGGCCGGTCCCCCAGGCGGGCGTGACGTCGGTGGCGTAGCCGGAGCTGCCGATCGTGTCGTCCTGCCCGGGCAGCGGGTCGGTGACCGGGCTGCTGACGTTCGTGACCACGCTGGTCCCCCGTCAAGACGCGCGCTGGGTCCTGGGCGTGGCGAGGCCGGCGTCGGCGGAGGCGGAGGTGTTCACGCTCTCCAGGACGCCGGGACCGGCGGAGACGGCGAAGTCCGCCCAGTCGGCGCCGGCCCGCAGCAGGGTGCCGGGGCCGTCATCGGCGAGGTACGCCCGCTCGAACTCCCTGCCCGTCGCGTCCTGCCCCCACGGCCGGGCGGCGTGCAGGCTCTCGATCCTGGCGCGAGCGTCGGCCAGCCGGGCCTGGAGCGTGGCCGCGGCGGCCGACCAGCGCTTCACCCCCGCCTCCACGGTCTCCCGGTGGATCTCCAGCCGTTCCCCCATGACGTGCCCCCTCGACGCAACGGTCCCCGTGCGGCGGAACGCTAGTGCACGCCGGCGGGCCCGCCGCTCGTTTCAGCAATCGTCGAAGGGTCGCGCAGGCCGAGCCACTGTTCGGCGTCCCAGGCGTGGAAGCGTTCGACCTCGGCGAACCCGAGCTTGGCCGCGAGCCGCATGGAGGCGGTGTTGGCGGTCTGGGTGGTGAGGATCACCGGCTCGCCGGGCAGCGCGCGGTCGAGCCAGGCGAGCGCCGCCGCGCACGCCTCGGTGCCGTACCCGCGGCCCCAGGCGCGGGGCAGGAACAGGTAGCCGAGCTCGGCCTTGCCGACGGCGGCCGGGCGGCTGTGCTCGGTCGCCCGTTTGAGCAACACGTTGCCGATCATCTCCCCGTCGAGCTCGACGACGAAGCTGCCCGCCCACCGCGCGGGCACCGGCGGCACGTCGCGCTCCAGCTCGTCCCGGGGCCGTGGACCGCCGAGGTAGGCGTGCGCCTCCGGCGAGGCCAGCAGCTCGATGAACGCCGCGCGGTCGCGGGCCTCGGACGAGCGCAGCATGAGGCGTTCGGTCTCGATGGGGTCGGGCGGCCAGGTGACGGGTCCGATCTCAGACATGGCGGGCAACCTATCGCACGCTCAGGTGCGGCCGACCTCGTCGGCGAGCCGGTTGTTGCGGTCGATCTGCGCCATATGGGTCTCTGCCCACTCGCGAAGCGCGGCGAGCGGGCCTTCAAGTGACAGGCCGAGATCGGTGAGCCGGTAGTGGACGGCGGGCGGCACGGTGGGCTCGACGCGGCGCTCGGCCAGCCCGTCGCGCACCAGGCTCTGCAGGGTGACCGAGAGCATCTTCTGCGAGATGCCGGGGATGCGCCGCCGCAGCTCCGCGAACCGCAACTCGCCCGGCGCCGCCTCGGCCAGCACTTTGACCGCCATCGAGGTCCACTTGGCGCCGACGCGGTCGAGCAGCTGCCGGGTCGGGCAGAGCGGGTCGAGCAGGTCTCCGCGCCGGTCACCCGTGGTCTCGTACGTGCTCTCGTACGTGGTCACCTGGAGCTCACCACCTGAGGGAAAAGTGCCGTCTTGGGCGAACCACCCTAGTTCCTTATCGTGACGTGGTCACCATTCTTCACCCTGTCTGGAGTGCTCACATGCCCGAGCTGCGCCGCGTCCCCGTCAACGGCGTCGAGCTGAACGTCGCCATCGCCGGCTCCGGCCCCGCCGTCCTGCTGCTGCACGGCTTCCCGCACACTTGGCAGGTGTGGACGGACGTCATGGCCGACCTGTCGGCTCACCATCAAGTGATCGCGCCGGACCTGCGCGGGTTCGGCGCGAGCAGCAGGGCCGCCACCGGGTACGACGCCGCCACCCTGGCCGACGACGCCGCCGCGCTGCTCACCGCGCTCGGTGTGTCCTCGGCCGCGGTGGCAGGCATCGACGCGGGCACCCCGCCCGCCTTCCTGCTCGCCGCCCGCCGCCCGGACCTCGTTCGGCGCCTGGTCGTCATGGAGTCGCTGCTGGGCCGGCTGCCCGGCGCGGAGGACTTCCTGGCCGGCGGGCCGCCGTGGTGGTTCGGCTTCCACGCGGTGCCCGGCCTCGCGGAGACCGTGCTGGAGGGCAACGAGGCCGCGTACGTCGACTGGTTCCTGAACGCCGGCACACTCGGCGAGGGCGTCGTCACCCCCGCCATCCGGGACGCCTTCGTCCGCGCGTACACCGGCAGCGAGGCCCTGGCCTGCGCGTTCTCCTACTACCGGGCGCTGCGGGAGAGCGCGGCGCAGATCGAGCAGGCGGTCACCGCCCGGCTGACGGTGCCGACGCTGGCGATCGGCGCGAAACCCGTCGGCGCCGCACTGGAGCGGCAGCTTCGCCCCTACGCCGACGACCTCACCGGCCACGTCATCGAGGACTGCGGCCACATCATCCCGCTGCACCGGCCGCGCGCCCTGCTCGCGCTGCTGCGCCCGTTCATCGAGGAGTGACCGCGCGCTCCTTGGCCGCTGTTCGGCGGGCAGTTCGTCGGCCAGGGACCAGATCGCCGATCAGCTTCGGCAGCGTGGCCATGGCCAGTCCTGAGCCACTTCTCACCACCTCACCTTAGTTCGTAGTACGAATTGTTCGTATCACGAAGCAAGATGTTCGTACTACGAAGTACTGTCGACTACGATGCGGAGCATGGAGGACACCACGCTGGCCACCGCGCTGGTACGCCTCGCGCAGCTGGTCAGCCGGGTCTACGCCGAGGTCGGCAAGGAGTTCGAGCTGACCCCGCAGCAGACCCAGCTGCTGTGCATGCTGCTGGGCGGCTCGACCGGCATGACGGACATGAGCCGGGCGCTGGGGCTGGAGAGGTCGAGCATGACCGGGCTCGTCGACCGGGCCGAGCGACGCGGCGTCGTGGCCCGCGTACGCGACCAGCGCGACCGCCGCGCCGCCTGCATCGAGCTGACCGAGCAGGGCAAGGAGATCGCGTACGCCGCCCACCGCAAGGTCACCGAGCACGTCGAGAAGCTGATCGGGGACATCGCCCCCGATGATCGCGAACGTTTGGAGCACCTGGTATGGACCATCGTCGGCACCCCGGCGCCGCGGTCATGACGGACGCCGACGTGGCCCGCACGGCGGCGCTGGCGGGCGCGGCGATCGCCCGCGACCTGTTCGGCGCCACGCACACCCACTTCGACAAGGGCGCCGGCGACTTCGCGACGGAGGCCGACGTGGCGGCGGAGCGAGCCATCATCGACACCATCCGCACCGCCAGACCCGACGACGCCATAACGGGCGAGGAGAGCGGCCACACCGGCCCAGCGACCTCCGACCGCACGTGGCTGGTCGACCCCCTGTGCGGCACCCTCAACTACGCCGCAGGCACGAGGCTGGTCGCGGTGAACGTCGCCCTGCGCACGGGTACGGACATCGCGGTAGCGGCCGTGGCGGACCCGTTCACCGGCGAGGTCTTCTGGACCGACGGCGCCACCGCGACCGTGTCCCGGAACGACACGAAGGAGCCCCTCAAGCCGTCGGCGCACCCGCCTCTCGTGGACCTGAACCTCGACCCGCCGTTCCCGAACGCCCCCGCCTTCCGCGCGACCACCCTGCTCACCGACCCGGGCTTCACGGAGCGGTTCCGCCCGCGGGTGACCTCCACCACCCTGACCCTGGCCTGGGTGGCGACCGGCCGGCGCGCCGCGTACGTCACCGACGGCCACGTCCACGACAGCGTGCACTTCGCCGCCGGCATCGCGCTGTGCCGCGCCGCCGGCTGCGTGGTGACCGGCCTCGACGGCAACCCACCCGAAAGGGGCACCGGCGGCCTCATAGCCGCCGCCGACCAGGACACCCACAAGGCCCTGCTGGACCTCGTCGGCATCCGGTGATCTGCGAAGGAATCGCCAGTGCGTAGGAGGAGCCGCCACTGGACCGATCGCCTGGAAGCCGCGACCGGGCTCGGCAGCAAGCACTAGCTGATCGGGACCGTGAGGCGGTGGCGGGTGGGTGGGGCGGGGGTGCGGCGTTCGCCGAGCAGGGTCATGAGCTGGTCCATGGCGACCTCGCCCAGCTTCTCGCCGTCCACGTCGATCGACGGCACGTCATGCAGGCCGAGGCTCTCCACGACCATGCCCTCCGAGCTGACCACGACGTCGGTGACGCCGCGCCGCATCAGCGCGAACATCAGGCCGAGGCCGATCGAGGTCGCGTACGGGACGACGGCGGTGGCGCGGGCGGCCACCACGGCCTCGGCGGTCGCCACGCCCGAGGCGAACGTCGAGGGGTAGGGGCCGAGCATGGTGAGCGTCACGCCGTTCGCGGAGGCGGCGGCGCGGATGGCGGCCTGGCGCTGGCCGTCCTGCCAGGAGCCGGCGGGGCCGCCGATGTAGACGATGCGTTCGTGGCCCTTCTCGGCGAACCAGCCGACGAGCGCGCCGAACGCGGTGGCGGTGTCGGCGACCGTCGAGGGCATGCCGTCGATCTCGCGGTCGATGAGCACGGTCGGCTTGTACGACGCCGCCGCCCGCACGATCTCGTCCGACCCCCGTGGCGCGGCGAACAGGAACCCGTCCACCTGATGGGCGAGCTGCTCGACGGCGGCGAGCTGCGCGGCGTGTTCCAGCGAGTGCACCGCGATGGTCAGCTGCATCCCTGAGCCGGCGGCGCGCGCCTGGGCGCCGCCGATGATCGGCGTGAAGAACGTGTTGTCCAGGGTGGGCACCACGATGGCGACCACGCCGGTCCTGCCTCTGGCGAGCTGGGTGGCGGCCCGGTTGGGGACGAATCCGAGCTGCTCGGCCGCCGCGCGCACGCGGGCCACGGTCTCGGGGGCGGCCAGGTCGGGCCGGCCCAGAGCGCGGGAGGCCGTCGCCTTGGACACTCCCGCCAGTACGGCCACGTCCGCCAGTGTCGGCACTGATCCTCCTTGAGCGGTAACACGGAATTAACGCGGCGGTTTGTGCGCGAGGCCGCTCGTAATCTATGGTCAGGCTCATGCAACCGGTTCCACAACCGGTTCCAGACCACAGCGTACGCCACGGAGAAAGGACGCCGACATCTCACGCAAATCGGCCCTCCTGCTGGCGCCAGGGCTCGTCCTTCTCCTCGCGGGTTTCCTCGTCCCCTCGGCCGCGATGCTCTTCGCGCCGCCGGACGTCTCGACCAGTGAGATCTTCGCGCGCCTGGGCGAGATGCTCAAGGACCCCTACGACCTCGAGGTCATCGGGCGCACCGTCGGGCTGGCCCTGATCGTCACCGTCATCTGCGTCGTCCTCGGGTTCCCCATCGCCTACTGGCTGGCCCGCTCGCCGTCCCGGTGGAGCGGCGTGCTGCTGGCGGTGGCGATCTTCCCGCTGATGCTGAGCAACGTGGTGCGCACGTTCGGCTGGCTGGTGATCCTCGGCTCCAAGGGGGCGCTCGGGCAGCTGCTCGTCACGCTCGGCCTCGTGGACGTGGCGCCGCAGCTGCTCTACACCAAGCTCGCGATCGTGCTGGGCCTGACCCAGTTGTTCCTGCCGCTGGCGATCATCTCGTGCTACTCGGCGGTCGCCCAGGTCGATCCCGGCCTGGACGACGCCTCGCGCGGGCTCGGCGCGAGCCGCATCCGTACGCTGTGGAGCGTCGTCATCCCGCTGACCATGCCGGGCATCGTGGTGGCCGCCACCCTGGTCTTCGCCGGGGCCGTCACCGCCTACACGACGCCGTACCTGCTGGGCGGGTCGAGCCAGCGGATGCTGTCGACGCAGCTGTTCACGTACGCGAGCACCACCGTCGACTGGGCCTCGGCCTCGGCGACGGCGCTCATCATGACGGTGCTGGTCTTCCTGGTCTCCGGGCTGTCCTCGCTGATGGGACGGAAGGGGGCCACCTCGTGAAGCGGCCGATCACGGCGGCGCTCGCGGTCGTCGGCTACATCATCATGATCGTGCCGATCATCTTCGTGGTGGCCACGGCCTTCACCAGCGGCAGCGTGCTGCGTTTCCCGCCTGAGGGGTTCTCGCTGCGCTGGTTCGGCGAGGCGCTCGGCTACGAGCCGTTCATGGAGGCGGCGCTGTCGAGCCTGGAGCTGGCGCTGCTGGCCACCGTGCTCGCGCTGCTGGTCGGCGTGCCCGTGACGCTCGCCATCCATCGGGGCGATCTGCCGGGCAAGGGGCTGGTCGAGGGGCTGTTCCTGTCGCCGCTCATCGTGCCCGAGCTGGTGGTGGGGCTCGCGCTGTTCCAGCAGCTGATGATCGGCCTCGACCTCGACAACTTCAGCACGCTGCTGGTGGGGCACACGGCGCTGATGCTGCCGTACGCGGTGCGGGTGACCGGCGCGTCGCTGGCGCTGGCCGATCCCGCGCTGGAGGAGGCCGCCCGCGGGCTCGGCGCCTCGCCGCTGCGGGCGTTCTTCAACGTGACGCTGCCGCTGCTGCGCCCGGGGATCTTCTCGGCCGGGCTGCTCAGCGTGGTCACCTCGTTCAACAACGTGCCGCTGTCGCTGCTGCTGCAGGGACGCGACTTCAGGACGCTGCCGGTGACGATGCTCGACTACGTGCAGCAGTCCTACGACCCGATGGTGGCCGCCGCCTCCACCCTCATCCTGGCCGCCACCGTGGTCATCGCGATGGTCGCCGAGCGCACGGTCGGGTTCGCCAAGATCTTCGGAGGGATCAACCAATGACCGCCGCCGCCGAGCTGATCGCCGTCACCAAGTCGTTCGGCGCCTTCACCGCCGTGGACGCGATCGACCTGGCCGTGCCGGCCGGCAAGCTGACGACGCTGCTGGGGCCGAGCGGCTGCGGCAAGACCACCACGCTGCGGATGGTCGCCGGCTACGCCGAGCCGACGTCGGGCACGATCCGCATCGACGGCGTCGACAGCACGCGCACGCCGCCGGAGAAGCGGAACCTCGGCATGGTCTTCCAGTCGTACGCGCTGTTCCCGCACATGACGGTGGCCGACAACGTCGGCTACGGGCTCAAGCTGCGCAAGGTGCCGGCCGCCGAGCGCAGGGCGCGGGTCATGGAGACGCTGGAGCTGGTCGGGCTCGCGCACCTGGCCGATCGCAAGCCGAAGAAGCTGTCCGGCGGTCAGCAGCAGCGGGTGGCGCTGGCCAGGGCGATCGCGATCAGGCCCAAGCTGCTGCTGCTCGACGAGCCGCTGTCGAACCTCGACGCCCGCCTGCGCATCCAGATGCGGGCCGAGATCCGGCGCATCCAGGCCGAGACCGAGCTGACGGTCGTCCTCGTCACCCATGACCAGGACGAGGCGCTGGAGATGTCCGACGAAATGGTCATCATGAACGAGGGCCGGATCGTGCAGCAGGGCTCACCGCAGCAGGTCTTCCCGCGCCCCGCCGACCGGTTCGTGGCCGAGTTCCTCGGCTACGAGAACTTCCTCACCGCCGCCGACGGCACCCCCATGACGATCAGGCCCGAGCACCTGCGCCTGGCCGGCGAAGGTGAGGGGCTCGGCGCGACGGTGGCCGACGTGGCCTTCCGCGGCGTCGATCTGCTGGTCTCGCTCGACGTGGTGGACCCGTCGGGCGCGACCGTCAGGCTGCTCGCCGACGTGCGCGGCGGCGCCGCCCCCGCTCCAGGATCGAGCGTCTCGGTGATCACGCCGGACGACCGGCTGGTCCCCCTCCCCCGCTGAAAGAAGGAACACCCATGCCCACGCGCCGTGCCGTACTGGCCGTTGCCCTGACGCTGCTCGCCGCGGCCGGATGCTCGGGGTCGAGCTCCGGCGACGAGCAGGCCGCGCAGAACACCCTCGTGGTCAGCACCTTCCCCTTCGGGGTGAAGGAGTTCGAGCAGGCGGTCGTCGACCCGTTCACCAAGAAGACCGGAATCAAGGTGGAGCTGGACACCGGCTCCAACGCCGACCGGCTGTCGAAGCTGAAGCTCGCCAAGGGCGAGCCGGAGGCGGACGTGGTGCTGATCTCCGACTACTTCGCCGCGCTCGGCCAGAAGGACGGCCTGTTCGAGAAGGTCGACGTGCCGGCGATGAAGGAGCTGGCGCCGTTCGCGACCGAGGGCGCCTACGACGGCCCCGCCTACACCCACCAGCTGAACGGCGTCATCTACAACACCGACAAGCTGACCAAGGAGCAGGCCGCCGACTGGCAGCTGTTCGGGAACGCCGCGTACCAGAAGAAGGTGGCGCTGCCCGACATCTCGGTGACCGCGGGGCAGCTCATGATCTCGGGTGTGGGTGAGGCGTACGGCAAGGGGCCGTACGACATCGACGCCTCGCTGCGCACGCTGGCCGGCTGGGCGCCGAACGTGCTGCAGTTCTACAGCTCCACCACCGAGGTCACGAACCTGCTGTCGCAGGGCGAGATCGTCGCGGCGGACGCGCTGAGCGGGTTCGCTACCCAGCTCGTCACCTCGGGCGAACCGATCGCCTGGACGGCTCCCGCGAAGGGCCGCTACATGGCCACGAACCGGGCGATGATCCCCAAGGGCGCGCGCAACCAGGACGGCGCGAAGAAGTTCATCGACTACCTGCTGTCGGCGGAGGCGCAGAGCGCCACGGCGAAGATCGTCGGTGACCTGCCGGTGAACCCGAAGGCCGACATCCCGCCGGACATCGCCAAGGTGACCGGCGAGGCGGCCAAGGACCCGGTGGCCGCCGGGTACAAGACGCTCGACCCGGCCCAGCTCGTGGACACCCGCGACGCCTGGGTCAAGCGCTTCACCCGCGAGGTGGCCGGCAAGTGAACCTCGCAGCGCTGCCCAAGGTCGATCTGCACTGCCACCTCATCGGCACGGTGCGCGCCTCGACCTTCGCCGAGCTGGCCCGGCGGGAGAAGCTCGACCTGCCGGACACGCCGGAACGCATCTACGCCGACGTCAACTCGCTGCCGCCGGACCCCGGGCTCTATCTGAACACCCGGGTGCCGGTGCCGCAGGGCAGGGGCGCGGACGAGCCGGAGGTGTCGTACTCGCTGTTCCAGGTGTCGTCGTGGGTGCTGCAGGTGCTGCGGGACGCCGACGATCTGACCAGGATCACCTACGAGGCGTTCGAGGCGGCCCACCGCACGAGCGCGACCCGGCATCTGGAGCTGTCCTTCGACGCGCTGACCGAGCAGCAGGAGAAGCTCGGCTACGCGAGCGTGGTGGAGGCGTACGCCGAGGGCATCAGGATGGCCGAGCGCGACTTCGGCATGACCGGCCGGCTCATCGCGGCGGTCGACCGGAGCAGGACCGGTGACGAGGCGCTGGCCTGGGTGCGCACGGTGGTGGACCACCCGCACGACTACGTGGCCGGGATCGGGCTGGACAACCTGGAGACGGCGGGGCCGCCCGAGCGGTTCGCGGCCGCGTTCCGGCTGGCGGGTGAGGCGGGGCTGCGGCGTACCGCGCACTCCTCCGAGCACGCGCCCGTCGCCGTCAACACGATCACCTGCCTCGATGTGCTCGGCTGCGACCGGATCGACCACGGCTACTTCGTCCTGGAGGACGACGAGGTGGTGGCCAGGGTCAGGGACGAGCGGGTTCCGTTCACCGTCATCTCGACGACGTCGCGGCGCTCGTGGCGGCCGTGGCGGCGGGCCTCGATCGCGGCGATGATCGAGGCCGGGCTGAACGTGATCCCCGCCTCCGACGACCCCGGCATGTTCCCGACGTCGCTGACGCAGGAGTACCGGATCCTGTCCGACGACCTCGGTGTGCCGGACGAGCGGCTGAAGGCGATGGCGCTGGCCGGGGTGGACGCGTGCTGGCTGCCCGAGCCGGAGAAGGCCGCGCTGCGCCGGCGCATGGAGAGCGAGCTGGCCGCCGCCGGGTGATCAGGGCCGGTACGGGCGCACGCGCGGCCACCATCCGGGCACGGCCGCGCGGTAGCGCTCGTAGTCGGCGCCGAAACTGCGCCGGAGCCTCGGTTCCTCGTAGAGCCGGACGAAGAGCACGACCGGGACCGCCATGACGGCCGCGTAGACCAGCAGCCAGCCGTTGCCGAACACCATGGCCTGCCCGATGACGGCGGCGAACAGCCCGAGGTACATGGGGTTGCGCACGTAGCGGTACAGGCCGCCCACGACCAGGCGGTCCGGTGGCGCGGCGGGGATCGGCGTGCCGAAGCCCTCGACCACGAACCGGACGAACGCCTGGGCCAGGATGACGAGCCCGGCCGCTAAGAGCAGCGCCCCCACAGCCCTGACCGGCACCATCGCCCAGGCCGGGAAGGGCTCGTGCAGCTGCCAGCGGGAGACCCACCAGGGACCTGCCACGGCGACGAGGCCGGGGCCGACGGCGAAGAACGCCGTGCTCACTGTTGCTGCCGTCGTTCTGTGCATCGCTGCCTCCGATCAATTCATCATGTGATGAGTTTAGGTCGGGGGCAGCGGCCGGTCAACGCTCTCGGCCCTGATCTGGCCCCGGGCAGGGCGAGGCACGGGTTGCCGTGTCCTCGCCCTGAGGATTTCGGGCGTTACGGTCTCCACTGCTCCGCCGGCGACACACCGGGAAGCGGCTTGCCGATGAGGGCCAGGGGGAGGAAGAAGCAGACCTGGCCGATGGCCATGATGAGGGTGGCGAGCGCCTTGTCGTCGTAGTGCTCGCAGGCTCGGGCGTACAGCTCGTCAGAGACGCGTTCGCCGGACGGGTTCGGGGTGAGCACGGATTCGACGAGCTCCAGTGCGATGCGTTCGGCGTCGGTGAAGTAGGGCGCGTCCTGCCAGGAGGCCACGGCGGTGATGCTCTCTTCGGTGGCGCCGGCCTTGCGGAGGTTGCCGGTGTGCAGGACGGTCAGGTACGTGTTGCCGGCGATCTGGCCCGCGCGCAGCTGCATGAGGCTGATGGTGGTCTGCGGGATGGTGCCGTTGCCGGTTGCCTTGTACAGGGCGCCGCCGATGTCCTTGAGTTCGGGGACGAGCACGGCGGGGTTGGGCAGGCGCGACTCGATGGTGGTCATGGTGGGTGTTCCCTTCGGGAGTCTCAACTCGTGGATCGCTGCTTTGACGGATCGTGTGGAGCGAAGGTGACCGGTTGGGGCGGTCGATTTCAGCCGGGCGTGCTGCCGAGGGCCTGCGGTGTGGGCTCAGTGTCCCGGTTGGCGGGCCGGGGGCGTAGGAGGAGGGCGGCGGTGAGGATCGCGGCGAGGTAGAAGCCGCCCGCGCCGAGCATGCCGGCGGTGTAGCCGCTGGTCAGCGCGTCGGGCAGGGGTGTGCCCGAGGGCTGGTCGGCGGTGGCGGTGACGGCGATGCCGGCCAGGACGGCCAGGCCGAGGGCGCCGCCGATCTGCTGGCTGGTATTGACCAAGCCGGAGGCGATGCCTGAGTCGCGCGGTGCGACGCCCTGTACGCCGCCGATGGTGGCCGCGACGAAGCCGATGCCCAGACCGATGCCGCCAGCGAGCTGGGCGGGCAGGAGCGCGAGCAGGGGGTTCTGGTCGGGGGTGAGCAGGCTGAACCAGCCCATCGCCGCGGCGGCCACCGCCATCCCCATCGCGAGGACGGCCCGGGTGGAGGTGCGGGCCTGCAAACGGGGTCCGATGAGGCCGGAGCCGAGGCCGATGCCGATCGCGAACGGCAGATAGGCCGTACCGGTGATCATGGGCGAGTACTGCTTGATCGTCTGCATGTAGAGGGTGAGGAAGTAGAACGTGGCCAGTTGCCCGGCCCCCATGAGCAGCATGACGAGGTTGGCGCTGAGCCGGCCGCGGTCGGCCAGGACGCCTGAGGGCAGCATCGGGCTGCGCGCGGTGCGCTGGATGAACGCGAACACCACGAGCAGCGCGACTGCGGCTGAGCCGAAGGTCAGGGTGAGCCCGTCGTCTGCGCCGTGCGAGCCGGCCCGGTTGATCGCGTACACCAGTGAGCCGAGGGCGAGCGTCACAGTGGCCGCGCCGGGCAGGTCGAGTTGGCCGCGCTCGCGGCTGCCGGGTGTCAGGGCGGAGGATCCGGCGAGGACCACGAGTGCGATGGGGATGTTGACGAACATGATCCAGCGCCAGCCCGCGTATTCGGTGAGAGCGCCGCCCAGCAGCAGGCCGGCGACTGAGCCGAGACCCCCCATCGCGCCGTACACGCCGAGCGCCTTGTTGCGCTCCGGCCCGGCGGGGAAGGTGTCGGCGAGCAGGGACAGCGCGGCCGGAGCGACGATCGCGGCTCCGACGCCCTGCAGCACCCGGGCGGCGATCAGCACGCTCCCCGTGCCGGCCAGGCCGCCCAGCAGGGAGGCGGCCAGGAAGACGACCAGCCCGGCCCGGAACAGCCTGCGCCGGCCGAACAGGTCGCCGGCGCGGCCACCGGCCAGCAGCAGGCCGCCGAAGGCCAGGGCGTAGGCGGTCAGCACCCAGTCCAGGTCGGCCTCGGCGATGCCGAGCCCGGCTCCGATGACGGGCAGGCCCACGGTCACGATGGTGCCGTCCATCACCATCAGCAGTTGCGCGGCGGCGATCACCAGCAGGGCCAGGCCGCTTCTTCTTTCGGGAACACTCATCACCAGGCTCCTCAGGCGGCGATGGCGGCGATGGCGGCGCGGTGGACGGCTGCGGCGAGCCGGTCGTGCTCGGGGTAGGACCAGGCGAAGCCGAATCGGCGGCGCGTGTAGCCGAACGCGATGCCACTGACCGGGTCGGCGAAGGACTCCGAGCCCGCCGAGCCGTCGTGGCCGAACGCGTTGGCGCTGAGGAACGTGTACCGCAGGCCCTTGGCCTGGAAGCCGAGCGCGTAGTTGCCCTGCGCGCCGCGGACCAGATCCGAGCCGGACGAGTGAAGCTGGGCGAACTCGGCGACGGTGTCCGGTTTGAGGAGCGGGGGGCGTCCGTCGAGGCCCCAGACGGCCGCCGCGTACAGGCCGGCCAGGCCGCGTGCGCTGCCCACCCCGCCGGCTGAGGCCGGGCCGTTGGCGCGGACGGCGCGGGTGTTGGCGAAGGCGACCTGGTCCAGCGGCGGCGTGCTGTTGAGCCCGTAGCCGATGCCGAGGATGCTGTGCGGGCCGGGCAGGTTCGACCAGAACGCGGTCTCCTGTTCCGGTGTGGCGGTCCACCACTGGATGGGCCGGAACCGCTGCTCCTCGGCCGCGGGCAGCCCCAGGAAGAGGTCCAGCCCGTACGGGATCCGGATGCGCTCGTCGTAGAGCTGCTGGAGCGAGTGGCCGGTCACCCGCCGGATCACCTCGTTCACGATGGCGAACGTGACGAACCCGCCGTAGCCGTAGGCCGAACCGGGCCGCCAGTACGGCCGCTGCCCGGCGAGACAGGAGGCGATCACCGCGTCGTCGGCCAGTTCGGCCGCCGACAGCCCGCCGTCGATCCCGATGACGCCGGAGCGGTGTGTGAGCACGTCCCGCAGCGTGATCGTGTCCTTACCGGCGGCGGCGAACTCCGGCCAGTGCCGGGCCACCGGCTCGTCCAGGTCGAGAACGCCCTCCTGCACCAGCAGCGCCGTCACCAGCGTGGCGGCGCCCTTGGTGGAGGAGTAGACGGCGGTCAGCGTGTCACCGTCGGCCTCGTCTCCGCTCCACAGGTCCACCACCCGCCGGCCGCGGACGTAGGCGGTGAGCTGCGCGCCCGCCTGGCCGTCCTGCTCGGCCACCATCGCGGTGAACTCCTCGCGCACCGGCTCGAAGCCGTCCGCGACCGTTCCGTGGACATTCATCCTGCTCATCGTTCGGCAACCCTTCGTCAGGAGTGTTGGGCACCGACATGACGCATGGTCCGCGGGAAAGGTGACCGGGTGCGTACGCGGTCACCTTTCCTTGATTTGATGCGTCAGCGCTTTGACGTGACTGAGATGAGAGGAAGACGACCGTGACGCCGCATGACTTTCTGGCCGACCAGTTCCAGGGGCACCGTCCCCATCTGAAGGCGGTTGCCTACCGCATGCTCGGCTCGCTGAGCGAGGCCGAGGACGCGGTCCAGGAGGCATGGCTGCGCCTGGCGCGCTCGGACTCGGGCGACATCGACAATCTCGGTGGCTGGCTGACCACCGTGGTCGGCCGGGTGTGCCTGGACATGCTGCGTGCCCGTAAGTCCCGGCGGGAGGAGTCGCTGGAGGAGCGCCTGCCCGATCCGGTGGTCAGCCTCGCGGATGCCGCCGACCCGGAGCAGGAGGTGCTGCTGGCGGATTCGGTGGGCCTGGCGCTGCTGGTCGTGCTGGAGTCCCTGAGCCCGGCCGAACGGCTGGCGTTCGTGCTCCATGACATGTTCGGCCTGCCGTTCGAGCAGATCGCGCCCATCGTGGACCGCACGCCCGTGGCGGCCAAGAAGCTCGCCAGCCGCGCCCGTCAGCGCGTCCGCGGCGCGGCCCCGAACCCCGACCCCGATCCGGCCGATCAGCGCCGCGTGGTGGACGCGTTCCTGGCCGCCGCCCGCGGCGGCGACTTCGCCGCGCTGGTGTCCATTCTCGACCCCGACGTGGTGCTGCGCGGCGACGGCGGGACGCTCGCCGGCGGCATGAAGGTGCTGCGCGGTGTCGCGGCGGTGGCCGGGCAGCTCGGCACCTTCCAGCGCATGGCCACCAGCGCCACCGCCCACCCGGCGCTGGTCAATGGTCTCGCCGGCCTGGTCAACACCCTTGACGGACGGCTCATCTCCGTCATGAGCTTCACCATCTCCGACGGCAAGATCTCCACCATCGACATCCTGTCCGACTCCGACCGGCTGGCCCGGCTCGACCTCACCCACCTGGAGCTGTGAAACCCGGCCGCCCGGCTGCTCGTACGCGGCAGCACGGGCCCCGCCCCCGGCTGAGCGTCAGGAGCGCACGAGCCTGGCGATCGCGTCGGAGGCCTCCTTGACCTGGCGTCGGCCTCGGGGCCGCCCTTCTGCGCGGCCTCGGCGACGCAGTGGGCCAGGTGCTCCTCCAGCAGCGACAGCGAGAACGCCTTCAGCGCGCTGGTCGCCGCCGACACCTGGGTGAGGATGTCGATGCAGTATTGGTCGTCCTCCACCATGCGCTGCAGCCCGCGGATCTGCCCCTCGACGCGGCGCAGCCGCATGGCGTGGTCCTGCTTGTTGGCGCTGTATCCGGCCATGTCACGCCCTCCCCTCGCCTCTGCGCAACACCATACCCCTGTACCGTATTCCGGGCCGCCGCTGAACCGGACGGCGCCGCGCCTGCGTACCTCGTCGTGACGACGGAGGAGGCGCACACGTGAGGGTACGGACGGCGGCGGTGTCAGCGGTGGTCTGCACGATGGCCGTGGCCTTACCCGGCCCCGCCATGGCCGACCCGTCACCGGCCCAGGCCAGGGCCAGGCTGGTCAAGCTCAACGAGAAGGCCGACCAGCTCGTCGAGCGCTACAACCGGGCGAGCGAGGCGTACAAGACGGCCCGCGACCGTTACCGCGCGCTCGACGCGGAGGCGGCGGCGGACGACGCGCGCGCCGAGGAGCTGCGCGCGGAGCTGGCCGACCTGGCCGCGCGTGACTACCAGCTCGGCTCGCCGCTGAGCTGGCAGCGCTTCGTCGGCAGCGGCGACCCCGAGGCCGTGCTCGGCGGCATGGCGGCGCTGGAGCAGCTCGCCCGCGACCGCGCCGCCCGGCTGCGCGCCTTCGAGTCGGCCACGGCGCGGCTGCGTCAGAAGCGCGACCGGGCCAAGGCCGTGCTGGCCGAGGCCGACGAGGCCCGCGACGAGGTACGCCGCGAACAGGCCCAGGTCGACAAGCTGGTGGACCAGCAGACCGCGCTGCTGCGGCGGCTGGGGGCGTTCAAGACCGGCAATCCGCAGAGCACCGGCAAGACCTACACCGGGCCCGCGTCGGGGAACGCGCGGCGGGCGCTGGAGTTCGCGTTCGCGCAGATCGGCAAGCCCTACCGGTACGGCGGCACCGGGCCTGGCTCGTGGGACTGCTCCGGGCTCGTGCAGGCGGCCTGGCGGGCGGCCGGGGTGACACTGCCGCGCACCACGTACACGCAGTGGAGCTGGGGCGCCGCGCGGCGGGTCCCCGTGACGGCGGCGCAGCCCGGCGACCTGCTGTTCAGCAGGGGTCTCGGGCACATGGGCATGTACGTGGGCGACGGCAAGATGGTCCACGCCCCGCAGACCGGCGACGTCGTCAAGATCGTCTCCCTCGACGGCTACTGGCGCGACCGCCTGATCGGCGCCGTACGGCCCTGACCTCCGGCGCTGTGATTTCTGCGCATTTTCCGGTCGCGCTCGGGTACCGCGTGCTAGTGATCTGTAAGCGCCCGCCACACCGGCGAGGCCACCGGCCGCCCATCCCCCGCGGCGGCCGTGCACCGCGATGACGCGGTCGTCTTGTCCTCCAACACCGAAGGTTGTGAGCATCATCGAGACGCACCACGGAGGTCCTCGATGCCTTTCCTGACCCAGCTCGCCGACGTCGCCCGGCGCACCGGGCATCCGGTGACCGAGGTGTCCGGCTGGCGTGGCCGCGGCCACGGCCCCCAGCCCGAAGTTCAGGGCATCGTCTGCCACCACACCGCGGGGCCCGCGGGCGGCGGCGACTACCCCTCGCTCGCGGTCGTCCGTGACGGGCGGCCCGACCTCGAGGGGCCGCTGTCCCACTTCGGGCTCGGCCGGTCCGGTCACATCTACGTGATCGCCGCAGGCCGGTGCTGGCACAACGCGCCCTCCACGTCGGCCTTCCACGACAACTCCAGCTCCATCGGCATCGAGGCGGAGAACGACGGCTCCCAGCCGTGGCCGGCCGAGCAGCTGGACGCGTACCGGAAGTTGTGCGCGGAGCTGTGCCGCGAGTTCGGGCTGCCCGCCTCGCGCGTCAAGGCGCACCGGGAGGTCAACACCTCCAAGCCCGACCCCCACTCGATCGACATGAACGACTTCAGGGCGGCCGTCGCGGCCCTCGTCGGCGACACGCCCTCCCCTGGAGGCCCCGGCCCCGGAGGGTCCTGGACGGAGGACATCGTGAAGCAACTGCCGCTGGTCCGGCTCGGCGACGACAACTTCGACGTCAAGACCGTCAGGGGGTGCCTGTTCGCCCGCGGGCACGTCCCGCCGGCCGCGTACGCGCAGGTCGCGGACGGGCTGGAGGGCTGGCTGACGTCGACGCTCTGCGACGACCAGCTGGTGGAGCTGGTCCGCGGGTTCCAGCAGGCCGAGGGCCTCGAGGCCGACGGCGAGGTCGGGCCGCTGACCTGGCCGCCGCTGCTGCGCATCTGACGCTGTCCGATCGGCGGCGGAGGAGCACCTCGAGGACGTCCGCGAGGGTTCACCACGATGTCGTCGTGGAGGGACGCGAGAAGGTGGTGGCGGGCGTCGGCGCCCCGGCGGGCGAGGGAGGTGCCGCGCGAGCGGGACAAGGAGCGGTGTCCTCCCTGCCCGGCTCTCACGGGTCGAGCAGGGTGCTGACCAGGACGTGGCCGCCGTCGCGGTCGTGGGCGGCGGTCCAGGCGAGGATCGGCCGTCCGGCGGTGTCCAGGGTCATCGCCAGGCGGCCGCCCGCGCCGTTCAGCCTGGCGACAGGGACCGTGCCGCAGCGGGTGGCGGCGCACGAGGTGAGGGCGATCCTGTCGCGGGTCACGTCCTGGTAGGCGACCAGGGCCCGGCCCGCCCGGTCGAGCACCAGCACGGGCGGGCCGTGGACGGCCTCGGACAGCCGCGTCGTCCGCCCGTCCGGGCAGTCGGCGGTGCGGCAGTCGAGCAGCGTGACGGCGCCGCCCGCGCCCGCCTGGTACGCGATCACCGGCCGCCCGTCCCGCCGCATCGCCAGCGCGAGCCCGGACCGGGGCGTCCCCAGGGCGAAGCCCCGCGCCGGCGCCGCCGAGCCGCGCACGGGCGTGCTCACGGTGGCCCGCTCGCAGGCGGCGTCCTGGCAGGAGACGACGTGCACGGCACCGGTCGTCGCGTCGAGCTGGGCGGCGACCGGCCGGCCGTCGGGGGCGACGGCGAGCGCGAAGCCGTCCTCCTTGTCCAGGTACGCCGGCACCTTCAGCACCGCCGCCTGCCGGGTGACCGGCGTGGCGCAGGCCAGGTCCGCACAGGAGGTGAACGCCACCGTCTGCTCCCCCGGCTTCCCGGCGCCCGATTCGCCCGCGTGCGCCAGCACCAGCCCGCCGCCGCCGGGCCGAGCGGCCACCGCCAGCGCGAACTCGTGCGGCCCCGCCGACACCCGCCCCGCCGTGCCCCGCGGCCTGGTGCAGCTCTTCGCGTCGCACAGCAGCAGGTCCAGCCGCCCGGCGCCGCCGTCGGTGGTGGCCCACGAGGCCAGCAGCAGCCGGCCGCCGGGCATGGGGGCCGAGGCCACGTCCCGCCACAGGTCCTCGCCCGCCGGGCCGGCGTAGACGGTGGCGGTGTCCGTGCAGGCGGGGTCCGTGCAGGCCAGCAGGGTCGGCGGGGTGTCCAGGTCATCCAGGAGCAGCAGGAGCCGGCCGTCGCCGGTCAGGTGCGCGGCGGCCGGGTCGGAGACGGCCGTGACCGGTCGCTGGTGGAGCTCGGGGCGGTCGAGCAGGTTCGCGGTGGCGGTCATCGCGTACAGGACGGCGGGCAGGAGGACGGCGGCCACCAACCGCCACAGCCAGGTCCCTGCCGGCTCTGGGTGGCCGTTCTGGCACGAGGGGATGTCCTTGAGTGCGACGGTCTCCGGGAAGACGGCCGAGTCCTGGAGCGCGGTGTGCCGCCACGCCAGCCGTTGCAGGTAGGCGCGGGTGAGGACGCTCGCCTGGAACGGCAGCACGGTCACGGCCAGGGCGGCGGTGAAGGTGATCGCCAGCGGGGCGGGGACGGCGTCCAGAGCCCACAGCGCGGCCCGTACGGCGAGGGCGGGCACGAGCACCGCCCCGGTGAGCAGCGCGATCACGTCCGGCCATGTGCCCTCGACGGCCAGCCGGTACGCCCGCCCGACCGCCTGGACAGGCCCCCGCCGTTCGAGCACCAGCACCGGCCCGGCCAGCAGGACCGGCGAGGCGGCCAGCGCCAGCCCGCCCGCCGTGAGCCAGGAGAGGAACTCCCACCGGACGGCCACCTGCACCCCCATCCCCGCGCCCACCACCGCCGCCGCGCCGAGCACCGTGATCGCGGTGACCGCGAGCAGCGCCGGCCACCGCCGCACCGCCATCCCGAGCGCCGCCGCCGGCTCGGCCTGGCGCCCGGTCTGCCGCGCCGCGGCCAGGAGCGTCGTGGCGCCCGACACCACCGCGTACGCCGCCACCACCACGACCGCGACCCCCGCCATCCAGCCCGGCTGCCACGGCCCGGGATCCTCGGCCAGCACCAGCTCACCGTTGACCACGGCCACCGACCCGACCATGGGCAGAGCGGCCAGCCCCGCGAACCACGCCAGTGGCGCGAACACCACCAGACCGGGCACCGCCAGCCGCCCCACATCGACCCCGGCCGCCCGGGAACCGGGCCACAACACCCCACCCCGCCGCAACCGCGCCACAAGTCGCACACTCTCCACGCCGCGACTGTCCCAGCCGAAACCGCCCGTGTCGGTCAACTCGCTGCAATAGGTCTGGGCCGAACCCCGTAAGCCGGCCTCAGTGCCGGACGGTCACCACGATCTTGCCGATCTGGGTGTTCGACTCCAGGTGGCGGTGCGCCTCGACGATGTCCGCCAGGTCGGAGGTGCGGTCGATGACGGGCTTCAGCGTCCCGGCACGGAGTCCGGCTTCGATGAGGGCTCGCGCGCGCTTCATCCGGCCGGGGTCGGCGGTGACGAGGCCGACGTGGTAGCCGTGGACGGTGATCGGCCAGTTCATGGGCAGCGGCGCGGGCCGGGGGTCGAGCCAGCCGTACACGATCAGCAGGCCGTCGGCGGCCACGGTCTCGGCCAGCTCGCTCAGGCCGGGCCCTGCCACGGCGTCGAAGACGACCCTCGCCCCCTGGCCCCCGGTGACGGCGGCCACCCGGCCGGCGAGATCGTCCTCGTCGGCCGCGATGACGTGGGCGGCGCCGGCCTGCAGCAGCCGCGCGGACTTGGCGGCGGTCCGGGTGACGGCGATGGGAACGGCGCCGAGGTGGTTGGCGATCTGGATGGCCGCGAGCCCGACGCCGCTGGACGCGGCGGTGATGACGACGCCGTCGCCGGGGTTGATGCGGCCTGCTTCGACCAGGGCGCCGTACGCGGTCAGGTACGTGGTCCACAAGGCGGCACCGGTGACCGGGTCGACCCGAGAGGGCAGGAGGCACCCGGCCGGGACGTTGACGCGGTCGGCGTACACGCCATGGCGTGACATCTCCTGATCGCTCAGGATGCTGACCGCGTCGCCCGGCGCGAAGCCCGCGACCTCCGGCCCGACCTCCTCCACCGTCCCGGCCGCCTCGAAGCCGAGCCGGGAGCCGGGAAGAGCGGGCTGGTAGTAGTACGTACCGGCGCGGAAGAGCGCCTCGGCGCGGTTGAGCCCGATCGCCTCGACCCGGACACGGACCTCACCGGGGCCGGGGGCGTCGAGCCGGACGTCCTCGATCTTCAGGACGTCGGGGCCACCGAGTTCGTGAAAGAGCACCGTTCGTGCGTGGATTGTCCCCCACTCCTCGCGCACGCTCATGTCCGCGCCCTGGGGCATGCGGTTCGCCCCCTCCGACGGGGCCGGTTGCCACGTCATCCTGCAAGGCTCCTGCCGGCTCCTGCCGCCCGATGGGGAGCAGATCCCGCTCGGCCCCGGCGACGTGGTGTTCCTCCCGCACGGACGCGGGCACGCGATCGCGGACGATCCCGCGACGCCGCTGATCGACGTCGTCCAGGACCAGGACGGCACGTGGACGCTGAGCGAGGAGCCCCCGCAGGGCACGGGCCCGGCCACGCTCATGCTGTGCGGCGCCTACCGGCTCAACCGGGCGCGGGCGCACCCGCTGCTCACCGGGCTCCCCGACGTCGTCCACCTGCCGGCCAGGATCGGCACGAATCCGGCGCTCCGCTCCGCCGTGGACCTGCTGGGCGCCGAGCTGGAGCGCCCTGGCCCTGGCTCCGACGCGCTGGTGCCGGCGCTGCTCGACGCGCTGCTGCTCTACGTCCTGCGCGCCTGGCTGCACGAGCACGCCGGGCAGGCGGCCACCGGGTGGGGCGCCGCGCTGACCGACCCGGCGATCTCCGACGCCCTGCACGCCCTCCACGGCGATCCCGCCCGCTCCTGGACGGTGGAGGAGCTCGGCGCGCGGGCCGGCCTGTCACGCGCGGCCTTCGCGCGCCGCTTCACGACGGTCGTGGGCCGGCCGCCGCTGGCCTACCTCACCTGGTGGCGCATGACGGTCGCCGGCCGCCTGCTGGCCACGAGCGACCTCCCGCTGCGGGTCGTCGCCGAACGTGGCGGCTACTCCTCGGAGTTCGCGTTCGCCAAGGCGTTCAAGCGGGAGTTCGGGGTGTCGCCCGGCAGGTATCGCAGGCAGGCCGCGCAAGGGATCTAGGACCAGGCGACCGGCAGTGAGTGCACGCCGAAGATGAGCATCTCGTTGCGCAACGGCACCTGGTCGGCGGGCACCGCCAGGCGCAGGCCCGGCAGGCGGGTGATCAGCTCGCGCAGCCCGATCTGCATCTCGACCCGGGCGAGCTGCTGTCCCAGGCACTGGTGGACGCCGTGCCCGAAGGCCAGGTGGGAGGTGCGCGGGCGGAGCACGTCGAGGCGGTCGGGGTCGGGCCAGTGCTGCGGGTCGCGGTTGACCTCGGGCGTGGCGACGACGACGGTGGCGCCCGCGGGGATGTCCACGCCGCCGAGGGTCACCGGCTCGGTGGTGACGCGGCTGACGCCGAGTTGGATGATGCTGAGGTAGCGCAGCAGCTCCTCGACCGCGTTGTCGATCAGCGACGGGTCCGCGCGCAGCGCGTCGAGCTGGCCGGGGTTCTCCAGCAGCGCGAACGTGCCGAGCCCCAGCATGTTCGCGGTCGTCTCGTGACCGGCGCCGAGCAGGACGAGCGCGATGTCCACGAGCCGGCCGTCGGTCAGCGGTGGCTCGGCCTCGTGGATGAGCCCCGACAGCAGGTCGTCGCCCGGCTCGGCGCGCTTGGCCGCGACCAGGCCCTGCATGAACGCGTACAGCTCGGCCCCGGCCTTGGCCCGCTCCTCGGGCGGGGTGTTGGAGTTGAGCGAGATGGCCGTGCGTTCCTGGAACTCGGCCCGGTCGGCGTAGTCGACGCCGAGCAGCTCGCAGATGACCAGCGAGGGCAGCGGCAGCGCGAACGCCGACACCAGGTCGGCGTGGTCGCCGGCCGCCTTCATGGCCTCGATGTGCTCGACGGCGATGTCCGTGACGCGCGACTCCAGGGCCTTCATGCGCCGCACGGTGAACTGGCCGGTCAGCAGCCTGCGGATCCTGGTGTGCTCGGGCGGGTCCATGAAGACGAAGAAGCCGTCCTCGCGGGTCTCGATGGCCGGGCCCTGCGGCAGGGTGCCGGCCTTGAGCGCCTCGACCTCGTGCGGCTGCAGGGACGTGGCCTCGCGGTGCCGCATCCTGTCGGCGCTGAAGCGCGGGTCGGCGAGCACCGTACGGGCCTCGTCGAACCCCGTCACCAGCCACGCCTCGGCCCCGTTGAGCAGCGGCAGCGGCTGGACGGCGCCCTTGCCGCGCCGCTCGACCAGCCCGGGGGGCGGGTCGAAGGGGCACCCGCCGCGCTCCACCATCCCGGCGGGCAGGATCCTGCGCATCGCGGTGGGGTTGGCGGCGGGGGTCTCCTCGGTGAGGCTGTCGTTGCTCATCGGCGCATCCTGTTCCCGGGCTCGGGCTGGCCCGTCAGCGTTCGGCACGTCCTTCAGCGCAAAACTTACACGACGCGCATGTATGCACGGCGTGCACGAATCGCGAAAACCGGTGGCATCGGCCGGCTCGCCGCTGCCATGATCACGTGCTTGTGAGCACCGAGGTCCCCGCCGTGATCGCCGAGCTGGCCGGCGACGACACCGTCACGCTGGTGTGGCGCAACGAGTTGGGCGGGCTGACGTACCGGCTCGACGGCGCCGTGGTGCGCTACGCGAAGTGGGTCGCCGCGGGCACGCCGGAGATCGACCTGATGGCCGAGGCCGAGCGGCTGGCGTGGGCGTCCCGCTGGGTCGCCGTGCCACCGGTGCTGGAGCACGGCACCAGCCCTGGCGAGGAGTGGCTGGTGACGGCCGCCGTGCCCGGCACCTCGGCCGTGAACGAGCGGTGGCGGGGCGAGCCCGAGGTGGCGGCGCGGGCGATCGGGCGCGGGCTGCGGCTGCTGCACGACACGCTGCCCACGAGCGCGTGCCCGTACGACTGGAGTGTCGAACGACGGCTGCGGCGCGCCCGGGAGCGGTTCGCCGACGGGGAGGGACCGGACGACTGGTCGCCCGAGCACCGCCACCTCGGCCTCGACGAGGCCCGCGCGATCATCGAACACCCGCCGCCGCTCGACCGGCCGGTCGTCTGCCACGGCGACGCGTGCGTCCCCAACACGCTGCTGCACGACGACGGCGCGTTCGCCGCGCACGTCGATCTCGGCTCGCTCGGCGTGGCCGACCGGTGGGCCGACCTCGCGGTGGCGGCGTGGAGCCTCGACCACGACTTCGGGCCCGGCCACGACGCCGGCCTGTACGAGGGGTACGGGATCGAGCCCGACCCCGTACGTCTCGCCTACTACCGGCTGCTGTGGGACCTCGCGTGAGCCCCGCTCATGGCTCGATGGCGAAGTTGTCGCGGAAGACGTTGCCCGGGTCGTAGCGGCGCTTCAGCTCCCGCAGCCGCCGCAGGGTGGGCTCGGGGTAGGCCTGGAGCAGGCGTTCGGGGCGCTGGTCGGTCTCGAAGTTGATGTAGAGGCCGGAGAAGTGGCCGAGCATGGCGTCCCAGGCGGCGTCCAGGCCGCGCCGGCTGTGGCCGAACGCGACGAGCTGGAAGCTGGCCGAGCGGCCCGCGTACGCGGTGGCGTCCCACGGCACGTCACGCGAGGCGCCGCCGATGCCCCTGACGTGGAAGAAGTACGTCTGGCCGCTCGCCACCAGCCGCTGCGCCGCCGCGGCCAGCTCGGGCGTGAGGTGGTCGGCCAGCCCCGACCTGGTCACCGGCTCGCCCTGACCCTCGTGCGCGGCGGGCGGCACGTGCATGACCGCGTCGTACGGCAGCACCTGGATGGAGTAGTCGAGCAGCGGCGCGGCGGCGGCGATGGGCTGCAGCCTGGCGACGATCGTCTCGGCGTCGTCCGAGTCGACCACGGCCATGATCTGGCCCATGAGCGGCTGCCCCGGCCGGGCGCGGCCGATGATGAGGGCGCTGGTCAGGTCGCGCGGCGCGGCCTCCATGGCGGCGCCCCAGCGTTCCAGCAGGCCCGCCGTGTCGGTGGCGTCCACGACGAACTGCGCGAACCCGACGTCGCCCACCTCGTCCACCTCGAACTCGAACGCCGTGACGATGCCGAAGTTCGCGCCCGCGCCGCGCACGCCCCAGAACAGCTCGGTGTTCTCCTCCTCGTCGGCCCGCACGCGCGTGCCGTCGGCCAGCACCATCTCCACGGCTCTGAGGTGGTCGATGGTCAGGCCGTGCTCGCGGACGAACCACCCGATACCGCCGGACGTCGCCAGCCCGCCCACCCCGACGCCGCCGTAGTCGCCCGAGCTGAGCGCCCAGCCGTGCGGGGCGAGCGCGGCGGCCACGTCGCTCCAGCGCGCGCCCGGCTCGATGCGGACCCGCCGGGTGCCCTTGTCGAGGACGTCGATGGCGTGCAGGCGGGACAGGTCGATGACGATGCCACCGTGGTTGGTCGAGCGGCCGCTGATGCCGTGGCCGCCGCTGCGGATCGACAGCTTCACCGGCTGCGTGCGGGCGTACCGCACGGCCTCGCTCACCTCGTCCGGCGTGCCTGGGCGCAGGACCAGCCCGGGGGATCCGCCTCTGAGGTACGTCGAGCGCACGCGGGCGTAGCCGGGGTCGCCCGGCTCCACGGCCGAGGCGGCCAGGCTCGCGGGGACGGCGTCGTAGTCGATGCCGGCGTGGCGATGCTTGCGCACGAACAGGCTCTTGACCTGCGTCGCCGTCTCCTGCGCCGCCGCCCGCAGGGCCGGGGCGGCCTCCTCGGCGAACCGTCTGATCGTGTCGGGGTCGTCGGTGGCCAGCAGGATGGTGCCGACTCCGGCGTCCTCGATGAGGGGCAGTAGTCCGGCCGCCGTCGCCTCGCCGGTGACCTGGACCATCCGGCGGATCTCGCGTGGATCGCGCCCCGCCGCCTCGGCCGCCTCGTCGATGACGGCGTTCGCCGCAGTGACCGCGCTGACCAGCCGGCCACCCGCGCCTCCTGCTGGGGGCGCCGCGTCGGCGTCCTGGCCGGACGCGGTGAAGAGCCAGGCGTCGGCCTTGTGGGCGGCGAGGCGGAGCACTTCGTGGCCGGGCTCGCCGGCGATCCAGAGCGGGATGTCGTGGGCGGGGGCGGGGCCGCGTTCCGCGCCCGGCACCCGGTGGTGCTCGCCGTCATGACGGAAGGGCGAGCGCTCGGCGGCCGACCAGATGCCGCGGACGATGTCGGCCGCCTCCCCGGTGTCGGCGCCGGCGAGCAGCCCCAGCTCGACCCGCCCGCCCGTGAGCAGATCAAGGCTCGCGGCGGCCCGCGCGGTCACGGTGGGCACTGTGCCGGCCGCGCCGGCCGGCACGGCGGCGGGCGCTGTGTCCTGCGACGTGGCGGGCTTCGCAGCGGGCGCGGTGATCGCGGCGAGCGTGATGCGGTCCGTCCGACCTGCCACCCAGCTCATCAACGTCCACGCGTCCAGACCCGCCGCCTCGTCCCCATCGCCGGAGGTCGCAGGCTCGTTCTGGAAGGTGATCAGGTCGTAGCCCAGTTCCTCGGCCAGCCGGGCCAGGTCGGCCGCCGTGCCGGGAGTGGTGCCGGTGAGGAGGAGGCCGAGGCGGAGGGGGTGGGCGTACCGGGTGGTCATCGGGCGCGCTCCTGCGCCACGAGCGCGCGGGTGGCGGGCGCGACCTCTTCGCCGAACGTCCTGATCGTGCCGGCGTCGTCGGCCATCACGATGTAGCCGGAGAAGCCGTATTCGAGGGTGAGCGCGGCCAGTTGCTCGGCCCACTGCTCGGGCGGCCCGGCGAGGAGGCGGTCACCGCGGGTGGAGTCGAACCGGCCGCCGATGTTGAGCAGCCGCCGCACCGCCGCGGGCTCCCGCCCGGCGGCCTCAGCGGCCTCGTCGATGATCGCGTTGGAGCGGGTGACCTCGTCCAGGCTCTTGATGTACGGCAGCGAGGGCAGCCACCCGTCGGCCTTGGCGCCGGTGAGGCGGAGCATCTTCGGCTTGTACGCCCCCAGCCAGATGCCGATGTCGTGCGCCGGAGCAGGCCCCCGCTTGGCCCCGTCTACCTGGTAGTACGTCCCGTCCACCCGGAACAGCGACCGGTTGTCCGCCTCCCACAGCCCGCGGATGACGTCGATCGCCTCGCCGAGCGCGTCCACGGCCTGGCCAGGGCTGAGCCGGCGCCCGCCCATGGCCTCGATCGCGTCCCAGAACCCACCTGCTCCCAGCCCCAGCTCGAACCGTCCATGACTGAGCAGGTCGAGGCTGGCCGCCGCCCGGGCGAGCACGGCGGGCGGGCGCAGCGGCAGATTGATGACGTTGCCGGACAGGTGGACGCGTTCGGTCTTGGCGGCGACGTAGGACAGCAGCGTCCAGGTGTCGAGGAAGCCCGATTGGTAGGGGTGGTCCTGGAAGGTGACCAGGTCGAGCCCCGCGGCCTCGGACTCCTGTGCCAGGCCGACGACCTCCTTCGGCGCGGAGTTCGCGGGGGTGATGAAGGTGCCGAACGTGAGCTCGTGGCCGTAGTCAGGCATGGTGCCCTCCTCAAGATATGTTGTCGCGAAGACTATCTACGCGCCAGACGAGTTGCACAACCACGGATCAGTCGGGCACATTCCCGCGTCAGTCGGCCAGCATCTCCTCGGCCGCCTCGCACGGGTCCCTCGCCGGCTCGATGTCGCTCGCGTCACACGCCACCCGCCGCAACATGCTCATGAACGCCTCGCGCTCGTCCGCCGACAGCGCGCCGAGCAGGCGGTCCTCGGCGTCGCCCACGCGGCGTTCGAGGTCCTCGTAGACGCTCACGCCTTTGCCGGTGGCCACGATGCGGCGCTGCCGCCGGTCGGACGGGTTGAGCCTGCGCTCCACCAGCCCCGCCTCGACCAGGTCGTCCACGAGGTACGTCAGCACCGTGCGGTCGATGCCGAGGAAGGACGCCAGGGAGAGCTGGGTCGGATGCCGGCCGCTCACCACGGCGGCGAGCGTCTGGTAGCCGCGCGGGCCGTGGGGCAGGTCGCCGATCACCGTGACGACCGTGCTCTGGTAGGCGCGCAGCAGCACGCCGAGCGTCCAGCCGAGGTTGTGGTCGGTCACGGGCTCATCACTCATACCGAGATACTACCGACCACCGACTTTCGGCACCGCAGACGTTCTGTCACACAACACGTCACCGCTTGTCCTTGAGCACGTACCCACCCTTGATCACCGGCGCGTCTGGGGCGGGAGCCATGCACTTGGTCAGCAGCGGCTCCCCGGGCGCGGTCGCCCCCGACAGCCCGATGCGGCCGGTGCCCTTGGCGGTGACGTAGAAGCTCACGCCCAGGCGCACCTTCCGCGCCACCATGTCCTCCCACGGCCCGCCGGGAGCGGCCTTCACCAGGATCCCGGTGACGGTCGCGACGGGGCCGCCGGTGGTCAGGCAGTCGACCTGGAGCTCGCCCCAGTTCACCATCCGAGGTTTCCCCGGCTCCTCGACCGCGTGATAGATGCGGAACGTGCCCCACGCGCGCGTGGGGAAGACGGGGCTGCGCTCGGTGTACTCACCGTGCGCGTCCACCGTGACCTGTACGTCGTTGCCCGGAGCAGGGAAGTGCATCCGCGCCCAGCCCTTGATGGAGGCGGTGGTGATCGTGCCGTCCTGGGCGGCGCTCGCGGCGGGGGCGAGGCCGGTCGTGAGGGTGGCGGTGAGGGCGAGGGCTGCGGCGGCGCGTGCGTACGTACGCATATCGTCTCCTGACGAGATCGGCGTGAAGTGCGGTCACGACTTTCGCGGAGGACCGGCCTCTTCGCCTCCCCCGTCCGGGTGATGTCGTACGGCGGCCCGGACACGCTTCGCGAAACCCTGAAGCATGACGTCTCCCCTGCTCACGCCCGTTAACGTGACATGTCATGACGTACGGCCCCCACAACCCGCCCTATCCCCCGCCAGGACCATCCGCCCCGCCGCCTCCCGTGATCATCGACGTGGCCCGCGACACCAAGACCAAGTCGGTGATCGGCGCGTCGGTCGCGGGCGGGATCGGGCTCCTCGCCGTGGTCTCGGCGCTGACCGGGCAGACCACGGGCGGCTCGGGCGCCGCCGTGGCCGTCGGCATCGTGGGGGCGATCTTCCTGCTCATCGGCCTGCTCCCGGTCTTCACCTGGAAGAAGCTGACCCGCCCGCGCCAGCTGGTCTTCGACGCCCACGGCGTGCGCTGGGACGACCCCCAGGGACGGCCCTGGGCGGCGGCGTGGCAGGAGCTGGCGGGGGTGGGCATCTCGCGTACGCAGCAGCGCCGCGTCAAGCTCGCCGACTACATCTTCCGCAAGACGATGGTCAGGCTCGACCTGTTCCCCGCCGACCCCGGCTTCCGGCAGCGGCACCCGGAGATGGAGCACCTGTGGGAGTTCCACACCGTCAAGAACGGCTACCGGCTGCCGCTCGGCTCGAACCCCAAGTACATCCCGGTCATCGAGCAGGCCATGCGCCAGTACCGCCCGGCCGCCTACTGGGGCGTCAAGGACGAAGGGTTCATGGTGGGCCTCGTCTGACGACCGACCGACCACGCCGACGGCCGACACCGCCGCCGCTCGCCGGCCCCGCGCCGGCCCCGCGCCGACCGTTGACGCC
>NZ_JBFAPT010000012.1:0-3952 GCF_040676845.1 Nonomuraea sp. NPDC049504
AACATCCCCGAGCCGGGCATTCCCGAGTCGTTCAAGGTGCTGATCAAGGAGATGCAGTCGCTGTGCCTCAACGTCGAGGTGCTCTCCAGCGACGGCTCGTCCATCGAGATGCGCGACACCGACGAGGACGTCTTCCGCGCGGCGGAGGAGCTCGGCATCGATCTGTCCCGGCGCGAGCCGAGCAGTGTGGACGAGATCTGACCGCACACCCCCGGGGTGGGCCGCCGCGCCCACCCCTGCGATCATGTGAGGACGATGCGTTACATCCTCACCGGCACCCCCGGGGCCGGGAAGACCACGATCCTGCGCGGCCTGGCCGCGCGCGGCCACGTCACCGTCGAGGAGGCGGCCACCGCGGTCATCGCGGCCGAGCAGGCCCGCGGCGACGCCGAGCCGTGGACCCGCCCCGCCTTCATCGCCAAGGTCGCCGACCTGCAGCGCCGCAGGCAGGAGCAGGCGGACGCGGGCCCGGGCGGGCCTCCGGGCGAGGGCGCGAGGGGCCCGGGCGGGGTCGCCGTGCGGTTCTTCGACCGGTCGCCCGTCTGCACCCACGCGCTCGCCACGTACGTCGGCCACCCCGTCCCGCCCGCCCTGACCGCCGAGATCGAGCGGCTGGCCCGGGAAGAGGTCTACGACCGGCATGTCTTCTTCGTCCGCAACCTCGGCTTCTGCGAGCCGACCGACGCCCGAAGGATCACCTTCGAGGAGTCCCTGGAGTTCGAAAGCCTCCACGAGAAGACCTACCGGGCGTTCGGCTACCACCTCATCGACGTGCCGGCCGGGCCACCGGACGAGCGGGTCGCCCTGATCGAGGAGACGGCGTCGAGGCTGGCGGCCGGGGCAGGCTGCCCCGCCTGCCCTTAGGGCGTCACGGGGACGGCCTGGCGGACGGCGGGGGAGAGCCAGCTCAGCGCGAGCGCCGTCGTCGCGGCGCCCAGCGCGGTCAGGATCGGCAGGACGGCGGCGACCTCGTACAGGGCGGTGCCGAGCAGCGGGCCGACGATGAACGTGGTGCCGATCGTGGCGTTGACCAGCCCCGCCACCGAGGCGTGCTGGCCCGGCCCCGCCACCAGGGTCGGCGCGGCGGTGAAGCCCGGCGCCGCCAGCCCGAGCCCCAGCCCCAGCAGCACGAACGCGGCGACGATCAGCCAGAGCGTGTCCGCCGCGGCGAGCAGCGCGAACGACGCCGCCGTGAGCGGGGCACCGGCCCGCATCAGCCGCAGCACCGGCCAGCGCAGCACCGGGATGAGCGCGCCCTGCACGGCCACGAGCACCAGCCCGGCCGCGACCAGCGTGACGCCCACCGCCCCCGCCGTCTCCTGCGGCCCCAGGTGGAGCCGGTCGGCCAGCAGGAAGCCGACGATCACTTGCACCAGGCCGAGCGACACATAGAGGCAGAAGCCGATCGCGAGCAGCGGCCACATGCGCGCGTCCCACGGGCGCAGCCGCGCCACCGGCTGCTCGGGCGGGGGAGCGGGCGCCGCCGGCGGCCGTACGGTGACCAGCACCCACACCGTGAGCAGCAGGCACACGACGGGCGCCAGGTAGAGCGGCAGCATGAGCGAGACCACGGCCAGCGCGCCGCCGCCGGCCGGTCCGAGTACCAGGGAGAGTCCCTGCGCGGCGCCGATCAGCCCGGTGGCGCGGGTGCGCTCGGCCTGCGTGGTGGTGCTCGCGGCGGCGACGGCGAGCGTGGACACCGGCAGCGCGGCCAGGCCCGCGCCGAAGAGCAGGCTGCGGGTCACCAGCAGCAGGCCGAACAGCACGGGGGAGGACAGGTGTCCGTCGAGCCCCACCGCGGCGACGACCCCGAACCCGGTCATGCCCGCCGTCGCCAGGCCGAGCCCGCACAGCAGCACCAGGCGTAACCCGAGCCGCCGCAGCGCCATGCCCCACAGCGGGCTGGCGATGGTCAGGGACGTGGCGGCGGCGGTGACGACGAGCCCGAGCTGGGTCTCGGTCAGGTGCAGCTCGCGGGAGAGCGGGGCGAGGACGGGGGTGAGGAGTTGCTGGGCCGAGAACACCACCAGGATGGTGACAAGTAACGGGATCAGGGCCTTGCGCACCAGCTGTCCTTTCTTTGAAAGGTCAGGGACAGCGTACGTGTGCGCGGCAATAACGACAATCATTTCCCGATAAGGCGGGCGTCGCGAGCGCAGCCACATTTACCGATTTTTCGGGACATGTGGCTTTTCATTTAGCGCGAAAAATGGCCCTTCGCGAGGACTTGCGAGCTGCCCCGCAGCCGCGTCCGCCATCGGGAGCCCGACCCGCGACATCCGGTATGACCAGGCATGATCGGCCAAGAGCCGCCGCCCGGCCTGGCCGCCGCGCGGTCTCGGGGGCGTTGAATCCAGAAGTGGCCTGAGGTGGCGGTGCGGCCGATCTCGTCGTCCACGGCATCCGTTAGTCAATGGGCTTTTGCTGGAGTTTGTGGTGAAAGACGAGAAACGTCCCGGTGCTCTTGGCGGTTCAGCATGTCGAAGGTTCAGGGGGCGAGCCAGGCGAGGGCCGCGACCACGGCCGCCTGCACGCCGGTGTCCAACGTGGGCCGGATCGGCGGGGCGAAGCGGGTGCTGTGGTTGCCGGGGACGTCGGCGGCGATCGTGTCGCGCCCGGCCGCCGCCTCGTACGCGGCCGGATCCGCCCCGCCGAACGCCCAGTACGTGTACGGCACCCCGAACGCGTCAGGGATCTCGCTGAAGTCCTCGCTGGCCGTCTGCAGGTCGAGCGGCACCGCCCGGCCGTCGAAGCGGGCGGCGAAGGCGGCGGCGACCTTCGCGGTGGCCGCCTCGTCGTTGACCGTGGGCGGGAACATGCCGAAGTGGTCGATCTCCGGCGGCCTAGGGGCGTCGGATGCGGCGCTCTCCGCGCGGGCGATGCGGGTGACGGCGTCCTTGACGCGCCGCCGCACGTCCTCCCGGTACGTCCGCACGTTGATCTGGATCTCGGCCCGCTCCGGGATGTTGCTGGGGTTCGTACCGGAATGGATGCTGCCGACCGTGAGCACCACCGGGGACAGCGCGCTCACCTCCCGCGCGACGACCGTCTGCAGCCGCACGACCAGCATCGAGGCCAGCACCACCGGATCGACGCCCCGGTCGGGGGCGGAGGCGTGGGCCGAGCGGCCGTACAGGGTGACGCGGTAGTCGTCGGCGGCCGACAGCACCGCGCCGGGGCGGGTCAGCACCTGGCCGGCGGGATAGGGCAGCACGTGCTGGGCCAGGCACACCTCCGGCCTGGGCACGCGCTCGGTCAGCCCGTCGGCGAGCATCGCGCGGGCGCCGTCGCCGGTTTCCTCGGCCGGCTGGAACAGGGCGACGTGCGTGCCCCGCCAGGCGCCGGTGGCCTGTGACAGCAGCCGGGCGGCGCCCAGGAGACAGGCCATGTGCAGGTCGTGGCCGCAGGCGTGCATGAGCGGGCGGCCGCCGGCGTCGGTCGCGGTGCTCGCGTACGGGAGGCCGGTCTCCTCCTCGAGCGGCAGGGCGTCAAGCTCCGCGCGGGACAGCACGCACGGGCCCGCGCCGTTGCGCAGCACGCCCACGACGCCGGTGCCGCCGATGCCACAGTGCACCTCGTAGCCCAGCGCGCGCAGCTCGTCGGCCACCTTGGCGGCGGTGCGGTGTTCCTGGTGGCTGAGTTCCGGGTGGGCGTGCAGGTCGCGGTAGAGCTCCTCCAGGCCGGGCCTGGCGGCGTCCAGACCGGCCAGCACCGTTTCGACGTTCCGCACACCGGGATGCTTTCCGCGAACGGCGCGTCAATGGCTATGGGCTCGCAAATGCTTCGGCAAGCCGCACAGACCGGCCGCACAGACCGGCCGCACAGACCGGCCGCACAGACCGGCCGCACAGACCGGCCGCACAGACCGGCCGCACAGACCGGCCGCACAGACCGGCCGCACAGACCGGCCGCACAGACCGGCCGCACAGACCGGCCGCACAGACCGGCCGGT